>NZ_NTVM01000023.1:0-203011 GCF_002558005.1 Bacillus sp. AFS012607
TCGGAGGGGTAGCGAAGTGGCTAAACGCGGCGGACTGTAAATCCGCTCCTTCGGGTTCGGCAGTTCGAATCTGCCCCCCTCCACCATTTACATAGGGGCATAGTTTAAAGGTAGAACTGAGGTCTCCAAAACCTCCAGTGTGGGTTCGATTCCTACTGCCCCTGCCAAATATATTTACACAACATGGCGGTTGTGGCGAAGTGGTTAACGCACCGGATTGTGGCTCCGGCATTCGTGGGTTCGATTCCCATCAGTCGCCCCATTTTTATTTTTAAAATTACAAATAATTTAATTGATACTTACATATAATTAAGTAAGAATTCGATGGGCTATAGCCAAGCGGTAAGGCAACGGACTTTGACTCCGTCATGCGCTGGTTCGAATCCAGCTAGCCCAGCCATTTTTGCGGAAGTAGTTCAGTGGTAGAATACAACCTTGCCAAGGTTGGGGTCGCGGGTTCGAATCCCGTCTTCCGCTCCAATGAAATTTAATATGGCGGCATAGCCAAGTGGTAAGGCAGAGGTCTGCAAAACCTTTATCACCGGTTCAAATCCGGTTGCCGCCTTTTCTTTTGTGCCGATGTGGCGGAATTGGCAGACGCGCACGACTCAAAATCGTGTTCCTTCGGGAGTGTCGGTTCGACCCCGACCATCGGTATCATGAACGTCGTAAAAAAACTCTATACAATTAGTATAGAGTTTTTTTTGTTTTCTTTTCATTACATGACAAAATAAGCACAAAAAGTGTACGGTGAGTAAACTGCGAAACATTAAAAGGATAAAAACAAACATTCAATTTTATCCTTTTAATTGCGGTATTCTATAATATTCCCTTCGAGCACTCTAGAGAGAATTTCTCCACCCCGGTGACATGAAGTTAAATCCGACACCACCAGTAGATATTAGTACATGATCAGCTGTTAATTTCGTAATTTCTAAAAACTTCTTTTCAAACTTTTCTCTGTTGTATTTGTACATAGTTGAGTGGCACGACCACATGTGCGTTGAAGTACTCAACCAGTCCCCTAATTCCTTCAATTCAGGAAACGCCTCAAATTGGATTGGTTCATCTAATTTCATGAATCTTACTTGATAGATAGTTGGGTTTAACTTCTCTCCTATTCCTTTAAAAGCATGTGATTTTTTCTCATTTGAATGTGTCATAATTCTCCCTCCACCTTTTCTTCAAATTTTTCCCTATTTTTATTGTACAGCAATAGAAAGTAATTATGGGAATATTATGGAAATAGGTATCGGCAATATAAAAAGACTCTAACAGAAATGTTAGAGTCTTTTTTGTTAAATTATATTATGTGATGCTAAAATTCGTAATAAACTTAGGAATTCATGTATAATATAACTTGTCGAAAGAACAAAATGATAGTGATTTATATTATGTCTGTAATATGAATCAAAAATGAACTTTTTATATTTCTTTTAAAAATGTGTTGAACACACATTATATTTCATATTAATATTTTTATGTAGATTTAAAACGAGAAAGAGAGTGGAAAGTATGGGCCGTAAATGGAACAATATTAAAGACAAAAAAGCATCGAAAGATGCAAATACAAGCCGTATATACGCGAAATTTGGACGTGAAATTTATGTGGCGGCAAAACAAGGAGAGCCAGATCCAGAATCAAACCAAGCGCTTAGAGTCGTATTAGAACGTGCGAAAACATACAATGTACCAAGAACAATTATTGATCGTGCAGTTGAAAAGGCAAAAGGCGGTTCAGAGGAAAATTATGACGAGCTTCGTTATGAAGGATTTGGACCAAATGGAGCTATGGTTATTGTAGATACACTTACAAATAACGTAAACCGTACTGCAGCAGATGTACGAGCTGCATTTAGCAAAAACAGTGGTAACATGGGTGTAAACGGTTCTGTAGCTTACATGTTTGATGCGACAGCTGTTATCGGCCTTGAAGGTAAAACATCAGATGAAGTTCTTGAAATTTTAATGGAAGCAGATGTTGATGCACGTGACATTCTAGAAGAAGAAGATTCTGTTATCGTGTATGCTGAACCTGATCAATTCCATTCAGTACAATCTGCACTTAAAGGTGCTGGTGTTGAAGAATTTACAGTTGCAGAATTAACAATGCTTGCACAAAGTGATGTTACACTTCCCGAAGATGCTCAAGTACAATTTGAGAAAATGGTTGATGCATTAGAAGATTTAGAAGATGTGCAACAAGTTTACCACAACGTAGACTTAGGAGAATAATACGATAGAAGCCCTGTCCGTTTAACGGATAGAGGCTTTTTTTTATGAAGTTAATTAAGTTGATGAATTAGTAAAGGTATTTTGTTGTAGACAGGGAATATGCTTATAGGGATATATGAAATAATCATTATTTCTAGGAGGTTTAATATGGAACATAAAACACCAAAGCATATCGTTGCTGTAGCAGGTTATTTAACAAATGAAAAAGATGAAGTGTTATTAGCTAAAGTACATTGGCGATCGGATACGTGGGAGTTGCCAGGAGGACAGGTGGAAGAAGGAGAAGCGCTCGATCAAGCAGTTTGTAGGGAAATGTTTGAGGAAACCGGTTTAACTGTGAAGCCGGTTGGAGTTACAGGTGTTTACTATAATGCTTCTATGCATATTTTAGCTGTTGTTTTTAAAGTGGCATATGTGAGCGGTGAAATAAAAATTCAACCTGAAGAAATACAAGAGGCTAAATTTGTTGCTTTAAATGAAGAGAATATAGATGAGTATATAACGCGTCCTCATATGAAATCCAGAACGCTTGATGCGATGAGAGCAACACATTATATTCCGTACGAAACGTGGGAAGTACAGCCGTATAGTTTAATAGGAAGATTGTAAAGAAAAGAGTGACTGATTTGAGATACATTCAAATCACTACTCTTTTTTTTGTATACTGTTTAAGAAAAAGGTCAAAATAATAATAGCGCTAGTATTGATTTGTAGAACGTTTGTTCTGTATAATGGATTTATCCCGCTATTTGCCGGGCAGCTCAATTGGTGAGGGCTAATAATCAGTGGGGATGAACAAAACCTCCACTGATTAAAGTTTCACTTTATATGTTATATACATTTAGATTACTAGATAGTTAAAAGTACATATATTTGTAGATGATATAATTAAAGTGTAAAGTGAAAATATAATAGTCTTAAGGGTTACTCTCTTATTGGTTATTCGTACTTTAACATACCTATATTCAATATTTCAGATGAATAGTAGATAAAAAAAGACTGTGATACAATACTTTTTTATCCGACTATTTGCTGGGCAGTAAGCCTGATTGATGAGGGCTTATTAAAGTTTCACTTTATACCTTACAATGATGTAAGGTACGTGTAAGAGAAATCGATGGGATATTTTTTTACAACAATGTATTCTTAAAGTAAGAGTTATATGCTGTGTGGAAAAGAGGTGTTCAAGATGAAAGAACGAGTATTATCTAGGGTGAACTATCATCAAAAAGTTGCATTAAATCCAATGACTAAACTTTTTTATAAAGCCATTATATTATTATTATTGTTAAGTTGTACGTTATTATTCATTGGAAATGTAATGATTGAGCAAAGTGATATTAGTAAATTACATGTGCCGGCTAAGTTAGAGGTACCAGAATCATTAACACATGCATTTATTGCGACAGAAGATAAAAGATTTTATCATCATAACGGTTTAGATTATATAGCAATTATTAGGGCCTCTGTTGAGAATATAAAGGCTGGTGGTGTCGTACAAGGAGGAAGCACGATTACACAGCAGCTATCTAAAAATGCTTTTTTAACGAATGAACGTACATTTTCTCGTAAGTGGAAAGAGATTTTTTATACGAAAAAAATTGAACGTACATTTACGAAGGATGAAATTTTAAAATTATATGTAAGTAACATTTATTATGGAGAAGGAGCATGGGGAATTGAAAAAGCAGCAAACCTTTACTTCGGTAAAAAGGTGAACCAATTAACGTTGGCTGAAAGTGCAATGATGGCTGCTGTAGTAAAAGCACCTGCTTATTACTCACCTGCCCAAAATTATGATAAAGCAGTAGAGAGACGAAATGTCGTTTTGAGACTAATGGAGAAAGAAGGCTATATAAGCCATGATGAGTATGTTCAAGCAGTTAGTGAGAAATTGGTAATTCGTCATGATATAAAAATAGAGCAGTCGATGTTAAATAGCGCGCGTAAAAAAGCAGTAAGTTAAGAGAAGTTCCTACAGAGGAGCTTCTTTTTTTGAATAAATTGTGACAAATTGTGACACAATATCGTCACAATTATTGTGTTTTTGTAATTTATGTGAGCGTGTTCATTGCGTGACGTATATAAGTGTTGATATTATGTGTATTGTGTACAATGCTGTATACAGAATATGAATTTAAAGAGGAATGTATATGAAATCAAATAAACTCATGGCTCTTGGTATAGTTTTTTCTATCGCAGTATTGATTGTAATTGGAACAATTGCGTATAGCATCATAAATGACAAAAAAGATAAAGGGAATGAGATGTTTGCTTATTCCACGCAACAATCTTTAGGGAAAGATGATGCTCCAGTTAAGGTAGTTGAATTTGGAGACTTCAAATGTCCTGCTTGTCGTACTTGGGATGTAACAGTATTACCTCGATTAAAAGAAGAGTATATTGATAAAGGCAAAGTGCAGTTATATTTTATTAACTTCCCATTTATCGGAAAAGACTCGGATTTAGGTGCAGCAGCTGGTGAAGCAATTTATAAACAAGATAAAGATTCATTCTGGATTTTCTATGATGAGATTTATCAAAATCAAAAGAAAGATACGGAAGAATGGATTACAGAAGATTTGCTTCTTAGCATTGTGAAAGAGAAACTTCCAAAAGTTGATGTAGAGAAATTTAAGAAAGATTTACACAGTAAAGAAATTACAGAAAAAGTACGTAAAGATTCAGATCGTGCTCAAAAATTAAAAGTTCAAGGTGCTCCTTCAGTATATGTAAACGGAAATCTTGCAAACCCTGATTTCGATAGTATGAAGAAGGCCATTGATAAAGAATTGAAAAAGTGATGAGGTCTCTCATCACTTTTTCGACTTTTTTCGATAAAATTCTTGCCTCTATTTTTTTAACATGCTATACTACTTTACATAAGTTATTCTAATATCTTATATGTAATTCATATTTGCGGGTGTAGTTTAGTGGTAAAACAAGAGCCTTCCAAGCTCTGGTCGAGAGTTCGATTCTCTTCACCCGCTCCAAATTTTATTAAATGTTTTTCTATAAATTGTGATCAACGCAGTGTTTCGTTTCCGAGATAAACGAGGCATTGCGTTTTTTAATGTTTGAAAAATATAATTACATGCGAAAATAGAAGTAAATAATAGTATTCCAAAAGTGAATTACTAACCAATAAAGTCGTTACATAAGGGATGATGGATTCATCTGAGGAGGCGATTAAGAGTGGATTTTGAACAATTAAAGCAAGATGTAATTGCGTATAGTAAAACAATTGGCATAGATAAAATAGGCTTTGCGAGTGCTTCTCCTTTTGAGGAATTAAAGCAGCGCTTAATCCAGCAACAACAATTAAATTATCAATCTGGATTTGAAGAGCCTGATATAGAGAAGAGAACGAATCCGCAACTTTTATTACCGGGTGCTAAATCAATTATTGCGATTGCTTTAGCATATCCTTCAAAATTAAAAAATGCACCATTAAGTAAGCGTGGAGAACGCCGTGGAATTTTTTGCCGTGCTTCTTGGGGACAAGATTATCATCTTGTTTTACGAGATCGTTTGCAAAAATTAGAAGCATATTTAATTGAAAAACTTCCGGATATAGAAGTGAAGTCCATGGTTGATACAGGTGAATTAAGTGATCGAGCTGTATCAGAGCGTGCAGGCATTGGCTGGAGTGGGAAAAACTGTGCTATTATTACACCTGAATTCGGTTCGTACGTATACTTAGGGGAAATGATTACAAATGTTCCATTCCCGCCAGATAAGCCGATAGAAGATCAATGCGGGGGCTGTACGAAATGTATCGATATTTGTCCTACAGGTGCTTTAATACAGGGGGGACAGTTAGATTCGAAGAAGTGTATTGCGTTTTTAACACAGACGAAAGGATTCCTACCTGAAGAATATCGCGATAAAATAGGAAATCGTATATATGGATGTGATACGTGTCAGACTGTTTGCCCGAAAAACAAAGGAATGGATTTTCATAATCATCCTGAGATGGAGCCGGACCCTGAGCTAGTTAAACCATTATTAACGCCACTTTTAACAATTAGTAATCGTGATTTTAAAGAGAAATATGGGATTATGTCAGGGTCATGGAGAGGGAAAAAGCCACTGCAAAGAAATGCGATTTTAGCATTAGCACATTTTAAAGAAGCATCGGCAATTCCTGATTTAATTGGTGTTATGAAAGATGACCCAAGACCGGTATTGCGCGGAACGGCAGCATGGGCACTTGGGAAAATTGGGGGAGATGGAGTAGGCGAAGCGATTGAGAAAGCGATGGAACGTGAGAAAGATGAAGAAGTACTTCATGAAATGAAGCGCGGGCTTGAATTGTTAGCACAGAAAAAAGAGTAGATAATATTTCCCTTTTTCATATTGTAATATGGGAGGGAAACGAAATGGCTGTAAAAATGAATATTGAAAAGCAAGTACAACAGTTTTTAGCATATATCACAGAGAAACGAACAGACGTGGATGGTATTGCTGAGGATTTACTACAAATGGCACAGAGAAAGAAACAATTGTTTCAAAGGCGTAGTGCACATATAGTGAAAGCAACTGCGGATGTTTCTTTCATTAGACAATTAAATAGTAATGACCATCAAGAAATTGATTATCAAATACATTTTAAATATTTAATTAAGCATAAAGAATTATTTTATATTGAAGAGGAACAATTAAAACGAAGAGTTTGTTTAAATAATAGTCGGATTATAGGCGATTATGATATTGAAGTGTCAGAAGAAATTAGAATGGGTGAGACATTAGAAAGGGAAATTACGAAAGAGAAGTACGGTTCTTATCAGTATAATCGTTTAGAGGCAGTGAAATATGCAGAGCGTTGGTGGGATGACCGAAATCCTATGTATCGTAATTTCCCTGATAATTGTACGAATTTTATTTCTCAATGTCTTCATACTGGAGAAGTACCTATGAACGGATATCCTAATATTCGTAAAGGATGGTGGCAAAGGGAGAATCAGTGGAGTTGGAGCTGGGCTGTTGCACATTCTTTTTATTGGTATTTGTCAGGTGCTACAACAGGACTTCGAGCAGAGGCGGTAGAGAGGCCAGAAGAACTTATTCTTGGAGATGTTATTGCTTATGATTTCGAGGATGACGGAAGATGGAATCATACGACGATTGTAGTAGCAAAAGATGCAGATGGTATGCCGCTTGTAAATGCACATTCAGCGAATAGCCGTCGACGTTATTGGAACTATGAAGACTCTAGTAAATATACACCACAAATGAAATATAAATTCTTTCATATTATTAATGGGTAGAGATTTTTCGCTCAAGTGGTATAATACGTAGTAGACAAAAAACAGAGGTGAATATCGCGTGGGAGTACATGTTGTTTTATATCAGCCAGAAATTCCAGCAAATACAGGGAATATTGCTCGTACTTGTGCAGCAACTGGAACAGAATTACATTTGATTAGACCGCTTGGATTTTCAACGGATGATAAAATGTTAAAGCGTGCCGGATTAGATTATTGGCAGCACGTGAAAATTACGTATTATGATTCAATTGAAGAATTTTATGAAAAAAATAAAGATGGTGAATTCTTCTATTTAACGAAGTATGGCGAAAAAGCTCATACAGCGTTTGACTATAGCAAGCGCGAGAAGGATTACTATTTTGTATTTGGAAGAGAAACAAACGGCTTACCAGCTAATGTAATCGAAGAAAACTTTGATCATTGTTTACGTATTCCAATGACAGATAAAGTACGTTCATTAAATTTATCTAATACAGCAGCAATTTTAATTTATGAAGCGTTCCGTCAACAAAATTACCCTGGATTAGATTTAGAAATCGTTTATTAAAAGTCGCCATATGGCGACTTTTTTTTATAAAATAAAAATAATATGTAATCATACATTTAAAAGAGAGGACATAATCATATAGAATGGGATATATGATTAAAAATAGATAAGACGGGTTGAGATAAATATGAAGGAAGAATATAGTAATCAAAATACCTTTTTAAGTATGATAGATATGGATTTAATTAGACAAGGATTATTACATGCTATTCAAGATTTAGTATTTATTTTGAAAGTTATTGATGATGAAACGTTTAAATATATGTATGTGAATAGAATAGGAATGGATTATGCTAGGTTAAGCGAAGAGTGCTATGGAAAAACTTTTGCAGAAGTATTACCAAAAGATATAGCGGGGATATTGCAAAGGCAATATGAAAAAGTAGTGAGAGAAGCGAAAGCACACACATTTTGTGATGTAGTCAAATTACAAAAAGGTGAGATACATTATGAATCTTCACTTAATCCTGTCTGCGATGAAGAAGGAATATGTCAATTTGTTATTTGTATTACAAGAGATATTACAGCTCAAATTGAGGAGAAGACAGAGATAGAGGAAAAACAAATGTTATTTAAGTCGTTACTAGAATATAATAATGACTCAATTATATCTATAGATTCTATAGGGAGAGTTACATATGCAAACCCGGCAACGTATGAAATATTTGGATACCGGTATGAAGAGTTAAATAATAAATTTATTTTTGAATTCATTAATAAAGAATATGAAAAAGACTTTCAAATTCTATTTAAAGGAGCTCTGCAGGGAAGAGCAAAACAAATTGTTTCAAAGAAATATGTTCATAAAGAAGGGTACGAGCTATATATTTCTTTGAGAACTATCCCGATTATTGTGAACGGTGAAATTGTTGGAGTTTATATTGTTACGAGAGATGTTACAAGGCAAGTATTAAACGAAATGCGAACAGAATATTTAGCCTACTATGACCAGTTAACGGGATTAATGAATAGAATTTCATGTACAAATAAGTTAAATACTTTTTTAAAAGAGAGTATAAATTTTGCGCTTGTATTTATAGATTTAGATGAGTTTCATCGTATTAATGATACATTTGGTCATAAAGAGGGAGATAAAGTATTACAAAAAGTTACAGAATGTTTAAGCAATCTAAAAATAGAAGGTATGCACTTATTTAGAGAACACGATGATCAATTTGTTATGTTAATAGAAAATATAACAAAAGAATGTGTAGAGGAAATTGCAAAAGGCATACTGAAAAATATTAGTGAATATTTTGTAATCGAGGAAGAAGATGTATATTTAAGTGCGTCAATTGGAATTGTAATGGCTCCAGCAGATGGAGAAGATGAAAAAATACTATTTCAGAGGGTCGATGCTGCTTTAGAAAAAGCAAAAGAAAAAGGAAAAGGACATTATCATTTTTATTGTAGTGGATTAGACTGTGAGCGTGAACAAAGGTTTATAATAGAAAACCAGTTACATCGTGCTATAGAAAAAAATGAGTTTTTCTTATATTATCAGCCACAAATTAATATTGAAACGAAAAAAATAGCTAGTATGGAAGCTTTAATAAGGTGGGAGAATAAGGAATTAGGATTTGTTTCTCCAAATCAATTTATTCCGTTGGCAGAAAGAACAGGATTTATTATTAAGCTCGATGAATGGGTAGTAAATCAAGTGTGTCAGCAACTGCGCGAATGGTTAAATAAAGGATATGAAGTGGTCCCAATTGCAGTTAATATTTCAGCTAGACACTTTCGCTCTATTACATTAATAGAGATGATTACACGGGCTTTAAATAAGTACAATGTACCAGCTTATTTATTAGCGATAGAGGTTACAGAAGGAGCTCTTATACATAAAGATATATCGAAGAGAGTGTTACTACAATTAAAAGAACAAAATTTAAAGATTCATTTAGATGATTTTGGAACAGGCTATTCATCTTTAAGTTACTTGAAAACATATCCAATTGATACTTTAAAAATTGATCGTTCTTTTATGGAAGGTATACATATAGATGAACGTGATACGAATATTACAGCTGCAATTATTCATTTAGCTCATACTTTAGAACTGAATGTAATTGCAGAGGGAGTAGAAAAAAAGGAGCAAATACAGTTTTTGAAAGAAAAGAATGTGAAGCTTGTACAAGGTTATTATTATAGTCGACCATTATCCAAATATGATATGGAAAATATGTATTATAAATAATGTATAAAAAAATGATGTGCTAAAAGCACATCATTTTTTATGTGTACCTGGTTTGTCATTGTAACCAGATGTAAAAATAGCTGTAAGAAATGTGAGTGATACACCTAAAATTAATAATAATTTCATACTAATATCCTCCTTACTTTTTTCGGTTCACGAGTTCTATTTATTACCCAAAATGTATGTAAGGTTCTTAGAAGAAAAGAATTTATTTATAATGAATAGCAGTGTGAAAACGTTAATACCTATATTATACAGAATTTTCTTTGAATTTTGGAGAGAATTTTAGCGTGCTATTATATATTTCGTTTTGATTTAAAGAATGTTTAAGGACATCCTAGCATACCTTTTATAATAATCCGATTGAACAAGGAGATGGGGGAGGAGCTATAATGGATATTCTAAAAAAGATTGAACAGCATCGAGCAGCAGAAGAACGGTTACAATGGGAAGGTACGTTTGCGGAGTATTTGGAGCTTGTGAAAGAAAGACCATGGGTGGCTCAAACAGCACACTCTCGCATTTACAATATGATAAAAGATGCTGGAATTGAAGAAGTTGATGGTAGAAGAAAGTATAACTTCTTTAGTAATCAGCTCTTTGGATTAGAGGATGCTCTAGAACGTCTTGTAGAGGAATATTTTCATCCATCCGCAAAACGATTAGATGTTAGAAAAAGAATTTTATTATTAATGGGTCCTGTTAGTGGAGGGAAATCAACGTTAGTTACGATGTTGAAACGAGGATTAGAAACATATTCACGAACAGATCGTGGAGCAATTTTTGCAATTAAAGGATGCCCAATGCATGAGGATCCACTGCATTTAATTCCACATCATTTACGAGATGATTTCTTTGATGAGTATGGGGTTAGAATTGAAGGAAATTTATCACCACTAAATGTCATGCGTTTAGAGCAAGAATACGGATCAAGAATTGAGGATGTAGTTGTAGAGCGTATTTTCTTCTCTGAAGATCGCCGTACAGGGATTGGTACATTTAGCCCGTCTGATCCAAAATCACAGGATATTGCAGATTTAACAGGTAGTCTGGACTTTTCTACGATTGCAGAATATGGTTCAGAATCAGACCCGCGTGCGTATCGATTTGATGGAGAATTAAATAAGGCGAACCGAGGAATGATGGAGTTCCAAGAGATGTTAAAATGTGATGAGAAGTTTTTATGGCACTTATTATCGCTTACGCAAGAAGGGAATTTCAAAGCGGGAAGATTTGCGCTTATTTCAGCAGATGAATTAATTGTAGCGCATACGAATGAAACAGAGTATCGCTCATTTATAGCAAATAAGAAAAATGAGGCATTGCACTCAAGAATTATTGTAATGCCAGTTCCTTATAATTTACGAGTAAGTGAAGAAGAACATATTTATGAAAAAATGATTCGTGAAAGTGATGTGTCGAATGTTCACATTGCACCACACACACTTCGCGTTGCAGCAATGTTCACTATTTTAACTCGTTTAAAAGATCCGAAGCGTCCGGATATTGATTTAATTAAAAAGATGCGTTTGTATGATGGAGAAACGGTAGAAGGTTATAATGCGATTGATGTAGAGGAGCTACAACGAGAATATCAAGATGAAGGTATGAAGGGTATTGATCCTCGTTATGTCATTAACCGAATTTCGTCTACAATCATTCGAAAAGAGGTACCATCTATTAACGCGTTAGATGTACTTAGATCTTTAAAAGATGGGCTGGATCAGCATCCATCGATTAGTAATGAAGACCGTGAACGTTATATGAATTTCATCTCATTAGCGAGAAAAGAATACGATGAAATCGCAAAGAAAGAAGTACAAAAGGCGTTTGTTTATTCATATGAAGAATCGGCTAAGACACTTATGGATAATTATTTAGATAACGTCGAGGCGTACTGCAATAAATCGAAATTACGTGATCCGTTAACAGGAGAAGAAATGAGTCCAGATGAAAAATTAATGCGCTCAATTGAAGAGCAAATTGGGATTTCAGAAAATGCTAAGAAAGCGTTCCGTGAAGAGATTTTAATTCGCATTTCTGCTTATGCCCGTAAAGGAAAACGCTTTGATTATAATTCACATGAACGTCTTCGTGAAGCGATTCAGAAAAAACTATTTGCTGATTTAAAAGATATAGTGAAAATTACAACATCAACGAAAACGCCAGACGAAAATCAGCTTAAGAAAATCAATGATGTTGTTGCGCGTTTAATTGATGAGCATGGCTATAATTCTTCTTCAGCAAATGAATTATTACGCTATGTAGGTAGCTTGTTAAACCGATAGTTTGATAACAAAACGCTGTCTCTTGTATTTTGCGGGACAGCGTTTTATTATCCGTTCATATGTGTATAAAGTGTCATACCTTGTCCAAATGTAATAAATTAAGATGCAATTTCATGAATTTATTGTCAATTATTTTTACAATATGCATATGATAGAGTAACCAACCATTCATACGAAAAAAGCCAACACAATACAATATGTTGCAAAGTAAAAATGTGTGCAACAATGCATTGTGTTTCTTTCTTATCAGTGGCTGAATATTTCTTTCTATTATGTGAGTGGCAAAATTTTGTTTAGGATGCTCGGGTATTGTATGAAAAACGTTATAAATGTTTATGGGATGATTTTCTGTGGGCAGTTACCTTTCAAATATTCTAGCTTGCACAGTACAGAACAAAATTTATAGATTGCTGTTCATAAAGGAAGACAATTACAGTAAGGAGGGAAAGGAATGGGCGAAGAAAATCAACCAAATTATACGATTTCACAGGAAAACTGGTCCCTCCATCGCAAAGGATATGACGACCAACAACGCCATCAAGAAAAAGTACAAGAGGCAATTAAGAATAATTTACCCGATCTTGTAACAGAAGAAAGTATAGTTATGTCTAATGGCAAAGATGTTGTAAAAATACCAATTCGTTCTCTAGATGAATATAAGATTAGATACAATTATGATAAAAATAAACATGTTGGGCAAGGAAACGGTGACAGTAAAGTTGGTGATGTCGTTGCGAGAGATGGATCAGGTGGTCAAAAACAAAAAGGGCCAGGAAAAGGGCAAGGAGCAGGAGATGCAGCTGGGGAAGATTACTATGAAGCTGAAGTCTCTATTTTAGAATTAGAGCAAGCGTTTTTCAGAGAGTTAGAGCTGCCTAATTTAAAGAGAAAAGAAATAGATGAAAATCGGATTGAACATGTTGAATTTAATGACATTAGAAAAACAGGATTATGGGGAAATATCGATAAGAAACGAACAATGATATCTGCATATAAACGAAATGCGATGCGTGGTAAAGCATCTTTCCATCCAATTCATCAAGAAGACTTAAAGTTCCGCACTTGGAATGAAGTATTAAAGCCAGATTCAAAGGCTGTTGTGTTAGCGATGATGGATACGAGTGGATCGATGGGAATGTGGGAGAAGTATATGGCACGTAGCTTCTTTTTCTGGATGACAAGATTTTTACGAACAAAGTATGAAACAGTTGATATTGAATTTATTGCTCACCATACAGAAGCGAAAGTCGTCACAGAAGAAGAATTTTTCTCAAAAGGAGAAAGTGGCGGAACAATATGTTCTTCCGTATATAAAAAGGCATTAGAACTGATTGATAATAAATATTCACCAGACCGCTATAATATTTATCCATTCCATTTTTCAGATGGTGATAATTTAACATCAGATAACGCTAGGTGTGTAAAGCTTGTGGAAGAATTAATGAAGAAATGTAATATGTTTGGATATGGGGAAGTGAATCAGTATAATCGCCATAGTACACTCATGTCAGCCTATAAAAATATTAAAGATGAAAACTTTAGATACTATATTTTAAAGCAAAAAGCAGACGTATTTCATGCGATGAAAAGCTTTTTTAGAGAAGAATCAGGTGAGAAAATGGCATAACCTCTTTTAAAGAGGTTCTTTTTTTGTAAACTTTTTATTTTTTTAGTTGACAATGATAATGAAAATCATTATCATTTATTCGAGAAATGATTACATTTCGAATTATATATTTTGGAGGAGATGTAAAGTTGAAACAAAATAAAAGAAAACGTATAAATGCAATGATTATAGCGGCGGCGTTATCACTTCCGTTTGCTGTTTATTCAACACCTGCTTTAGCGGCAGTGGCAATTGAGGCGAATAAAACGGGACAAGGTTTAGAAGATGGTACATATGATGCTGTTATTAAAGCGTATAAAGATAAAACGAATGAAGAGTCTATGGCAGCTGTTTATATAAAGGATCCGAAATTAACAATTGAGAATGGAAAGAAAATTGTAACAGCAACGTTAAGTGATAGTGATTTCTTCCAATACTTGAAAACAGAGGATATTCATACGCCAGGTGTGTTTCATGATGTAAAGGTCCTATCAGAAGACAAAAAGAAAAATGGGACGAAGGTTATTCAATTTGAAGTTGGAGAATTAGGAAAAACATACAATATGCAAATGCATATTTATATTCCAACGATGGCCTATGATAATAAATATCAAGTGCAGTTTGAAGTAAATGCTATAAATTTAGAAAACAATGTTTCAGAAAAACAAAAGGAAAATAAAGAGGAGCAACAAGATGAAAACGGAAATGTAATATTAGATAAGCAATTACAAAAATATATTAATAAATATAACTTAGATAGAGATAATGTAGATGCGCCAATCACAAAGAAAGATTTATTACAAATTAAAACATTATCCATTTATTCAGGTAAAGGGATGAATGAAATAGCTGGTTTAGAGTATATGACAAATTTAGAGAAGTTGACGTTACGAGAGTCTAATGTAACAGATATATCAGCTATCTCGAAATTGAGAAGTTTGAAGTACGTTGATTTAACTTCTAATTCAATTGAAAGTATTCATCCAATTGGGCAATTAGAGAATATTAATATGCTTTTTTTAAGAGATAATAAAATTTCTGATCTTACACCATTAAGTAAAATGAAAAAAATCAAAACATTAGATTTAATCGGTAATAACATTAAAGATATCCAGCCATTATTTACATTATCAACTATGAAACAATTATACTTAGCAAATAATCAAATCAGTGATCTTAATGGAATTGATCGATTAAATAATGTGGAACTATTATGGATAGGGAACAATAAAATTAATAATGTTGAATCTATTAGTAAAATGAGTAATCTTATTGAACTAGAAATTGCTGATAGTGAAATAAAAGATATATCACCATTATCTCAATTAGGAAATTTACAAGTGCTGAATTTAGAAGAGAATTATATCTCTGATATATCGCCGTTGAGCACTTTAACAAATTTACATGAGATAAATCTTGGAGCAAATGAAATTTCTGACGTAAGGCCTGTTGAGGAATTAGGTAAGCGAATTTCAATTGACATTCAAAGACAAAAAATCTTTTTAAATGAAGCAAGCGTAGATGAGGAATTAAAAATCCCAGTATACAACCTTAAGGGAGAACCACTTCAAAATATTAATGTAAAAAGTGAGGGGGCTACTCTGAATAACGGATTTATAAAATGGAATAGTCCTGGAGAAAAAATATATGAATTTAAACTAGATACTAATTCTACTGAAAGTAAAATAAGATTTAATGGTACGGTTATACAGAATATAGTTGAAAAACAAAAAGAACGTGCAAATGTAATTCTCGATAAAACTTTACAACAACATATTAATAAAGAGAATTTAGGTAGAGAGAACTTAAACGCTCCTATCACAAAAGAAGATTTATTACAGGTTAAAAAATTAGAGATACTTAAAGAAAAAGGAAATGAGATAAAAGATATAACAGGTTTAGAGTACATGACGAACTTAGAAAACCTTACTTTAGAAGGAGTAGGCCTGAAAAATATTGATTTCATCTCAAACTTGAAACGATTGAATAATGTGAATGTATCTCATAATCAAATTGAAGATATAACACCGCTATCTTCATTGAAAAATTTACAGTGGTTAAATCTTACTGAGAATCGTATTACAGATGTAACGGTTCTTGGCTCAATGTTAGACTTACTTAGTTTAAAATTAGCTGAAAATGAGATTCGTGATGTAAGGCCATTAATACAATTAGGTCAGTGGGTAACAATTGATGTTAGAAGGCAAAAGGTCATTTTGGATGATGCAGAAATAAATAAAGAAGTGAAAATACCTGTATATGATTTAGAGGGAGAGCCAATTGAAAAGATTACACTAAAGAGTGAAGGTGGAACTCTTACTGATGAGGGAATCATTTGGCGTACTTTAGGAGAAAAAATATATGAATTTGATTTAGATGCAGATCATTATGAGACTGGCATATTATATAGTGGCATTGTAATGCAGAATATAGTAGAAAAATTAATACCAAAAGAAGAAGTGAAAGAACCAACAAAGGAAGTGGAAGAGTCAAAAGAAGAAGTGAAAGAACCAACAAAAGAAGTTGAAGAAGCGAAAGAGGAAGTAAAAGAGCCAACAAAGGAAGTGGAAGAGTCAAAAGAAGAAGTGAAAGAACCAACAAAAGAAGTTGAAGAAGCGAAAGAGGAAGTAAAAGAGCCAAAAGGA
Source organism: Bacillus sp. AFS012607 (assembly GCF_002558005.1). NCBI lineage: Bacteria > Bacillati > Bacillota > Bacilli > Caryophanales > Bacillaceae > Bacillus > Bacillus sp. AFS012607. The sequence continues at coordinate 16,789 of NZ_NTVM01000023.1, forward strand.
AATAATCAGGTTGTTGAAAACGAAGGCAGAACAGCAGATACTTTAAATACACAACATGTTAATAAGACGGAGGAAGGAAAGAAATCTTTACCATCAACAGGCGGTGAAGCTAGCACATCGACTTTACTTTCTGGAATAACACTTGTTCTTTCCGCACTAAGTATGTTCGTATTTAGAAAGAGGTTATTTAAGAAATAAATAACGTTTAATCTTATTATTGTATATAATTAATGTTTGTCTTTTGTGTAATAGATAGAGTAAAACCCCATTCGTATGAAAATTATATTTCATACGAATGGGGTTTGTTAATTTTCTTTTTTCTCTCAGTCATCACGGATTCAGAAGTAATTTGAGGTGCCAATTGTTACATAATCTTTTTTATTTTTTGCGGAACTTCTTTCGTTTGCGAATTAACATCTTCCTTTCGCAGCTCTTTAAATAGCGAAGCAACCATAAGAACGACTACGATAGAAAATGGTAGTGCTGCGATTATAGCTGCAATTTGTAGTGCATTTAATCCTCCAGCTTGTAATAAAAGTGCTGCAATGATCGCGATTGTTAATCCCCATATAAGTTTTAAACTATTTTTCGGTGATAAGCTTCCGTTACTCGTTTGCATTGAAACAACAAATGTTGCCGAGTCGGCAGAAGTAACGAAAAATGTGGCTACTAAAATTAACCCGATAACCGTTAAAAATGTAGAGAATGGTAGGTGCGAAATAACAGCAAATAATCCAATCTCTGTACCATTTTTTGCGATTTCATCAGCTATCCCAAGCGATTGGAACATTTCCATATGGATAGCGGTACCGCCAAATACTGCAAACCAAAATGTACAGATAAGAGTTGGGACTAATACAACTCCAATAATAAATTCTTTTATTGTGCGCCCTTTAGAAATACGAGCAATGAATGTACCGACGAATGGAGACCAAGAGATCCACCATCCCCAATAGAAAATAGTCCAGTTTTCAATCCAAGAAGAAGATTTTTCACTAAATGCTCCTAAATTTAATCCCATACTAGGTAAAGCGCCGATATAAGAACCGAGTGTAGATGTGAAATATTTCATAATAAATACAGTTGGTCCTAAAATTAAAAAGGAGACGAGTAAAATACCTGCGAGAGAGAAATTCAAGTTACTCAAATATTTAATCCCACGATCTAAGCCAGTTTGCGCACTTGTTAAATATAAAACAGCGAAGATAGCTATAAGTACGAGCTGAGTAAGTAAAGTGTTATGAATAGAAGGGAATAAATAGCTTAATCCTCCGGCAATTTGTTGAGCACCAATCCCAACAGATGGCACAATGCCAAATACTGTGGCTAAAACAGCCAAAATATCGACTGTTTTTCCGATAGGAGAATTTTTCGATCGATTAAATAATGGAGTAACTGTAGCCCCAATTGTGCTACCTTTTTGTTTGCGGAATGTGAAATATGCAATTGTTAAAGCAACCATCGCGTATAGTGACCACGGAAAGAGTCCCCAGTGGAAAAATGAATATTGCATAGCGAGTTTGGCGCTTTCCTCTGTACCTGCTTTTCCTGTTAATGGATCTGTAAAATGTGAAATCGGTTCAGCGATTCCATAGAAGAGGAGTCCAATCCCCATTCCTGCTCCAAACAACATGGATAACCAAGATGAATAGCTGTATTTTGGTCTTTCTCCATCTTTACCAAGACGAATAGAACCGTATTTTGAAAAGGCTAAATAAGTAGCTAAAACAAGCATTGTGGTCATAAGTAGAGAGTAAAACCATCCAAATTTATTGAGGATAAATGAGTTTAAAGAAGATGTGATACTTTGTAAATCATGGCCTTGTATCCAGCTTGCTGGTATGACACCCCATATAATAAATAAGGTTGTAAGCAAGATGGAGATATAAAATACACTGTTCTCTTTTTTTATCATAGAATCCCACCTTTATTTAATAAAGTTAACAATTATATTAACCATAACAATTAAAGGGTGAAATGTCAAAAAATTCTCTTTTTAATATTTGTAAAAGGGAATTTTGATTGTTATAAGTTCATAATCAGCGGAGGTTAGATAAAGGAAAGGGTGTTCACGATATGTACAAATTATAGGAAGAAATAATATGAAATATTGCATTTTATATTGTTACATCCAGATTTTATGTTAAATTCTTGAATGGAATATTAAAATAGGGGGCAAGGATATGAACAAGAAATCAAAGATCAATAAAGTGATGCTTAGCATTAGTACAATGGCTTTATCGTTAGGGGCACTTCAAACTCATGCAGTAGCGGAAGAAAAAGTACCGTATAATGTGCTAAAAACGAAACCGGTTGGAATTGAAAAGCCAGTAGATGAAGTTGGGCATGTTTCAAAAGTTGATGAAACCTTATCATTTCAAGAACGTTTAAAAGTAGGCGATTTTTCACAGCGACCAGCATCTATTACGAAGAAAACGGCAGTAAAGCAAGTTAAAGAAAGCTATTCAATGGCTGATTTAAACAAAATGAATAATCAAGAATTAGTTGAAACATTAGGCAGTATTAAGTGGCACCAAATTACAGATTTATTCCAGTTTAATGAAGACACAAAGGCCTTTTATAAAGATAAAGGAAAAATGCAAGTCATTATAGATGAATTAGCTCATAGAGGTAGTACATTTACGAAAGATGATTCAAAAGGAATTCAAACGTTTACTGAAGTGTTGCGTTCCGCTTTTTATCTGGCATTTTATAATAACGAATTAAGTGAATTAAATGAAAGAAGCTTCCAGGATAAATGTTTACCTGCTTTAAAAGCAATCGCAAAAAATCCAAACTTTAAGCTTGGTACAGATGAACAAGATACAGTCGTATCTGCATACGGAAAATTAATTAGTAATGCATCAAGTGATGTTGAAACAGTTCAATACGCATCAAATATTTTAAAGCAATACAATGATAATTTTACTACTTATGTAAATGATCGAATGAAGGGACAAGCAATATACGATATTATGCAAGGGATTGACTATGATATACAGTCGTATTTAGTTGAGGCCCGTAAAGAAGCGAATGAAACGATGTGGTATGGAAAAGTAGATGGGTTTATTAATGAAATAAATCGTATTGCTCTTTTAAATGAAGTAACGTCAGAAAATAAATGGCTCGTTAATAATGGTATTTATTTTGCAAGCCGTTTAGGGAAATTTCATAGCAATCCGAATAAAGGATTAGAGGTTGTTACACAAGCAATGCATATGTACCCACACTTAAGTGAACCATATTTTGTTGCGATAGAACAAATTACAACAAATTATAATGGTAAAGATTATAGCGGGAATACAGTAGATTTAGAGAAAATACGTAAAGAAGGAAAAGAGCAGTACTTACCAAAAACGTATACATTCGATGATGGATCAATTGTGTTCAAAACAGGAGATAAAGTATCAGAAGAAAAAATTAAGAGATTATATTGGGCTGCGAAGGAAGTAAAGGCACAGTATCACCGTGTAATTGGAAATGACAAAGCATTAGAGCCAGGAAATGCGGATGATGTGTTAACAATCGTAATTTATAATAGTCCAGATGAATATCAGTTAAATAGACAATTGTATGGGTATGAAACAAACAACGGTGGAATTTATATCGAAGAAACAGGAACATTCTTTACATATGAGCGTACACCAGAGCAAAGTATTTATAGTTTAGAAGAGTTATTCCGTCATGAATTTACTCATTATCTGCAAGGGAGATATGAAGTTCCTGGTTTATTTGGAAGAGGAGATATGTATCAAAATGAAAGGTTAACTTGGTTCCAAGAAGGAAATGCAGAGTTTTTCGCAGGCTCTACTCGTACGAATAACGTTGTACCAAGAAAGAGTATAATTAGCGGATTATCATCTGATCCTGCAAGCCGTTATACTGCAGAGCGCACACTATTTGCTAAATACGGTTCTTGGGATTTCTATAATTACTCGTTCGCATTGCAGTCTTACTTATATACGCATCAGTTTGAAACATTTGATAAAATTCAAGATTTAATTCGTGCGAATGACGTGAAAAATTATGATGCATATCGTGAAAATCTAAGTAAAGATCCTAAGTTAAATAAAGAGTATCAAGAGTATATGCAGCAGTTAATTAATAATCAAGATACATACACTGTACCAGAAGTAGCTGATGATTATTTAGCTGAACATGCAACGAAGTCGTTAACAGCGGTGAAGAAAGAAATTAGTGATACGTTGCCTATGAAAGATACAAAAATGACAAAACATAATTCTCAATTCTTTAATACATTTACATTAGAAGGTACGTATACAGGTAGTGTCACAAAAGGTGAATCAGAAGATTGGAAAGCAATGAGTAAAAGAGTAAATGAATCTTTAGAACAATTGGCGCAAAAAGAATGGAGTGGCTACAAAACTGTTACAGCATACTTCGTCAATTATCGTGTGAATAGCTCAAATGAATTTGAATATGATGTAGTCTTCCATGGAATCGCAAAAGATGATGGAGAAAATAAAGCTCCGACGGTTAATGTAAACGGGCCTTATAATGGAGTTGTAAAAGAGGGAATTCAATTTAAAAGTGATGGCTCAAACGATGAAGAGGGAAAAATTGTTTCTTATTTATGGGAATTTGGAGATGGAAGCACAAGTGCAGAAGTGAATCCAGTACATGTATATGAAAGAGAAGGTTCTTATAAAGTATCGTTAAGAGTAAAAGATGATAAAGGAAAAGAGAGCAGAAGCGAAACAACTGTTACGATTAAAGATGGAAGTTTAACAGAATCAGAACCAAATAATCGTCCAGAGGAAGCAAATCGTATCGGGCTAAATAGTACGATAAAAGGTAATCTTATTGGCGGGGACCACACTGATGTTTATACATTTAATGTAGCATCAGCGAAAGATATCGACATTTCTGTTTTAAATGAGTATGGAGTTGGGATAACATGGGTACTTCACCATGAATCAGATATGCAAAATTATGCGGCTTACGGTCAAGCTAATGGGAATCATATAGAAGCAAAATTTAATGCAAAACCAGGTAAGTATTACTTGTATGTATATAAATATGATAATGGCGATGGAACATACGAATTGTCAGTAAAATAAGTGCTTTTCCAATGTATGTTTAACTTTACTTTTTGTGGAAAATAGTATATTATATAGATATAAAATATATCGGTTATTTTCTAGGAGGAGCCTGTCACAATAGGTTTCTCCTGTTCTTTTTTAGAGGCCTGTCTTACAGGCTTTTCTTTAAAGGGTAAATAACTGAAAATTTAGAACGATAATCTTTGAAAGAGGTGGGGCATACACATAACAAAAAAGGGATTGTTTAAGAGAGGGGGATAAGAAATGGCTTTGTTTGGTTATCCACTTGAAACAATTTATTTATATGGATTTATTATTGCTACTATACTCACTGTAATTTATATCTTTTTTGGAGATATATTTGAATCCATATTTAGTTTTGGAGGCGGATCTGTATCCGTTGTTACTTTATTACTTAGTTTTTTCGCCATGTTATGTGGACTTAGTTATATAGGAGAATATTTATTTTCCTTTAATAGTATTCTTATTTTTGGGGCTGCATTTGCTATATCTTTTATCGGTGTATTCATCATGAAAATACTAATTTTAAAACCGATTGCAGAAGCAGAACAAAACACGGTGCAACGTATGGATGAATTCATCGGTTGCAAAGGAGAGGTCATTACGACTATTCCTACAGAAGGGTTTGGTGAAGTATTAATTTCCTCCCAATTTGGAAACAATGCAATCCTAGCTAAAACAGTTGGAAAGAAAGATATTTCGCAAGGAACAGAGGTTATTATCGAGGGAGTCCAAGATGGTGTTTTACTTGTACAGAACATCGCTTATTCTTTAAAGAAACCAAAATTATAAGGGGGAATTTACATGACGATTCCATTAATTATCGGTGGAGTATTACTCGCAATTTTAATTCTACTCATTTTAGTATTCATTACAAAGTATCGAACAGTTGGACCAGATGAAGCATTAATTGTTACTGGAAACTGGCTTGGTGGCGGGAAAAATGTAGTTACCACTGATGATGGAAAGAAGATTAAGATTATTCGTGGTGGCGGTACTTTCGTAGTTCCGATTATGCAAAGAGCAGAGCCTTTAAGTCTATTAAACTACAAATTAGAAGTGGGAACACGTGATACGTATACGAAACAAGGTGTACCGATTACAGTAAATGGTGTTTCTATTATTAAAGTAGGATCTACCATTGAAGAAGTTTCTACAGCAGCTGAACAATATTTAGGAAAAGAAACAGAAGAGTTGAAAATAGAAGCAAAAGAAGTTTTAGAAGGTCATCTACGTGCTATTTTATCTTCTATGACAGTAGAAGATGCCTATAGTAATAGAGAGCAATTCGCTCAAAAGGTACATGAAGTAGCTTCTACAGATTTAAAGAAGATGGGACTTCGCATCGTTTCCTTTACAATTAAAGAAATCATGGATAAGAACGGTTACTTAGATGCACTTGGTCAGCCACAAATTGCGATGGTTAAGCGTGATGCAACAGTTGCAAATGCAGAGCGTGAAAAAGAGGCACGAATTGAAAAAGCTCGTGCTGAGAAAGAAGCAAAAGAAGCTGAGTATCAACGTGATGCACAAATCGCTGAAGCTGAAAAACATAAAGAGTTAAAAGTACAATCTTATAAGAGAGATCAAGAACAAGCTCGCGCAGATGCAGATCTTTCCTATGAATTACAACAAGCAAAAGCGCAACAAGGTGTTACAGAAGAGCAAATGCGCGTTAAAATCATTGAACGTGAAAAGCAAATTGAATTAGAAGAAAAAGAGATTGCGCGTCGTGAAAAGCAATATGATGCAGAAGTAAAGAAAAAGGCAGATGCAGATCGCTATGCTGTTGAACAATCAGCAGAAGCGGAAAAAGTAAAACAAATGAAAAAAGCAGATGCAGATCAATATAAAATTGAAGCGGAAGCAAGAGCACGTGCAGAAGAAGTTCGTGTAGAAGGTTTAGCGAAGGCGGAAATCGAAAAAGCGCAAGGTCAAGCAAAAGCAGAAGTACAAAAAGCACAAGGTACAGCGGAAGCAGATGTTATCAGATTAAAAGGTTTAGCAGAAGCGGAAGCGAAACAAAAAATTGCAGAGGCATTTGAGTTATATGGCCAAGCGGCGATTATGGATATGGTTCTTAACATGCTTCCAAGTTATGCGAAGGAAGTTGCAAGCCCACTTAGCAACATTGATAAAATTACAGTTGTCGATACAGGTGGCGGTGGTAAAAATAGCGGCGCCGGAAAAGTTGCAGGTTATGCGACTGATTTAATGGCAACGATGCAAGAAACATTAAAAGCTTCTTCTGGGATTGATTTAAAAGAGTTATTAGAAGGATTTGCTGGAAAAGGAGCAGTACAACAATTATCAAACGATAAATCTGTTGTATCTGTAGTAGAAGATGCGAAAAAAGAAGTAGAAAAAGATAAAGAATAGTAAAGCGGGAGGAACCTCTAGTAAGTGAGATACTAGAGGTTCTTCAGTGAATTATAATATTTCGAATAATATACATTTTTATATATTGTTTTAATTATTTAATTTATATAGAATGAAAAAGGTATGTATCAATTCTTTATGATGTAGAAAAAGATAGAGAGTCTCATCGATACATTTAAATTGTATTATTTTTATAGAAAGATTAAATGTTAATTAATTACATTTAAAACGGTATGGAGGGGTAGAAGTATGTTTCAAGGGAAATTAAGGAGTAGTAGTTTAAAAACAAAGTTACTTGTATCATTTATTATTATTTTAATTCTTCCAAGTATTGTAATTGGTTGGACGTCTTATCAACAGGCGAAGACGAATTTTAATGAAACGATTTTGAACTCGGCGAAAGATAATATAAAAATTTTGGATAATGTAATTAATAAAGAATTGGATAGTAAAAAAATAGATGCAACTTATTTTACAAAATTATTCACACAATCAAGTTACCAAGCAGATCAAATTCAAAACATACAAAATAAACTAGAAGAATACAATAAACTGCATCCAGAAATGGAAGCAATCTATACAGGATCTAGTAATGGACAGTTTATTCAATCACCAGCTATTCAGATGCCAGATGGATATAATCCTACAGAAAGAGATTGGTATAAAGAGGCAGTGAAGAAAAGCGGAGAAGTAATTGTAACTGCTCCATATAAGTCAAAAACGACAGGTAATATTGTTATTACACTAGCAAAACAAAATGAGGATAAAAGTGGCGTTCTTGGGATTGACTTAATCATTAATGATATTGTTACTACTTCCAAGATGGTTAATATCGGTAAGGAAGGGTATGTAGCAATATTTGATCAAGATAAAAATGTAGTAGCGCACCCGACACTGAAGCCAGGAGAGAAATTAGAAGAGAAACTTAGTAAAGAATTGTATAAACAGGAAGCTGGGGATGTTCATTATTCGTTAGATGGTGAAGATCGTAATATCACTTTTAAAACGAATAAGAAAACTGGATGGAAAATAGCAGGAATTATGCCTTCCAAAGAAATTATCGAAGCGGCTGAACCTATTTTCTATAAAACAATAACTGTTCTTGGATTTTCGCTACTAATCGGTGGGATTGTAATTTACTTCATTATTGCGTCTATTATTAAACCGTTAAAACAACTTGTTATATCATCGAAGAAGATTAGTGAAGGCGATTTAACAGAATCAATTACAGTTCATTCTAAAGATGAAATTGGACAGCTAGGAGAAAGCTTTAACGAGATGGCTACATCGTTACATAGTGTCATTTCCAATATAAACATTTCAGCAAGTCATGTAGCAGCATCTTCAGAAGAATTAACAGCTAGTATGAAGCAGACAAGCGAAGCAACGGAACAAATTACACAGGCGATAGAGCAAGTATCGAGTGGTGCAGAAATACAAACGAAAGAAGTTGAAGAAGGAGCAACATTGTTAGAAGAAGTTACAGAAGGAATTCAGCGTGTTGCAGATAGTTCTTCATTAGTATCTACAGCCTCTATGTATACGAAGAAAAAAGCTGAAAATGGTGGGACGTTAGTTGAAAAAACTGTGAATCAAATGCAATTAATTCATGATTCTGTTTCACAGTCAGACAAAATCATTGGTTTGTTAGACGATAAGTCGAAACAAATTGGAGCAATTCTTGAAGTGATTCAACATATTGCAGAACAGACAAATTTATTAGCGTTAAATGCGGCAATTGAGGCTGCGAGAGCTGGAGAGCAAGGAAGAGGATTTGCAATTGTAGCAGATGAAGTGCGAAAGCTAGCAGAACAATCAGGAAAGTCTTCTACGGAAATTGGAAAACTAGTGAAAGAGATTCAATTTGATATAAAAGAAACAGTAAGCTCTATGAATCAAGTTGGAACAGAAGTACAATCAGGACTTGTAGTTGCAAATGAAACGAAGCAAAGCTTTGCCGAAATATTGAAGTCTACAAATGATACAGTTGTACAAATTGATAGCATGGTAGATGTAGCAAAACAAATGACGGTAGATGCAAAGCAAGTAAGTGCATCTATTAATGAAATTGCAGCTACGATTGAAGAAAATGCGGCAAGCGTTCAAAATATTGCTGGTTCCTCTGAGGAACAATTAGCTTCAGTAGATGAAATAAATGCAGCAGCAGTTCATTTATCACAAATGGCAGAAGAATTACAAGAGATGATTGGTAAGTTTAAAATATAATAATAAACTGTTAAGAAACGAAGTAGTGCTTATGCTTCGTTTCTTTTTTTATGAAGATAAAAAAGAAAGAAATATATAGTAAGCGTGTTATGATAATAAAAAACTGTATTTTCTTTAAATTCTATCTTTAATTATGTTAGGGGAATGGTTTTGACATTGAAAAAATTAAAACTACAACCGAGAATTACATTAACTATTAGTACACTTATTCTTGTTGTACTTTTGCTAACAAGTTATTTATTTTTTTACATATTATCTGAAACAGTAGAAGAGCAAATTGGTAAAAGGGCCTTGCATGTTGCGAAAACAGTTGCTGCGATACCAGAAATTCAGGAAGCTTTTCAAAAAGAAAATCCAGCTTCTATTATTCAGCCAATCGCAGAAAAAATTCGAATTGATACAGAAGCTGACTTTATTGTAGTTGGAAACAAAGAGGGGATTCGTTATGCGCATCCTGAGCGAGATAAAATAGGAGAAAAAATGGTTGGCGGAGATAATAAAGGCGTTTTATTAGAAGGGAAATCTTATGTTTCGAAAGCTAATGGATCGTTAGGCCCTTCATTGCGTGGGAAAGTCCCAATCCGTAACCAGGAAAATGAAATTATCGGTGTGGTGTCTGTTGGGTTTTCAATGGCTGATATTCATGGAGCAGTAGAAGTGTATGGAAAGCGTGTATTTTGGATTACAGTAATAGGTCTTTTAATTGGGGTAATCGGCTCTATATATTTAGCGGGAAGTATAAAAAGAATGATGTTCGGGATGGAGCCAGAAGAAATTTCATCTTTATATGAAGAGCATAGTACAGTGATTCAATCTGTACGTGAAGGGATTATTGTAATCGATAAAAATGGCATGATTAGTTTAGTCAATCAAGCAGCTTATGATATTCTTTCGCTAAATAAACAACAAAATATTATTGGGGAATTTATTTTAAATGTAATTCCTAATTCAACGATACTAGATGTATTTCAAACTGGTGAAGAACAGTTTGACCGCCAATTAAATATAAAAGGACAGGCTGTTATTGCGAACCGTCTACCTATTAAAGTAAAGAATAAAGTAACTGGCGTTGTATCGAGCTTACGTTTGAAATCTGAAATGGATCAGTTAACAGCAGAATTGTCCCAGACGAAGCAATATACAGAGGCATTGCGGGCGCAAACGCATGAATATAATAATTTATTGTATACGCTTTCGGGTCTTATCCAATTAGAATCATATGAAGATGCTTTAGAGCTTATTCATAAGGAAACAGCGGTATATCAAGATTTTGTTCAATTTATTATGAAGCGGATTCAAAATCCATGGCTAGGTGGAATTTTAATTGGATTTTATAATAGAGCACGAGAGTTGAAGATTGATTTTATGCTAGATAGAGAAAGTGGTTTAGACAAATTAAGTCCACATATTGAGAGTAATTATGTCGTTTCTATTTTAGGGAATTTAATTACGAATGCATTTGAAGCAATTGAAAAAAATGAAGAGAATGATAGGAAAGTAAGGATGTTTGTAACTGATATTGGAGAAGAAATATTAATTGAAGTGGAAGATTCAGGGCAAGGGATTCATGATGAAATAATTACTAGCATATTCTATAAAGGCTTTTCGACGAAAGAAGGAGGAGAGCGAGGATATGGATTAGCAAAAGTGAAAGAGTTAGTAGAAGATTTAAATGGAAGTATTGCAATTGAAAAAGGGGATTTAGGTGGTGCGTTATTTATTATTGCACTACCGAAAGAGAGAGGCGAATAGTAATGGGTGAGGAGATTGAAGTATTAATTGTAGAAGATGATATTCGGATTGCTGACATTCATCGTCGTTTTACTGAAAAAATTGAGGGATTTAAAGTAATTGGAACGGCAACGACTGGAGAACAAGCGAAAGAATGGCTAGAGCTTGTGAAGCCACAGCTCGTGTTATTAGATGTGTACTTACCTGATATGCAGGGAACGGAACTTGTCACATATATTAGGAATCATTTGCACGATACAGATATCATTATGATTACAGCGGCATCGGAAACAGATGTAGTGAGGCACGCCCTGCGGGGCGGAGTAACAGATTATATCGTAAAGCCACTAATGTTTGATCGATTTAAAGCAAGTCTAGAAGGCTATCAAAAAAAGATTATACAGTTAAAGAAGAACAATCAATTATCTACGGAACAAATTGAATGTTTATGGTCTCAAAGAGGTGTGAAGGGAGATCAAATAGAATATGCCCCGAAAGGGATAGATCCTTATACTTTAGCGAAAGTAAAAAAGCATATGTTAACAGTTAATGAAGAAGGGATTACAGCAGAAATGTTAAGCTCAATGATTGGAGTAAGCCGATCAACGGCAAGGCGCTATTTAGAGTATTTGATATCTGGGAAGAAAGTCCACGCAGAGCTAATATATGGAAGTGTTGGGAGACCGGAGAGACGTTATTTTCTTGCTTCTTCATAATAAAAAACAGTAGAGGATTTTATTTCTTCTACTGTTTTTTTGCATCTTATATTGGAATAATCCCAATTACAATTCCGGTAATTAACATAACCATTGTCGTTCCAACGGCCCACAATAAAGTGAAGCGTTGATGTTCACCGAAATCAACTTTGGCCATTCCGACCAATAAATAAGTGGAAGCGACAAGAGGACTTAATAAGTGAACGGGTTGCCCAAGTAAGGAAGCGCGTCCCATTTCAGCTGCACTAATTCCGTAAGTAGCAGCAGCTTTCGTCAAAATAGGTAATACCCCGAAGTAAAATGCATCATTAGACATGAAAAATGTGAATGGCATACTAAGAAGAGCTGTAATAATTGGCAATTGTGGTCCAAGTACATCTGGTATAAGAGTTACTACACTGTTAGCCATCGCATCTACCATTTTTGTTCCGGATAAAATACCAGTGAAAATACCGGCAGCAAATACGAGAGAAACAACTGCTAATACATTCCCTGCATGAGAAGCAATACGTTCTTTCTGTTGTTCTAAGTTTGGATAGTTAATCATAACAGCAATAGCAAAAGCGACTGTAAATAAAACAGGTAACGGCATAACTTCTAGTATGAGACAGACAAGTAATGTAGCGGTTAATAAAAAGTTAATCCATAGAAGTTTAGGACGTTTATGTACTGCGGCTTCGACAGTTGCAGCTTGCTCATCCATTGTTTGCATTTGTTTTAAATACTGTACATCCATAATTCCTAAACGTTTTCTTTCTTTTTTTCCAAGATAGTAGGCAACGAAAACAACCCAAATTGCACCAGTAATCATTCCTGGAATAAGAGGTGTAAATAATTCGGAAGCATCAAGCCCAAGTGCGCTCATAACACGAGCTGTGGGTCCACCCCAAGGTGTAAGATTTGTTACTCCCGCTCCTAACATAACAACTCCAGCTAATATGAGTGGATTCATTCCAAGGCGCTTATATAGTGGATACATTGCAGAAACTGTAATCATGTATGTTGTTGTACCATCACCATCTAAAGAAACGATAATAGTCAATATAGCCGTTCCGACAACGATTTTTAAAGGATCTCCTTTTACAAATTTTAAAATCTTACTAATGACAGGATCAAATAAACCGCTATCAATCATAATCCCAAAATATAAAATAGCGAACATAAGCATAATACCAGTAGGTGCTAATTTTTGAATCCCCTCTAACATCATAGGCCCCATATTGGCATAGAATCCGCCAATTAATGCAAAAACACTCGGAATTAATATTAATGCTACTAGCGCTGACATACGTTTCGTCATAATTAAAAACATAAAGACAAATACCATCGCAAATCCAAGTAGTGCTAACATGTAATTTCCCCCTCAAAAGAATGATTGCGCTTTCAAAATGGAATAAAAATTCAGAAAAAGGTTTTTTATTTATAATAAAAGCATCCATTCAAATGGTAAATAATTTGAAAAATAACATCATTAGAAGCATAATTTTTATTTTGTTCATTTTGTTCACGGTAGTTAATTTGAATTTTTAAAAAGTAAGCTACTCCTCGTAAGAATGGTAGAATAAGATGAAAATAGTGAAGTGTGGAATAGGGAGTAGATGTTATATGAAAACGAGAATTGAAGAGATTTATAGCTCTTATGAAGGAAAAGTAGAGGAGATTTTTATTAATGAATCTTCTTACGTATATGAATGGGAAAAATTACTGATGATCCGAAAAAATGACGGTGAGCTTAAAAAAATTACAGTCGGGATTAGTGGAAATATAAGATTGGTAAATGTAGAAGTTGGACAGGAAATTAGTGCCGATACATTATTAGTTAAGTTAGAAGATGATTTGTTAATTACAGGCTGCGAGTGATGAGAGATGTGTAGAAATAACTACACATCTTTTTTTGTTTCCTATATTACAAAAAGCACATTGTTTTTTCACAAATCTCACACAACCTTTTGGTATTCTTTTCGTGAAGTATACGGTTTCTAGGGAGGAATATTGATGAAAGTAAAATATGTTGTACTTGCTATATGTTTATGTTTCATATTTACAGTAGTCGGGTGTGGGAAAAAGGAAACAGCAGCTGTTGCCATTGATGAGAAACATGATAAATGTGATATTTGTCAAATTGGGGTAACAGATAATCAATTTGCAACAGAAATTATTTTAGAAAATGGAAAAGCGTTAAAGTTTGATGATATCGGTTGTATGTATAAATGGATGGAGATCAACTCAGATGAAAAGACGAAAGAGAAATTTGTTCGAGATTATGATTCGAAAGATTGGATTTCGTTAGAAGACGCTACTTACGTATATGATAAAACAATAACGACACCGATGGCTTATAATGTCATTTCATTTAAAAATAAAAAAGATGCAGAGAGCTTTGTATCTAACTATAAGGGGAAAGTTCTTTCGTATAAAGAGCTAGCAGAGCATAAATGGGAAATGAATAAAGAGATGATGGGGAAACCGAAAGCAGGAAATCATGGTGGACATCATTAATAATAGAAAAAGACAACTATATAGTTGTCTTTTTCTATTATTACTCAGGTGCAAATATAGAAAAGGTGTAAAATTTTTAGAAGAACGGTTACAATGGAATATAGTAACCTAAAGCAATCATTTATCCCGCATTAACGGGCAGTAAGATCCCCACCTCAAAATTTAGTGAAAGCAAAGAATTTAGGTGGAGATCAACTGCCCGTAAAAGCCCGATTGGTGTGGGCTAATAATTAGTGGTGGATGAACAAAACCCCCACTAATTAAAGTTTCACTTTATGTACTTTTTAGAAATGTATACAAATGCGGTAAAAACGTGCTAAACTAATTGCTTCATAATGTTAATGATGGGGCCATCAGGCGTATCATTTCAATAGGTTGAGAAACATAGTATAAGCTTAAGATAATCTGATTAAAGAAGGAATCTAAAGGGCTTATGGATAAATGTACTCAAGAAGAGTTATTGTATGTGATGGAGGAATGGTTAAGAAAACATTATCTTTCATAGGAGCTGTAGTTGTGAGAAAACAAAAAATTTTATTATGTATTTTATTAGGACTTTTAATGACGGTAGTGGCTTGCGATAAGCAAGAAGAACCAGAATCGAAACCGGTTCATGTGAAAAATGAAAAGAAAAAAGAGAAGCATAAAGAACAGGAAGAATCTAAAGAAGAGAAAAGTATAAATTTAATGGACAAACAGTTGTTACTTTCAGCTACTCTTGGAGACACAGAGACAGCTATGAAGTTGATTCAGGATGGAGCGAATATAAACGTAGAAGGTGACAACGGAGAAACGCCTGTCCTTGCAGCGACGTACCAAAATCATGTAGAGACAGTTAAAGCATTAATTGGTGCAGGTGCTAATATTGAAATTAAAGATGAGAAAAAAAGTAATCCACTTCTTTATGCAAGTAGAGAAGGATATACGGATATTGTAAAAGTATTAATTAATGCAGGAGTTAATACGAAAGAAACGACTAAGTCAGGTGGAACAGCACTTATTTCTGCATCTGAGCGTGGCCATGTAGAGGTTGTTAAAGAATTATTAGAGCATACAGATATTGATGTGAATTATAAAAATGAACGTGGTGGAACAGCGCTATTAGAAGCAATTGTATTAGGAAATGGTAGTGAAAACCATAAGAAAGTAATTCAATTGCTTATTGATCACGGTGCAGATGTAAATATGGCTAACAAGGAACATCTGACGCCACTGCAATACGCTGAAAAAAGAGGTTTTAAAGATATTGTAAATATGTTGAGGGTAGCTGGAGCAAATGAAGTAGTACAGCCACAACAACCAGTAGAGTAAAAAACGAAAAATAATCCCATTTAGATAGACAGAATGAAGAAATCAGTTAGTATGATGGATTCAGTAATGTGTATTTGAATGGGATTTTTGTTTTGAACATGAAAAATAGATTATGAATGGATGGTATATGGAGTAGATAAGGAGGATAAAAATGAGGCTCTCAGAACTTGATTTAATAGTAATTCAGGTAGAGGTTTTGTTTGTTCATAATCAAGTCGGAAAAATGAAATATGTAAATGAACAAGGAAATCCGAAAGCACCACGTTTTTTTCTTGGCAGAACTCGTGAAGGGAGTATAACGAGATATCATTGTAATGTGGATGATGAAACGGTAAGTAAGATTGAGAAGTTAATTCAAGAACCTTCAAAGCATATAGAGATAGCAAAGATTATTAATGTATTAAATGAAGAAAGAACAGTGAAAAATATTTGGATGGGTCCTGCTTTCATGTTTCATAGTAATTTACATAAGCCGACTAGAACAATACAAATAACTGAGAAGAATAGAGAGCTTTTGCGAGAAAATTTTCCTAATCTAATAGAACAGATGGAATGGAGGAAACCTTATTTTGCAATTGTAAAAAATGAAAAGGTAGTTTCTGTTTGTTGCAGTGCCAGAAGTACGCCCGTAGCTGCTGAGGCAAGTATGGAAACTTTAGCGGAGTTTCAAGGGAACGGATATGGTACTGATGTTGTTACAGCCTGGGCGATATCATTACAAGAAGAAAAACGCATTCCACTTTATAGTACTTCTTGGGATAATTATGCTTCACAAGCAGTTGCGAGAAAACTAAAACTAATTAACTATGGAATGAATTTACATATTGATTGAATTTTAAATATTGTTTCGTTCTATTTGTTTATATTTTAATATCTAGATTAATGTAAATAGTGATATGGTGAATATTAACATTCGGTTAACACCTAATTAACAATCTATCAAAACTGACTTAATAAATGCGTAATATAGTAAAGGTAACAAAATAACTAGGGTAGAGAACATTTCAGAACACCCACTTACATATAATGTGCCACTTTCTTAGGTGTGCTCTATTCTCTAGAGTTCAAATAAGGAGAAAGGCGTTCTATGTAAGTAGGTGTTTTTAGTTTGGATAAAAATAGAACAGTTAGGTGGAATGAATGTTTAAAGAATCTTATATTGCGATGATAAAGGATTGGAAAGGATACAAAGCATACAAAAAATTGCCGAAAACAGTTTTTCTTATGACTGGTTCAATGCTGGAATTACCAGAGCGTGTATATGAATTGCAGAAACATGGACATGATGTATTTCTTCATTGTGATTTTATACAAGGCTTAAATACGAATACAGAGGAAGCACTTTTGTATATTGAAGATGTTATCGGGGCACAAGGTATTATTTCAACAAAGGGTTCGACAATTCGAAATGCTAATAAAATTGGATTGAAAACAATTCAACGTATTTTTATTGTAGATACTTTATCCCTTACTAAATCAATTGAAAATTGTAAAACGACTAAACCAAATGCAGTAGAGATTATGCCGGGGATTATGCCTTCTATAATTAAACAGCTAGCAGAGGAAATAGAGTTTCCTATTATTGCAGGCGGGCTGATTCAAACGCGAGAAGATGCGGAAATTGCAATTCGTGCAGGAGCAAGTGCGATTTCAACAAGTCATTATGAAGTATGGATACATGAAGAAAAAAGGAGTGCAACCTTGTGATTGAATTGAAAAATGTTTCAAAGGTATATAAAAATGCAGAAGAGACAGCGGTTAAAGGCGTATCGGTTCATATTAAGAAGGGCGAATTTTTTGTTTTAGTTGGACCTTCGGGATGCGGGAAAAGCACATTATTACGAATGATCGCTGGCTTAGAAGAGATTTCTTCGGGAGATTTAATTATTAATGAACGTGTTGCAAATGATCTAGAGCCGAAAGACCGTAATCTATCAATGGTATTTCAAAATTATGCATTATATCCACACTTATCTGTAGAAGAAAATATTTTATTTGGACTTAAGGTAAGAAAAGTACAAAAAGAAGAGCGACAAAAGCGATTAATGGAAGCTATTGAAATGGTAGGACTGAAAGAGTATGTGAAAATGAAACCAGGCCAATTATCAGGCGGACAAAGACAGCGTGTTGCGCTTGCTAGGGCGATCGTGAGTCAAGCACCAATCTGTTTAATGGATGAACCACTTTCGAATTTAGATGCGAAATTACGTGCGCAAATGAGAATTGAAATTAGAGAAATTCAGCAGCGATTAGGAATTACGATGATTTACGTTACCCACGATCAAATAGAAGCGATGACTATGGGAGATCGTATCATGGTTTTAAATAAAGGAAGTATACAGCAAGTTGGAACACCACTTGACATATATAACGAACCAGCAAACGAATTTGTTGCAAGCTTTATAGGTTCTCCTTCTATGAATATAAATGATGGAGAAGTGGATAAAGAAAAAGGTGTATTACATATAGGGAAATTGCAAATTCCATTATCTATTAGACAGTTAAAGCAATTACCAGAAGGAACAATTCGCATAGGCATGCGCCCTGAGCATATTGCACTGTCTGAGGAGGGACAAGAAGTGACGTTGCAATCTGTAGAAGTATTAGGGAATGAATCTATATTGAACTTTGCGGTAAATGGAACAACTTGGAGTGCGAAAGTTATCGGACAGTTACTCCTGAACAAAGGTGACAAAGTAAAATTATTATTCTCGCAAGAAAAGTTATGCTTCTTTAACGAAAACACGAATGAACGCTTAAAAGTGGTAGCTGAAGAAGAGTTGAAAGTGGTGGCGAAATAATGATCGAAGTAAGTAAGTTACCAGTTCAAACAAAGGTGTCAAAAAAGAAAAAATTATGGGAGAGAACGAAAGATTTAAGAATAGGATTATTGTTTTTGGCGCCATCTATTTTGCTATTTTCGATTTTTCTGTTCTATCCATTGTTTAGGACGATTTATTATAGTTTTTATTTAACCGATATACATGGAGAAGCTAATCTCTTCGTTGGCTTAGAAAATTATCAATATTTATTCTCTGATCCAGCCTTCTACAAAAGTATAAAATCAACTTTATTATTTGTTTTATATACAGTGCCTACGAGTATTATATTTGCTTTGTTTCTTGCATTGATTGCAAATGGAAAGGTAAGAGGTATTGGGTTATTCCGAGTTCTGTTTTCTTCGACGATGGGAATATCAGTAGCTGCTAGTGCAGTGATTTGGCTATTTTTATTTCATCCAAGTGTAGGATTATTTAATAATATATTAGCCGCTATGAATCTTCCTGCAATCGCATGGTTAACGAGTCCGGACTGGGCACTATTCTCTGTATCAGTTACAACAGTTTGGGTGAATACAGGGTTTGCATTTTTAGTTATATTAGGTGGTTTACAAAATATCGATACGTCTTTATATGAGAGTGCATCTATAGATGGTGCTAGTTATTTATATAAGCTTCGCCGTGTTACATTACCGATGCTATCGCCAACTTTATTCTTTATTGTAACCGTAACGTTAATTAGTGCGTTCCAAAGTTTTGGACAAATTGATATTTTAACGCACGGTGGACCGAATGATGCAACGAATTTGATTGTGTACTCGATTTACAAAGAGGCGTTTGTGAATCATCAATTTGGAACAGCAAGTGCACAAGCGATGGTATTATTTGTTTTCATTTTCGTTGCTACATTACTTCAATTTAAGTTTGCTGAGAGAAAGGTGCATTATAAATGATTGTTAAACAGTGGAAACAAAATTTCCTATTATACATGCTGCTCATTATTAGTGCAGTAATGGTATTTTTTCCTGTACTGTATGCATTTTTAATAAGTTTTATGACACCAGACGATATTCAAATGAGAAGGTTATTTCCGACCCAGTTTACTTTTGATAATTTCATTAATATTTTTCAAAAAGTACCACTTTTTACATACTTATATAACAGTTTAATTGTATCGACAGTCGTTATGATTGGACAACTTATCGTATCAAGTTTAGCAGCTTATGCTTTTGTTTTTCTTCAGTTTAAAGGGAGAAACTTAATTTTCTTCCTGTTTATTTCAACGATGCTGATTCCGTGGGAAGCAACGATGGTGCCTAACTTTTTAACGATTCAAAACTTTGGCTGGATCAATAGTTTCGCCGGGATGACAGTGCCGTTTTTTGCAACAGCTTTCGGTATTTTCTTGTTACGTCAACATTTTATGACACTTCCGAATGAACTAAAAGAAGCTGCGTTTATTGAAGGGATTGGAAATGTAAGGTTTTTATTCAGCGTTGTAATTCCGTATTGTAAAACGAGTTTTATTACGCTTGGAGTATATAGCTTTTTAACAACATGGAATATGTATTTATGGCCACTTTTAGTGACCACTGATGAAAAAGTAAGAACAGTGCAAATCGGTGTGAAGCAGCTTCAGTCTCAAGAAGTTGCAACTGATTGGGGAAGCGTAATGGCCGGTGTTACGGTTATCGTTATTCCAACATTGATTTTACTATTTTTAGGGCAAAAGCAATTACAACAAGGATTAACAAAAGGTGCAATTAAATAATTAAGAGAAGGTGAGATTTAAATGAATCTAGTAAAAAAAGGTGCTGCTCTATTAATGGTAGCAACAATGGCATTATCTAGTGTCGCTTGTTCAAATAGTAAAACAGAGGGAAAACCTGAAGCACAGGCAAAAGTAGCACCAGTTGAAAAAAATGGTGATAAAACAGTAATTCGCTTCTGGCATGCGATGGGTGGAAAAACACAAGGAGTACTAGAGGGTCTTGTTGCAGACTATAATAAGTCGCAAAATAAATACGAGATAAAGGCAGAGTTCCAAGGGACATATGAAGAGTCTTTAACGAAATTTAGAACGATGTCTGCAACGAAAGAAGCGCCAGCTCTTGTTCAATCGAGTGAAATTACAACGAAATATATGATTGATAGCAAAAAAATCACACCAATTGATAGCTGGATAAAAAAAGATAAGTACGATACGTCAAAATTAGAAAAAGCAATTACAAATTATTATTCAGTTGATGGAAAAATGTATTCTATGCCATTTAATTCATCTACACCAGTATTAATTTATAATAAAGATGCTTTCGCAAAGGCGGGCTTAGATCCAGAGAAAGCTCCAAAAACATATGCGGAATTACAAGAAGCAGCGAAAAAGTTAACGATTAAAGAAGGCGGAAATGTAAAACAATATGGATTCTCCATGCTTAACTATGGTTGGTTCTTTGAAGAGTTGTTAGCGACACAAGGTGCTTTATATGTAAATAACGAAAACGGCCGTAAAGATGCTGCAAAGAAGGCGGTATTTAACGGTAAAGAAGGACAGAAAGTATTTGGAATGTTAGATGATTTAAATAAAGCTGGCGCACTTGGAAAGTATGGAGCAAGTTGGGATGATATTCGTGCTGCGTTCCAGTCTGGACAAGTTGCTATGTATTTAGATTCTTCAGCAGGTGTTCGTGATTTAATTGATGCATCTAAGTTTAATGTAGGTGTTTCATATATTCCATATCCAGAGGATTCGAAACAAAATGGTGTTGTCATTGGAGGCGCATCATTATGGATGACGAATATGGTTTCAGAAGAAACGCAACAAGGTGCTTGGGACTTTATGAAATATTTAACGAAGCCAGACGTACAAGCGAAATGGCATACGGCAACAGGCTATTTCTCAATTAATCCAGATGCATATAATGAGCCGTTAGTAAAAGAGCAATATGAAAAATATCCACAGTTGAAAGTAACGGTAGATCAACTGCAAGCGACCAAGCAATCTCCAGCAACACAAGGTGCTTTAATTAGTGTATTCCCAGAATCACGAGATGCAGTTGTAAAAGCATTGGAAGCAATGTATGACGGAAAGAATAGTAAAGAGGCGTTAGATGAAGCTGCCAAAGCAACAGATAGAGCAATTAGCATTTCAGCTCGTACGAGTCAAAAATAAGAGAAAGCCGTATCCTTAAAAGGGATACGGCTTTCTTTATAGGGAGATAAGGGATCAAAGAAATGATGAAGTCTTATCTCTTTTATATGAGTAAAGGGTCTAGAGTGAATGTTGTCCTTTTCATTATTTATTCAACTCCATTGCGACTTGTTTACCATTTACGAAAACCTCTACTATCGCTACTACAACTTCCATTACTTTTTTCATCTCTCATCTCTCCTTGTTTTTTGTTTCATTTCTTACTCTCAGTATAAGGAGATACAGTAATTACAACTATCGAATTGGATGACAAGAGACTTACATTGTTGTAAGGATAATAGTTTAGTTTGTAATAAAGTGAAACTTTAATCAATGGGGCTTTTCTTCATCCCCCAATGATTATTAGCCCTCACCAATCGGGCTTTTACGGGCAGCCCTACCCCCACCTAACTTCTTTGCTTCTGCTGAATTTTGAGGTGGGGGTCTTACTGCCCGTTAATGCGAGATAAATTTAATTCAAGGTTAAGATTCGGAATTTTCCGTTGTTTTGAACTATAATTAGAAAGAGGGGGGATAATATGAAAAGAATTCTTGTTATTAGTGATATTCATGGAGAAATAGAAAAGTTCGAACAGTTGTTGAAAGAAGCTCAATATGATGCGAAACAGGATCAATTAATCTTACTGGGAGATTATGTAGATCGTGGTCCAAATGCGCGTGCTGTAATTGAAAAGGTAAAAGAATTGAAAGAAGAGGGAGCTCTCATTTTAAAAGGAAATCATGAAGATATGATGATTAAGGCGTTAACGACAAATGAGGAACGTTCATGGAACCATTGGGTAAAAAGAAATGGTGGAGATAAGACATTATATAGTTATGGATTTCTAGAAGAAGATATTGTGGTTAATGAGAAAGACTTCCAAAAACCGATTTTACAATCTTCTGTATTAGAGGAACATATAAAGTTTATTCAAGAATTAGATCATTACATTGAAACAGAAGAGTATATATTTGTACATGCTGGGGTTGAGCCGATGAAACGAGTTTCTGAATCTGAACCATATACGTTAATGTGGATCCGTAATGAATTTCATAATGGATATAGCGGTGAAAAGGTTGTTGTATTTGGGCATACGGAAACAAAAACGCTTCATAGTAGTGAGGATTGCGGAGTGTATTTTGGTAGTAATCGTATTATTGGAATTGATGGCGGGGCTGTGTATGGTGGTCAGCTAAATTGTTTGGAGTTGCCAAGTAAAAAGGTATATGTAATAAAAAATTGAAAGAGATAAGAGGAATCTTATTTCTTTCAATTTTTTATTAAGGTAAATTTAAGACAAAGTTTTTATAATAAAATTTCAAAATTTTAGAAGGAAATAGTTGAAAATGAAATTACGTAATATAACTACATTCTTTTGTTATGAAGAGAAGAAATGTAATAATAAATAGAATTGAACTATTTGATGGAAGGTGAGAGCATGCGCTTACTTGTAGTAGAAGATAATACTTCGTTATTAGAGTCTATCGTACAAATTTTGCGTGATGAATTTGAAGTAGATACGGCAATAAATGGAGAAGATGGATTGTTTTTAGCGCTTCAAAATATATATGATGCAATTTTGTTGGATGTGATGATGCCAGGGATGGACGGATTTGAAGTGATTCAAAAAATACGTGATGAAAAGATTGAAACACCAGTCCTGTTTTTGACAGCGAGAGATTCTTTAGAAGATCGGGTGAAGGGATTGGACTTTGGTGGAGATGACTATATCGTTAAGCCATTTCAGGCCCCTGAATTAAAAGCGAGAATTCGCGCTTTACTACGCAGAAGTGGTAGTTTAACAACGCAGCAAACGATTCGCTATAAAGGGATTGAATTGTTCGGAAAAGATAAAGACGTTCAAGTAGATGGACAAGGTATTAAGTTGACATTGAAACAATATGAGCTACTAGAGTATCTCATTCAAAATAGCGGGAAGATTTTAATGCGTGAACAAATTTTTGATCGTGTTTGGGGATTTGATTCAGATACGACAGTAGCAATTGTAGAAGTGTATGTGCATCATTTACGTAAAAAATTAGAGCCATTCGGTTATCAGAAAGATATTCAAACCGTTCGAGGTATTGGATATATATTAAAAGAACAATGAAAAAAGGAAGTATGTTTCAAAAGACACGCATTCGTTTGACTATAGTGAATTCATTAGTATTTATCCTATTAATAGGTATATTAGGCAGTATTATTTATTCATACACATATAAGCGTATTTATAATGAAGTGGATCAATCTATAAAAATGATGGCTCAGTATAGAGAAAAATTAGATGTTAAAATACCACCAAGAAAACGCATAGAGAATATCCAGATTGGAGATCCGCGAGTAACTAGAATAACTTGGAATGGGAAAATAGTGAAAATAGAGGGCGATAACCGTAAATTCCGTTCTATTTTTGAAGAGAATTTGGAAAAGTTTTCTCCAAAAAAATTAGGGGAGTTACAAGATATTGAAGTACAAGGACGATATTTTAGAGCATTTTCGCTTCAAAAAGATGGAGAAATAGTTCAAATCGTGCGAGATATAACAGCGGAAGAAAGAATGTTAAATACTTTATTTTTAATCCTCGTTATAGGTTGTAGCATAGGAAGCCTCTGTGCGATAGGTATCGGCTTTTTCCTAGCTGGCAGAGCACTTGTACCTATTCAAAATTCATGGGAGAAACAGCAGCAATTCGTTTCTGATGCATCACATGAACTAAGGACACCGCTTGCAGTTATTCAATCAAAAACGGATGTGTTATTCCAATCACCATCCGCTACGATAGAAGAAAAAGCGATGGATATTTCTACAATTTCAAAAGAATGTAGGCGGTTATCGAAACTCGTTAGTAATTTATTATTGCTAGCACGTTCTGATTCTAATCAAATTGAGATGGATAAGAAAACATTTGAACTTGATAAATTGTTAGAAGAAATAGTAGCTCCATATAAAGAGATTGCTTCTTATCAGGAAAAAGAAATGATACTAAAAGTAGAACGTGGTGTATCTTTTATGGGGGATAGAGAGCGGATTCATCAAATGATGGTCATACTGTTAGATAATGCGATGAAGTATACAAACGAAGGTGGGCATATTCAAATAGATTGTACGCAAACGAGTAGTTCAATTCGTATACAGGTGAAGGATGACGGGATAGGAGTGAAAGAAGAAGATATTCCGAAATTATTTGATCGTTTTTATCAAGGGGATAAAGCAAGAAGTACGTCAGAAGGAGCTGGATTAGGTCTTTCAATCGCAAATTGGATTGTAGAAAAGCATTATGGAAAAATATCAGTAGAGAGCAGATGGGGAAATGGCACTTGTTTTGAAGTGATTTTTCCTAAAAATCAAAAAATATAAGTAAGAAGACGATCTTGTTTTTACAAGGTCGTCTTTTTTTTAAGGGAAAGTTAAGAAACTATTTATATTATGTATGGCATAAAGAACGTTCGTTACATGAAGAAGAGACTAGGTGTATGTGAGTGGATTTTATCAATCATAATGTTATCTCAAGCAGCGATGAGATGTATGTATAGTATTAAAAAAATTATGGGAATGCTGAAAAAGAAAGTGTAAGAGGGAGGAATTAATTTTGAAAAAGAAAATGATGACGGTATTCACTATTGGAGTAATGAGTTTAAGCATATTAGGGGGTGCCTCTCCTTCTGAAACACAAAAAGGAAAGACAGATTACACGCAGCGCAGTAAAGAACAATTGAACAATGGTAAGATACATGCAGTGCATACAGAAGAAAAAGCAGAGGAACTAGGTATTGAAACGGAAGGAAAAGAACAAATTACATTAGAAAAAGAAATTCATGAAACAGAAGTAGGAAGGGAAGCAGAGCAGTTAGGTATTTCGATTGAAGGAAAAGATGTTGGGATGCTGTCAGAAGAAATCTATGAAACAAAAGTAAAGCAAGAAGCGTTAAAGCTAGGTATATCTATAGAGAATACATCAATTGTAGATTTAATTACTCAAATTAATACGATTAAAATTAAAGATGAAGCAGATAAATTAGGAATTTCTACAGATGGAAAAGAAATTGAAGACATCGCGGAAGAAATCTACGGAACGAAAGTAAGAGAAGAAGCAGGAAAGTTAGACATTTCTCAAAAAGGAAAAGAAATTGAAGAGTTAGCACAAGAAGTGTACGAACAAAAAGTACAGGAAGAAGCAAAAAAATATCATATTGATTTGTACGGTAAAGATATATATCAAATATTAAAAGAAATTAATGAACAAAAGGTGCTACAAATGGCAGATGAGCTTAATATGGATAAAATGAATATGAATATTCAAGAGTTAGCGGAAAAGATAAAAAAAGATCAGCCTGAAAAAGGAAAAGAACTAAATTTTGTACCGATGATTAGAACGGATGCTGACGCATTTTATTCTTATTTAACGAATTAATAAGGGCGTGAAAGTGATAAGAAAATTGAAGTGGTATATATGTACAGCTTTACTAGGTGCAGCAATATGGAGTGTATATACAAATGGAATTCCAAAGTATGTAGAGAAGTTTACATTCTCAAATATACAAAGAGGAAAAGAAACGGAGTTTAGTAATAACGATGAAAAAGTCATCTTATCAAATGTTCCATTAATTCAGCAGTTACCAGAATTGGATAGAGGCTGTGAAGTGACAAGTTTAGCAATGATGTTACAATACGCTGGTGTTTCAGTGGATAAGATGACATTAGCAAATGAAATAAAAAAAGTTGATTTTATAGACGATGGTGTGCGCGGGAATCCAAATGAAGGATTTGTAGGTAATATTTATACATTCTCTGAATCAGGATATGGTGTATATCATGGGCCACTTTTTCAGTTAGCAGAAAAATATTTACCTAATAAAGCTGTAGACTTAACTGGGAAGAATATAGAAGAGATTTATAAGAGTGTAAAAGCAGGGAAACCGGTAGTCATGATTACGAATGCAACATTTGCACCATTAGATGAAGATGAATTTACTACATGGGAAACAAATAGTGGAGATGTTTCTATTACGTATAATGAACATTGTATTGTACTTATTGGGTATGATCAGGAATCTGTATATATTCGAGATCCACTTGAGGATAGCTTAGATGTAAAAGTACCGAGAGAAAGCTTTGAACAGGCATGGGTGCAAATGGGGAGTCAGGCAATTAGTTATGTAAAGAGCTCCAAATAAATTAGGATGAAGAGTTTTAGTAAGATGACTATAAGGCGAAGGATAGAGATTGAAGATTATAAGAGAAATTTTTTAGAGTAGAAGCTGTTGAGAAATAAGAGAACTTTAGTATATATAATGCTAAAGTTCTCTTATTTTATGATTAAAATCCTTATTAAGGAGTGAATATGGAAAAATGCATAATTGACGAAAAATTTACATGTTATCATTATATATTGTTTTATGTATGTTAATTGTATAAAATGACACAAGTATCCACATTACATAAAGGAGGCTTATTATGCAAAAAATATTTAACTGGGTTAAATGTATGAGTATCAAGAAAAAATTAATCATTTCATTTTTTATTATTTTAACTATACCAGGAATTATTATCGGTGGTGTTTCATATCAAACTGCCAAAACAAATTTTGAACATCAAATGACAGATAAAGCAAAGGAGAATATTTCAGTTTTAAATACTGTTATTTCTCAAAATATAGAAGAGAAATTTGTTGATGCGACGTATTTTGCAGACATCTTAACAGAGGATACATATCCAAATGGACAAGAAGAGATAGTGAGAACGAAGTTAGCACAATATATAAAGCTTCATCCAGAAGTAGAAGGTATTTATATTGGAACGCAGACGGGAAAGTTTATAAGAGAACCATTTATCCAAATGGCTGATGGGTATAATCCAACAGATAGATCTTGGTATAAAGAAGCACATGAAAATAAAGGGAAAGTAATTGTTACTGCACCATATCAATCAGCATCTACAAAAAATATGGTAGTGACCATTGCGAAAGAAGTAAAAGATGGTAAAGGTGTTATAGGAATTAACTTAAATTTAGATAACATCTTAAAAATTTCCAAAATGATTAACATTGGTGAAAAAGGTTATGCAGTTATTTTAGATCAAAATAAGCAAATTGTTAGTCATCCATCTAGAAAACCAGGTGCGAAAGTTACTGATCCTTGGGTTAAACCAATTTATGAAGATAAACAAGGAAATGTGTCTTATACAGAACAAGATGATAAAAAGAATTTAATCTTTGCAACAAATGAAAAAACCGGCTGGAAAGTAGTTGGAGTTATGTTCGATGAAGAAATTACCCAAGCTGCCAGTCCAGTGTTTTATAAGACTTTAATTGTTATTGCTATCGCTATTGCATTTGGTAGTGTATTAATTTATTTCATTACAAGGTCTATTACAGGGCCATTACGAAAAATAGCTGAATCAGCATATAAAATTAGTAAGGGAGATTTAACAGAGAAAATTACAATCCATTCTAAGGATGACATAGGGAAATTAGGGACTTCATTTAATGAAATGTCTACGTCTTTACAAGATGTTATTACCCAAATTAGCTTTTCAGCAGAACATGTCGCGGCATCGGCTGAGGAGTTAACAGCGAGCGTACAGCAAGCAAATGATGCGACAGATCAAATTACAATTGCAATGGAACAAGTATCAGGTGGGGCTGAATCACAAAGTCAAGGTGTTGAAGAAGGTGCGGCTACATTACAACAAGTAAATACAGCAATTCAAGATGTAACCGGAAGCGCAGAGTCAATTTCTATTTCCTCATTACATGCGAGAGAAAGAGCTGAAGAGGGAGAAGATTTAGTTGAACAAACTGCAAAACAAATGCAGTCTATTTCTAGGTCGGTATCCGAGTCAGATGCTATTATTAAACTTCTTGATGAGAAATCAAAGCAAGTAGGAGCTATTTCTGAAGCAATTCAAAACATAGCTACTCAAACGAACTTATTAGCTTTAAATGCGGCTATTGAAGCAGCAAGAGCAGGTGAACAGGGTCGAGGATTTGCTATTGTAGCAGATGAGGTTAGAAAATTAGCAGAGCAATCAGGAGAGTCATCTGGAGAGATTGCAAATTTAATTGCAGAAATTAAGGCGGATATTGAACATACTGTTAAGGCAATGGATAATGTGAATGGAGAAGTTCAACAAGGCCTTGATGTTGTAACAAAAACGAAAGTAAGTTTTACGGAAATTTTAAGTTCTACTACACATATTGTTTCTCAAGTTAATCAAATGGTAGAAACAACGAAGAGAATTGCTGGAGATGCAAATGAAGTGACAAATGCTATTGATGAAATTGCAGCGGCTGCAGAAGAAAATACAGCTAGTATGCAAAGTGTTGCGGCTTCAACAGAAGAACAGGTTAATTCAATGGAGGAAATTAGTTCAGCTTCGCAAAACTTAGCTGGGATGGCCGAAGAACTACAAGCGATGACTAGTAAATTTAAAGTATAATAACAGCAGATAAGTAAGGTGAAAATAATATCACCTTACTTATTTTTCTATTCAGCAATTAGGGGAGTCATTAACGGGATGAAAAAAAGAAAAAGACTATGGAATTTGTGGAAAACGATTACATTGTTAGTTTGTACAGTTGTAATTTTTTCTTTACTTGTGACAGATATATTAATTAGTCATAATGTAGAACGGGCGACGGAGGATAGCCAAGCAGAGAAAGCAAAAACAATTGCACACATTGTGGCGAATGATTCAATTGTAATCAATGGCTTGGTTGGGAAAGCGGATACTCCTGCAATCCAAACGTATACAAATAGGATATTAAAAAACACAGGTGTTCAATTTATTGTAGTTATGGACATGGATGGAATAAGAAAATCTCATCCAGATCCTCAAAAAATAGGTCGTCATTTCATTGGTGGGGACGAAGGGCCTGCATTGAAAGGAAAAGAACATGTATCGTTAGCAGAAGGAACTTTAGGTATTTCCATGCGAGTGTTTGTACCAATATTTTCTGAAACAGGTGAACAACTTGGAGCAGTGGCCGTTGGTATTTCAGCAGATAATGTAAAAGAGAGAGTTAAGGAAAGTAGACATATCATTTATATTGGTGTCGGAGTTGGAGTATTAGTCGGAATTATAGGAGCAATATTGCTAGCTAGACATATCAAGAAAAGTTTATTCGGTCTTGAGCCGCACAGGATAGCAAAAATTCTTGAAGAAAGAAATACGATGCTACAATCTGTAAAGGAGGGGATCATTGCTGTAGATAAAGAGGCTAGAGTAACGTTAATTAATAATGAAGCAAAACGTCTATTTAAAAAAAGTGGACTTGAAGAAAATTTTATCGGTAAAGATGTTGAGTTGTATATGCCAAATTCACGTATAAAAGAAGTATTGCAAACGGGAGAAGTACAATTAAACGAAGAACAAAATATTTATGGAATTACGATTGTGACGAATCGAGTTCCTTTATATGTAAAAGGAGAAATAGTGGGTGCAATTGCAACATTTCGTGATAAAACAGAGATTAGAAAACTAGCAGAGGAACTAACTGGTATTAGACTATATGCAGAAGCATTACGGGCACAATCTCATGAGTTTATGAATAAGATGCATGTCGTATTAGGGCTTACACATATGAAACAGTATGAAGAATTACAGAAGTATATAAGCGGTATGGTATCAGAGCATCAATATGAAATTGGTGGAGTTATGAAAAGAATAAAAAGTCCAGTATTTGCTGGTTTTTTACTAGGTAAGCTCAGCTATGCTAGAGAGAAAAATATAAAATTAATTATAAGTGAAGATTCTTATATGCCGGAAATAGATGATGAAAGTATTACTCATGAACTTATTACGATTGTCGGAAATTTAATTGATAATGCATTAGAAGCAGTGACGAATTGTGAAAAGAAGCAAGTTGAAATTGAGATACAACATGGGGATATATTAACTATTACAGTACAAGATACGGGAAAAGGTATACAAGAAAAAGAAATAGAGGAATTATTTACGAAAGGTTATTCCACAAAGGGAGATAACCGGGGTTATGGTTTGTATCTTGTAAAAGAAAGTATACAGCGAATAAATGGGGAAATTCATATGCATTCATTAGTAGGAAAGGGAACAACGATAACAATTGAAATACCTAAAGGTAGGGATGAGAGGCAAATATGATTAAAGTTTTAATTGTAGAAGATGACCCGATGGTAGCAATGTTAAATACGCACTATTTAGAGCAAGTAGGAGGGTTTGAACTTGTTCAAGCAGTTAACTCAGTAAAGTCGGCGATAGAAGTATTAGAGACATCACGAGTGGATTTAGTATTACTTGATATTTTTATGCCTGAAGAGACTGGGTTTGAGCTTTTAATGTATATCCGGAACCAAGAAAAAGAAATCGATATAATGATGATTTCAGCTGTACATGATATGGGGAGTATTAAAAAAGCATTACAATATGGAGTTGTAGATTATTTAATTAAACCATTTACATTTGAACGATTTAAAGAGGCATTAACTATATATCGAGAAAAATTTACTTTCATGAAAGAACAACAAAAAATTAGTCAATCGGAATTAGATTCGTTAATTTTACAAAAAGAAAAAAGAGAGCCTACTGTCACTAAAGAGCTTCCGAAAGGGTTAACGAAGCAAACGTTGCAATTAATTTGGCAGAAGATCGAGTCGCTGAATGGAAGAGTGTTTACAACAGATGAAATGGCACAATTAGTTGGAATTTCAAGAGTTTCTATTCGAAAATATGTAATGTTTTTGACTGACATTGGGGTGTTAGAAAACGAAATGATGTACCAACATGTGGGAAGACCTGTAAGTAAATTAAGATGTGTTGATCAAAAGAAAATAGAGTTTTACGTATAAGCGACTTAGTATAAGTCGCTTATACTTTTTTTAATTACAAAATCAATTACAAAACTTACAAAAACTATTTTTACTATTGAAAGCGTTTTAATATTGTTATTAAGAAAACGAGGGGGTGCCATATGGGAATTCAAAAGAATGTGGAAGCGGTATCATTTTCTGAAGGAAATGAAGTACAAAGAGAATCTTTCGCTTCTAAAATTATGAATGTAAAAATCGGTGTTATACCTTTACCGTTATATGTAGTATTGGCTGCTATTATTTATGGGGCATCTGTATATAATAAATTGCCAGCAGATATGATTGGTGGATTTGCAGTTATTATGATCATGGGGATTTTCTTAGGCGATATTGGGATGAGAATTCCAATTTTAAAAAATATCGGCGGTCCAGCAATACTTTCGTTATTTATTCCATCATTACTTGTATTTTTTAACTGGATGAATCCAGCTTCAATGGAAGCTGCGACAATGTTAATGAAAAAATCGAACTTTTTATATCTATATATTTCTTGTTTAGTAGTCGGAAGTATTTTAGGAATGAACCGTAAAGTGTTAGTACAAGGTTTCGTTCGTATGTTTATTCCTTTAGTAGTAGGGACGTTAGCTTCTGTAGCAGTAGGATTATTGGTCGGTTCACTATTTGGATTTGAAATGAAGCAGACATTCTTCTTTATCATCGTACCAATTGTGAGTGGTGGTATCGGGGAAGGAATTTTACCATTGTCGCTAGCTTATAGTGATATTTTAAATGAATCATCAGCAACGTTTGTATCACAGCTTATTCCAGCAGCT
Organism: Bacillus sp. AFS012607; assembly: GCF_002558005.1. Taxonomy (NCBI): domain Bacteria; kingdom Bacillati; phylum Bacillota; class Bacilli; order Caryophanales; family Bacillaceae; genus Bacillus; species Bacillus sp. AFS012607. Next base: position 49,321 of record NZ_NTVM01000023.1, read on the forward strand.
ATTATTGGAAATATGTTCGCAATTGTAAGTGCAGGGTATATGAAGCGTTTAGGTGAGAAGAAACCGGAGCTTAGTGGTAACGGTGTATTAGTGAAAACGGACAATCAAGCAGAATTATTAAAAGAACAAAATACAGAGAAGCCAATTGACTTCTCATTAATGGGAGCAGGTTTATTAATTGCGTGTACGTTCTTCATCTTCGGAGGATTTGCTTCTAAGTTCATCGGTATTCCTGGGGCAATCATTATGATTTTCTCAGCAGCACTTGTGAAATACTTTAAATTAATGCCAGCGAAAATGGAGCAAGGAGCATTCCATTTATATAAATTTATTTCAAAAAATTTAACTTGGCCTTTAATGGTTGGATTAGGATTGCTATATATTCCGTTAAAAGACGTAGCAGCAGTTCTTTCAGTAGGATATGTTGTTGTGTGTGCATCGGTTGTTCTTACAATGGTAGCATCAGGTTTTCTTGTAGGGAAAGTGATGAAAATGTATCCAGTTGAATCAGCGATTGTAACTGGATGTCATAGCGGTTTAGGTGGAACTGGAGATGTCGCTATTTTATCGGCTTCAAATCGTATGGAATTAATGCCGTTCGCGCAAATTTCTACTCGTTTAGGCGGGGCAGCAATGGTTGTAACAGCGACAATATTATTAAAGATGTTTTCATGATTAAACAAGCTAGCTATATTCATATAGCTAGCTTGTCAAATTAAGGGGAGATTATAAGTATGTTAGCAAATCAAATTAATGAAAGATCATTGTTATTGCATAAAGAGTTAGTAGGGAAAATTGAAATTACAAGTAAAGTGGAGGTAAATTCAGCGGATGATTTAAGCCTGACGTATACACCAGGTGTAGCTGAGTCTTGTAAAGCAATTGCGGCAGATGAAGAAACGGTGTATGACTATACAGCACGTGGTAATATGGTGGCGGTTGTCTCAGATGGAACAGCGGTACTTGGTTTAGGAAACATTGGACCAAAAGCGGCTATGCCTGTTATGGAAGGAAAAAGTATTTTGTTTAAGAAGTTTGCGAATGTAGATGCTTTCCCATTATGTTTAGGCACAACGGATGTAGATGAAATCGTTACCCTTGTAAAAAATTTAGAGCCTACATTTGCAGGGATTAATTTAGAAGATATTGCAGCACCACGTTGTTTTGAAATTGAAAAACGATTAAAAGAAGAAACGAATATTCCTATATTCCATGATGATCAACATGGAACAGCTATTGTCGTTTTAGCAGCTGTTATTAATGCATTAAAAGTTGTTAGCAAACAAATGGATAATGTAAAAATCGTTATTAACGGTGCGGGTTCGGCAGGAATTGCAATTGGAAAATTATTATTAAAGGCTGGTGCAAAGTACATTACATTAGTTAGCTTAGAAGGTATTGTTTGTGAAGGTGAAACATGGATGAACGAAGCGCAAATTGAAGTTTCAAAAAAGACAAATCGTGAACATGTGCGTGGAACGTTAAAAGAAGCGATTCACCAAGCTGATATTTTTATTGGCGTATCTGCTCCTAACGTATTAACGAAAGAACTTGTACAGACGATGAATGAGAAAGCAATTGTGTTTGCAATGGCGAATCCAATTCCAGAAATCTTCCCTGAGGATGCATTAGAGGCTGGGGCAGCTGTAGTAGGAACTGGGCGCTCGGATTATGCGAATCAAGTAAATAATGTATTGGCGTTTCCCGGAATATTCCGCGGTGCGTTAGATGTGCGCGCGACTGATATTACAGAAGAGATGAAATTAGCGGCAGCATATGGGATCGCTAACATCATTACGGACGAAGAACGTAATGCGAATTATGTAATCCCGAATCCATTAGATAAAAGAGTTGTTCCAAGTGTTGCAGAAGCAGTAGCGAAAGCAGCTATTGATTCAGGCGTGGCGCAAATTACGAAAATAACAAGTTATTAATAGCTAAAAGCAGTGCCTAAAAAGGCACTGCTTTTTTGAGATAAGAAATCAAAATAATGAAGAAGTGTAGAATTATTTATGTTTCTTCACTATTTATTTAATTCCATTGCAACTTGTTTACCATTTACTAAAACCTCAGTTACTGCTACGATCACTTCTATCATTTTTTTCATCTCTCATCTCTCCTCGTTTCATTTCTTACTTTAAGTATAAGAGAAGAGAGATAATTCAACTATCGAAGTACATGACGTAGAAATTACATTGTTGTAAGAAAGTGGTTTATTTTTGTCACTTTACTCAGCGGTGATTACAAACTGATCATAATATTTTTCATTCACATATATATTTAATAACCATAATCCAGATGAAGGTAGTGACATAGCGAGAGGGAGTTCGCTTGTAGTAGAATCGATTGTATTTGAAGTAGTCCAAGTTTGTTTGGAAGTTTCTTTTTGAAAGAGTACTGGTGTTGGAGTTACAGATCCTTGTTTTAGCGCAATAATAGACAATTTTCCAGTTGGTATTTCAGAATCTAGAAAGTACCACATTATTTCATTTTGTTCATTTGCGATAATAGGACTATCAGCCATTGCGATTTTTTTTTCGATGCCTTTTAAAGGTATTTTTCCGTCTATGAATGAGGGTGCTTCTTCCCAATTTACATCTTTTAAAACACTAAGGTGAAAGAAGGAAGGTGCGTTCACTTGAGTGGATGATGTTGTGACAGCTTCTGTTTTAGGTACTTTTGAATCAGGTTGTGCTTGTGTGCATCCAGTGATGAGGAAGGAGAGAAGTAGCATAGTTCCGATTTTTTTCATGGTGCCACACTCCTAGTTTTTATTGTTAGTGTAATTGTATTTGCTAGAAGGCGGGACAATTCCTTTAAATTATAAAAAGAGGTCGTAAGTTTTGTACGACCTCTTTTGACATTTTTTATCCCGTAAAAGCCCGATTGGTGTAGGTTAATAATCTGTGGGGGGGATGAACAAACCCACACTGATTAAAGTTTCACCTTATATTTGTTCCGTTGTATAGGTTGGTTCGGTTTCTTTTTGAGGCATCGTCAAAAAAATAACGGACAGAACGATACATACGCCGCCTAATAATTGATATGTTCCAAAAGATTCATTTAGCCAAGTGATTGAAACGATGGCAGCTACAAGGGGTTCAATGCTAGATAAAATGCTTGTTTCTGTTGCGGCTAAATATTTCAGACTACCGATATAAAGAAGGAAAGAAAGAGTACCGCTTATAATGATAAGAATAAGCATAGAAAAAGTTTTTGGTGTAAAGGTTTGTGAAAGCTGAGTCCATCCAAACGAACTATTACAAATAAGCAGGGCGATGCCGCCGATTAACATCCCCCAGCCAATTACTATGGTTGTTCCGCATGCTTTAATAAGCGAAGCTGGATGGAGGGTATAAAATGCAAATCCGATTGCTGTTAATAGTCCAAAAATAATAGCTTCTTTAGATAAAACAACATTTTCAATTGAGCCATTTGTAATAATGAAGTATGTCCCTGTTAGCGCAGTTATAATTGCGAATAGTTGCATAGAAGCAGGGAATTTTCTTTGTTCAAATGTAACATACATGGTAATAAGAACAGGACCTAGAAATTGAAATAGCGTTGCTGTGACCGCGTTACTAATATGAACCGTTTCGATAAAGGCGTATTGTGCACCGAGCATGCCGAGAATAGAGAAAATAATAAGTTGTATAGAATATCTAGGGTGTTTCCAAATTTGAAATATGTTTTGTTTCTTTGTAAGTAAGAAAGACAAAATAAATATTCCTGCAAGCAACAAGCGAATTGTTAAAAAATCAATTGAGGATACATTAGTATGCTGAAATAGCCACTGAATCATTGGACCAGATAATCCCCATAATGTAGCCCCTGTAATAATCATAATAAGTCCGATACGTCTACCATTGTTCATTATCATGTTTCTCCTCTCCGGTATTTGATTTTTTATGTGTGACATGATAAAAGGAATTATATATAACTTCTGGTACTGTAAAAAGTATCAGATTTTAGTTTTATTAAGGGGTCAGATATTATGTTAGAATTAACGCCTAATTTAAATGTGAATAGTAAAAAGGCATTATATGTGCAATTGTATGAGTATATAAAAAAAGAAATTAAAGATGGATCGATTGTACCTTTTACGAAATTACCAGCTAAGCGAAAGTTAGCGATACATTTACAAGTAAGTAAAAATACAGTAGAGGCAGCGTACGAACAATTACTTGCAGAAGGTTATATTGAGTCGATATCGAGAAAAGGTTATTTTGTATGCAAGATTGAGCAAATGGTTCATGTAGAGGATTGCGGAGAGAGAATAGAAGAAGTACCGTTTCAGGAGAAGAGTTATAAATTTGACTTTACACAAACAGGAATTGATACAAATGCTTTTCCATTCAATATGTATCGGAAAATTGTAAATGAAGTATGGCAGCCGCATAATAACGAACTTCTCTTTCTAGGACACCCTCAAGGGGAAGCGAGCTTAAGAGAAGAGATTACGAATTATTTGTATGAATCTAGAGGTGTGCGTTGTTCAGCTAGTCAAATTGTATTAGGAGCGGGAACACAAATATTAGTGAAACTATTGTTTCAATTGTTAAAGGGAAGCAATTATGCAGTTGAAAACCCAGGGTATCATAGGAAGATGGTTGTTTTTGAACAGGGAGAAGCAAGAGTCCAAATGTTATCTTTAGATAGAGATGGAATTTGTATTGCAGATTTAGAAAATAGCAATGCGAATGTTGTATTTGTTACACCTTCCCATCAGTTTCCATATGGAATGATTATGCCTATTACGAGAAGGATGCAGCTCTTACAATGGGCAAAGAAAGAAGAGGGCAGGTATATGATTGAAGATGATTATGATAGTGAATTTCGCTATTCTGGAAAGCCTATACCGGCGCTACAAGGGTTAGATACAGAGGGGAAAGTTATTTATATGGGGACGCTATCTAAAGCATTATTGCCATCGCTACGGATGAGCTATATGGTGTTGCCGAAGAAATTAATTAAAAAGTATCAACAGCAATATTTATTTTATACACAAAGTGTTTCAAGAATGGACCAAGAAGTGATTAGAAGATTTTTAAATGAAGGCTATTGGGAAAAACATATTCATAAAATGCGTGTCGTCTACCGAAAGAAGAGAGATCGACTTGTTTTTGAAATAGAGAAGTATTTCTCTAATCGTGTTGAAGTGATAGGAGAAGATTCGGGATTACACATTTTATTAAAAGTGCATAACGGAATGCGGGAAGAAGAATTAATTCAAGAAGCTGCGAAACATAGTATCAAAATATATCCTGTGTCTACGTACTATAAAGACGGTACGGCGCCTGAGAGTGTAGTTTTACTTGGGTTTGCGATATTATCAGAGGAAGAAATTGCGAAAGCGATTCAATTATTACACACGGCATGGTTTACCAGAAAGTAAAAAAACATCCTCCAAACATGAGGATGTTTTTTATTATTTATTTTCATCTAAGAATAAGACCATATGCTCTTCGTCCCAATATTGTCCGTTATATTTTAATGAACGTTCTTGTACACCGAATGTTTTAAAACCTAATGATTCATAAAGTTTTTTCGCTCCATCGTTGCCAACAACAACATCAAGCATAACTTGTTCTACTTCTAAAGATTTAGCAAGCTCAAGACATTCTTTAATAAGTGCTTTTCCTGCTCCAAGTCCACGTGCTTTTGGAGATACATATACAGAACCGATTTTAGCTTTATGTTCTTGTTTTACATATGGTTTCGTTTCCAGTGTTGCAACCCCGATTAATTTTCCATCTTTAAATGCACCTAGCGTATAGTTTTCATCTTGTGCTAATTTTTGTGCTTTATATTCAATCGCACACTCTTTATTAATAATATCTTCATAAGAAGAGCTGAATGCTTCAGGGTTTTGCTTTAATCCTTCTACGCGAAGTTCTAAGTAAATTTCTGCTTCGTCTTTTGTTAATACATGGATATCCAATTATATCACCCTCCAAATCTTTGCAAATGTACCTTTATTTTATATTGAAATAAGAATAATTTCAAAAGCTTAGCTTATATGAGCTGTTTTTATGAACAAAATAACACCAGTAGTGTTTACTACTACTGGTGTTTTCACACGCATATTATTCAAAAGGTAGCTCGATTATAAAGTTTGTTCCCGCTCCTAATTGGCTTGTTACTAGAATAGAACCGTTATGCAATTCTACAATTTCCTTTGCAACAGCTAGCCCGATACCTTTTCCGCCTGTAGCTCGTGTTCTAGATTTATCGACACGATAAAAGCGGTCAAAAATATGCGGGATATCTTCTTCAGGAATACCTTCACCTTCATCTTGTACACTTATTGTAAAAGAATCTGTTTCCATGAGTACACGTATCGTAATAGATGTGTTTTCTGGCGAATGTTGATAAGCGTTGTGTAATAAATTTAACATAACTTGTTCCATACGTCTTTCGTCTATACAAACTTCTAAATCATCTTTGCAATATACATGAAGTTGCATTTGCTTATTCGTTAATGTTGTTTTTGTTTTTTCAACCATTCGTTCTAAAAATGGCTGAAGAAGCACTTTTTGTTTTTTTATAACAAATTGGTGTTGTTCTAATTGTACAAGCATAAATAAATCTTGGACGAGATCGGTTACACTATCCGTTTCATCCTCAATGATTTGTAAGTATTCTTCTCGCTCCTCTTTTGTTAAAGAGTCTCTCTTTGCTACCTTTGCATAACCCTTCATATAGGTCAATGGAGTTAATAGTTCATGAGCGACACTAGCGAGAAATTCATTGCGCTCTTTTTTCATATACGTAAGTTCACTCGATAAATCTTCAATTGTTTTTGCTAAACTTCCGAGTTCATCATTCCGTTTAATACCTAATTGAATTGGTTTATTTAATTTTGACATTTTTTCTGTCGCTCTCTTCATTTTTACAAGTGGTTCTGTAATAACGCGTGAAAAAACAAAGACAGAAATTGTTGTTAAAATAATTGTTAAAACGCTAATGATAAGAAATTGGTTCATGAGTTTAAGTAACATATTTTCTAGGAAAGATGTTTTTAATAGCATATATAGCTTTCCTTGAAACTTTGTTGTGTTAAGTGGGCTTACTGTTGTGATGAACTTTGATTTTTTCCAGTTTCTTTCAACGACCAATCCGCCGTCTGGGACAGTTTCTGTTTTACAAGTAAGTTGTTTTTGCATATCTTTTGTTACGGGTTCTGAGGTGGAAATAATTTTGCCGTTATGGTCAGTAATAATGATAGCTATATCGGAGTTAGAAATTGATTCCGATTCAACTAAGTGTGCAGCCTCATTCGTAATATCGAACTCAGGATACACAGGACGTTTAGGATTTTTATTATGTTCAGCGTGTTTCATTTCTTTATAATATTCATCCCGTCTCTCGCGGCTTTTAATTTTTTTACTATAGCGATTACCTTTCTCTAAAAGAGCATCTGTTTCCTCTACAATACGCATTTTTGAAAGGCTTTTATAAAAAGATACGAAAGCAATTGTTTCAATACATAAAGCTAATATTAAAAAGTATGTCCCAATTTTAAGGGAAAGTTTACTCATTTTTTCACCATACCTTATTCATAATAAAGAGTCAGTGGTATACGATTTCCCACTGACCGAAGTAATTATTCACTTTTCCATTTATATCCGACTTTATAGACCGTTTCTAGGTAATCTTCAATTGGAAATCCTTTTTTGCGTAGTTTATCACGGATATTACGAATGTGTGAATCAATTGTTCTATATTCGATATCTGTTTCATAGCCCCAAATTTTTTCGATTAAATCATCTCGGCTATAAGCACGGTTTGTATTTTGCAAAAATAATCCGAGTAACGAAAATTCGATAGGAGTTAATGAGATTTTTTCATCATAAACTGTGACAGTATGTTTCGTTTTATCCCACTCAATACCATTGAAACTAACAAAGCCATCTTTCTTTGTACGGCGTAATATAGCCTCGATTCGTGCGACTAATACATGCTCATCAAATGGTTTTGTAATATAATCATCTGCGCCCATCGTGAGGCCTTTCACCATATCGTAGTTTTGGTTGCGAGCTGTTAACATAATGATAGGAACGTTGGAAATTTGACGAATTTGATAGCAAGTATCCCATCCATCCATACTTGGCATCATAACATCTAATAAAATAATATCGAATTCTTTTTGTTCGATTAATTTTAGTGCTTCAAGGCCAGAGGTAGCTTTCATACAAAAATAGCCGCGAGGGCTTAAGAACAGATCTAATAATCGTAACATACGTTCTTCATCGTCTACTAATAAAATTTTTACCATAATCTTGTGCACCCCAAACTGTTCATTCTACTTGTATAGTTTACATGAAAATAGTCAACTACCCCCACTGAAATGAATCGTTTCAGTGGGGGCTTGAGTTTGAACGCTAGGTCTTTTCGTCCATCGCTAGACAGTTTGACGCTCTAGCATTCATGCCACCTTATGGTAACACCCCAAGTATGTTTTTGGTTGGTACTGGCAACGAATGATTGTTTTCCCACTTGCACCACCCTTTCGAAAAAGAGCAATTCTCCCTTGTGGAAGAAGCAACCACTCAGATGAATCTGGCGTGTGCTACAAGCCCCGACAAGTCGAGTACATATGGATGGTTGACGCACCCACTAAGCTATGCGCGAAGCAACAGCCTTACGTTTTTGCACTTCTAATAGAATCGGCGTTTTCACTTTAAGATTCTCTTTCAATTCTACCACTTTTGATTTGTGCAATGTATTCAGCGCACCATTAATATCAGCGTGGATACATGTTCCTGCTTTACTTTGGTACAGACCACGAGTCATTCGTTTGCCACTAAAGTGATAGTGTGTCCTATCATCCTTAGTCCAAACTGGAACCGGATCTTTATCAAGAAAACTAGCTTTTGAAGTATAGCTTTCTTCTTGTTTGAAAAACCGGATGCCTTCTTTTATACATTTATTCTCAATTGCCGCAATCAGTTTATGAAACGGGATTTGAACAAATTGTTGATTATTCTTTTTTCCCATATCTGATTTTTGTTTCCAACCAGCGTTATAACCTACTACAACCGTATCTACACTACATTCTTTCACTTTTTTAAACAACAAGCCTACAGTTTGTGAAATGTAACCATTTATTTGCCTTTCCCGTTTATGCCAAAGTGCAGCCATTTTGTTCGTTACAACTCGTTTTGAAATTCCGTTTTCAACATTTTTCTGTTGCAGACTACGTATCATTTTATTGAAGTATTGGTTAATGGCTTTTAGTTTTTTACCATCAATTAAAAATGTATCACCTGTATTGGTTACGCAACTTACTAATCTGTCTACACCTAAATCGCAACTCAAAGCGTTATTCGTAGTCGTGGATGTTTTCTTCATTTGAGAAACGTGCATCTCATATGTGTAATGCACCTCAAAGAACCGACCTTTTTGCTTCGGTACAAGCTCAATGTAGGAGATTTTTTTATGTCTTAAGTTTTTCGGCATACGTATTTTAATGGAACCGAATTTTTTTCTGAATGCAACACTCATCGGAATCAGCCAATACCCGTTATCATCCACTTTTGGCACTTGATAGATTTCAATGATTCGTTTGTCAGTTGAATGAGAATAATTCGGAAAATTAGGACGCCCTGTGAATGCTTCAGGATTTTTCTTCCACGTTTCCAATGCCTTAAAAAAGCTCTTCACTTCTGCATATAAGGCTCTACGAATAGCCTGCACAGAGTTTGATTGCACGCCCCAGTAGTTCATATCGGCTTGCATGGCGGTATCTACTTCTTTTACAGTAGCCATTTTATTATGGTTCAAATAACTTTGTTTCATCGTGTACAATCCAACATTTCGCAATGCTTTTGAACTATGTGACATGCGTTGCAGTAAGCGGAATTCTTTTGCAGTCAGACTAGCTCGTCCGATATTTTGTTTCTGCGTGAATCGTTGCATGTTTTCTCTTTTCTTTTGTTTGCGTAATACTTTCACTGCTTTCTTTTTAACCATTGTTTTCACCACCTTTCTCAGAGAGTTCATTAAAATTATTTCTTCCCTAAGATAATATTTGAAATGAAACGGAACAAAATGTGAATATAGTCTTCATCGTAATTCCTTTTGGCTCAAGTAACCGAATGATTATCATTATTCAATTTCGTTGTTTTACGATCTATACCCTCCTTATCTAAGAGTAGATTGTATCGTAAGACAAAAAGAAACAAAAAAGTTCAGCCTTATTGACTGACGGCAATTCATCTCCACCTGAATTGTTGGGTTTCACCCGTAACACAAATCAGATGGAGTCTTCTTGCCGAAAAGGATAAAAACTCTTTTTATGTGATTGAATGGAGGGCTGATTTTTTCGCTCAGAGTAATTGACATAAAAAATGCACTAGTTTTGCACAACTATTTTTTATAATAGAAAACGTAGCGACACAAAATACCCTATGTTGCGACATAACGTCATGTCATTTTATTTATAAAATGACAATTCCATTCTATTGTGTATGTGAGATAGAGAGGGTTTTCGTATTCACCTCGCATCGGATAAGAAAAATTTCCTATCTCACACTTTTTTTAAAAGGAGATCATACACATGAATCCAAAAGAAGAAATTTCAAAAAAAGAAAAGCAAGATCGTAATACGGTTGTCATGTGTGTTGCCGTATCTATGGTTATTATTATAAGTTGCGTAAATAAAATTTTAGGGATTTTATAAAATAAAAAAGCTGATTGCTTCTTAAGAAGCAATCAGCTTTTTTCATTATTAGGGGAGTATTCCTATATGATAAACCAAGGTAAAATTGCTAAACCAGAAGTTACAATTGCTGTAGTACATATTAAAAGCACAGCTCGTTTGTTTTGTTTCATGTCACATTCTCCTCTACATATCAATTGAATGCTATACGTTCATTTTGTGATTGGTGCTTTACTAATTAAAGTTTCACTTTATATTTTTAGTATAATGAATGGTAAGGATTGGTACGATCGATAAAGGTGACATGAAGATTACATTGTTGTAATGCAAAAAAACATCTTTCTTATTAAGAAAGATGTTTTTGGAAAACTACCCCGTAAAAGCCCGATTGGTTCAGCTAATACTCAGTGGGGGATGGAAAAATCTCCCACTTAGTAAAGTTTCACTTTATATTGAAGTATTAATCATTTAAGAACAGAACCATATGTTCCTCGTCCCAATATTGACCGTTATGTTTTAATGAACGTTCTTGTACGCCGTAAGTTTGGAAACCTAATGATTCATATAATTTTTTGGCACCAGCGTTACCAACTACAACATCGAGCATAAGTTGTTCTACATGTAATTTATCGGCATTTTCGATAATTGCTTTAATTAGAGCTCGTCCTGCTCCGAGACCACGTGCTTTTGGAGAAACAAAAACGGAGCCAATTTTTGCTTTATGTTCTTGTTTAATAAATGGTTTTGTTTCTAAAGTAGCGATACCAATTAAATCATTATCTTTGAAGACACCTAGAGTATACTTATCCGGATTGCTTAATCGTTTAGCCATAGCAGCTACAGGATCCTCATGTTTCAAAACATCTTCATAAGAAGAGCTAAAAGCTTCCGGATTTTTCGTTAAACCTTCCATACAAACTTTTAAATATATTTCTGCGTCCTCTGTTGTTAATAAGCGAATTTCCATAGTTGTAACCTCCCTGGTGGATTTCAAATAAATCCATTACTTTTATAAGATTGAGTATATGTTTTGTTAGTATTCTCTTTTAATTTGTAAAAGAATGAAAAGATATATGCTACAATGTTTTGTTTTAATTATGTAATGAAATTATATATTAACTTTGTTAACTATTCAAGTGTTTAATATGTTACATTTTTATAACTAAAATAAATCCTCGATTGAGGATTTATTTTTTAAACATTGGATTGATAGCCATCAATTCGTTTTGGATGTGTGTAAATATTACAAGATTCATTTCTAATAAACCCTACGACTGTAATGCCTAAATCATGGGCAAGTTGCAATGCCAGTTTTGTTGGAGCGGATTTAGATAGAACAATTTCACATCCGATTTTTGAAACTTTGAGTAAAATTTCGGATGAAATACGTCCGCTAAATGCGATGATTTTTCCTTTAATGGATATATCGTTACGCAAACAATGACCATATATTTTATCTAATGCATTATGTCTTCCAATATCCATTCTTGATAGGAGGATATTGTTTCGATCACATAGCGCGGTATTGTGAACACCGCCAGTTTGGCGAAATGTAGTAGAAGATTGTTGCAAGGTATTCATTAAATGAAAGCATTCTTCAGGAGTAATTTTTACATGTATATCATGTAAGTCTTTTGCTTTTGCTGCGTCGTTTACGAAAATAAAACCTTGTCTACCTTTTCCGCAGCAAGAAGTGATGTATCGTTTATTATATAAAGTTTGATAGAGCGGATTCACTTTTGATGATTTTACATGGACAATTCCGTTATCTTTTTGAACCCATAGTTCTTCAACATCTTTATAGGAAGAAATAATCCCCTCAGAAATTAAAAAACCAATTACCATATCTTCAATATAATTTGGTGTGCATACGACTGTTACATATTCTTCACCATTCAATTTAATAGTAATAGGAGATTCTGTGACAATCTCATCAAGTTGTTTTGAAAATGTACCAGATTGATAACGTACAATTGTATAAGTCTCTTGCGTAGGCCCCATATTTAATTCCCCTTTTATATGTATTTCTCTCCCACATTTATCATAAAACAATGGAAAAAATAAAAACACCTATTAACAAGAAGATCACAGATTATTTTGGTTATTATTGTATATGTACGATATAATAGAACTGTAGAATAGTGATATTTTCAAGCTTTCGTAGTTATACCTTATAACATCTAGAATCGACTTCATAAGAAAGTATTTGGGTAGAGCGTTTCAAAAATATGTACAGTAATGCGATTTTGAAAACGGATTCATAATTGTGTTGTACAGTTGGTTGTAAGGAGAGGGGAAACTATGGCAGAACAGACAGTCCGTGTAACCGTCGATGGTAAAGAATTTTCTGCATCAGGTGAAAAGACGATACTACAATTATTTAACGAGAGTAATTTGGAACATCCTCAAATTTGTCATGTACCAGAAGTAGATCCAATTCAAACTTGTGATACGTGTATTGTAGAAGTAAATGGAAAGTTATTGCGTGCTTGTTCAACGAAATTAGAGAACGGTATGCATATCGAAAGACAGTCCCAGCGTGCAAAAGAGGCACAGACTGAGGCAATGGATCGAATATTAGAGAATCATCTATTGTATTGTACCGTTTGTGATAACAATAATGGTAACTGTAAAGTCCATAATACAGTACATATGATGGGAATTGAGGAACAGAAATATCCGTATGAGCCAAAAGTAAGTGCGTGTGAAGTGGATATGTCACATCCATTTTATCGATATGATCCAAATCAATGTATTGCTTGTGGGCAGTGTGTAGAAGTATGTCAAAACTTACAAGTGAATGAAACTATATCAATTGATTGGAGCTTAGACCGTCCACGTGTTATATGGGACAATGGTGTAAGTATAAATGACTCATCTTGTGTAAGTTGTGGGCAGTGTGTAACAGTATGTCCATGTAATGCGTTAATGGAAAAAACAATGCTGGGTGAAGCTGGATTCATGACAGGATTGAAACCGGATGTGTTAGATCCGATGATTGATTTTGTAAAGGATGTAGAGCCGGGATATAGTAGTATTTTAGCAGTTTCAGAAGTAGAGGCTGCGATGCGTAAGACGAAAGTGAATAAAACAAAAACAGTTTGTACATTTTGTGGTGTAGGTTGTTCATTTGAAGTATGGACGAAAGACCGCCACATTTTGAAAGTGCAGCCTGTTTCAGATGCGCCGGTTAACGGTATTTCCACATGTGTAAAAGGCAAATTTGGATGGGATTTTGTAAACAGTGAAGATCGTATTACAAAGCCATTAATTCGCCAAGGAGATATGTTTGTTGAAGCTTCATGGGAAGAGGCTCTGGAAGTTGTTGCATCCAATATGCAGCATATTAAATCAGAATATGGAAGTGATGCATTTGGGTTTATTTCTTCTTCGAAAGTAACGAATGAAGAAAATTATCTTATGCAAAAACTAGCCCGTCAAATATATGGAACGAATAATGTAGACAACTGTTCCCGTTATTGTCAATCTCCAGCAACAGACGGTTTATTTAAAACTGTCGGTATGGGCGGGGACGCTGGAACAGTGAAAGATATTGCGGAAGCAGGCCTTGTCATTATCGTTGGAGCAAATCCAACAGAAGGACATCCTGTACTTGCAACGCGTGTAAAACGTGCTCATAAATTACATGACCAAAAATTAATTGTGGCAGACCTTCGTAAACATGAAATGGCAGAGCGTGCGGATTTATTCATTCATCCGCGCCAAGGAACTGATTACGTATGGCTCGCTGGTATTACGAAATATATTATTGATCAAGATTGGCACGATAAAAAGTTCATAGCTGAAAATGTGAAGAATTTTGATGAATATAGCAAAATGGTAGAAAAGTATACGCTTGATTATACAGAAGAAATTACGGGGATTTCGAAAGAAAATCTGAAAGAAATGGCTCGTATGGTATATGAAGCAGATGGTACTTGTGTACTTTGGGGAATGGGTGTAACTCAAAATACTGGAGGAAGTACAACTTCAGCAGCAATTTCAAATCTATTGCTTGTTACGGGTAACTATCGTCGTCCTGGTGCAGGAGCATATCCATTACGCGGACATAATAACGTACAAGGCGCTTGTGATATGGCAACATTACCAAACTGGCTTCCAGGTTACCAAGCAGTTTCAGATGATGCGCTCCGTGCGAAATTTGAAAAAGCATACGGTACTACAATTCCGAAAGCACCAGGCTTAAATAATATTGCAATGTTACTGGCGGCAGATGAAGGGAAACTGCGTGGTATGTATGTTATGGGTGAAGAAATGGCTTTAGTAGATTCGAATGCCAACCATGTACAACATATTTTAGCGAATTTAGATTTCCTTGTTGTTCAAGATATGTTCTTATCGAAAACAGCTCGTTTTGCTGATGTTATTTTACCGGCAGCACCAAGCTTAGAAAAAGAGGGAACATTTACGAATACAGAGCGCCGTATTCAAAGATTATATGAAGTATTGAAGCCGCTTGGTGATTCAAAGCCAGACTGGTGGATTTTACAAAAAGTAGCTCGTGCACTTGGCGGGGACTGGAATTATGAAAGTCCAAGTGAAATCATGGATGAAATCGCATCGCTTGCACCTTTATATTCTCAGGCAACATACGATCGTTTAGAAGGATGGAATAGTTTATGTTGGGGTAGCCATGATGGCAGTGATACACCGCTATTATATGTGGACGGATTTAACTTCCCGGATAAACTAGCTCGTCTATCATTAGATGAATGGGTACCACCAGTTGTAGCACCAGATGAGTATGATTTACTTTTAAATAATGGTCGTATGTTAGAACATTTCCATGAAGGGAATATGACGAATAAATCGGCTGGTATTTTATCTAAAGTATCTGAAGTGTTCGTTGAAATCTCGCCTGAACTTGCCCTAGAGCGCAATGTGAAAGATGGTGGTCTTGTAGAATTAGCATCACCATTTGGGAAAATTAAAGTACAGGCACTTGTTACAGATCGTGTAACGGGGAAAGAGCTATATTTACCGATGCATGCAACGGTAAATGAAGAGGCAATCAATATTTTAACTGGAACGGCGACAGATCTTTATACATGTACACCAGCGTACAAACAAACGATGGTAAAGATGCGTGTACTACGTGAAAAAGGGAATCGTCCGTTACCATCTTCAAACCCGAGAGATAAAAAGCGTAATCCGCAAAACGGTGTTGAAATCGAGCAAAAATGGCAAAGAAAACAATACGTATCACTTGTGGACTAGGGGGCGGAGATAGTGGCGAAAGAAATTACTGTAATTAAAAAGAAAGTTGTAACAGAGGAAGAACAGAAACAGCAAGTAGCAGATGAACTTCTAAATGAGCTATCTAATAATCGTGAAGCAGTAGAAGAAACGATGCAGCTTTTAGCACAGTTGCAGAAGGCTGGTATATTAGATGCGGCAATTAGTTTACTTGCTGCGAAGGAAGATGTTTCAAAAATCGCTGTGGAGCAATTAAATCGTGAACCCGTTAAAAATGCGTTAAATAATATGATGGGGGCAGGAGAAGCGTTATCTTCAGTTGACCCAGAAATAACGAAGCAAATTACGTCAAGTTTAGTTACAGGATTGCAATTTGCAACAGATGAATTAAATTGTGGTAAAAAAACAAAAGTGATGGATTTCTTTAAAGTATTAAAAGATCCAGATATCAATAGAGCTATTACATTCGGTTTTAGCTTCTTGAAAGCATTTGGACAAGGGCTAGAGAAAAAATAGAATAAATGAAAAAGTGATGGGAAGTAGCCATCACTTTTTTCATTATATGTATAAGAGTGTTCATGTTAAGCGGAATATATTATTATTAAAAAGATGGATTAGAACTGGAAATATGGAATCCATCTCAAATACCGTTTTAGAATTTGGAGGAGTATATGCAACACCGTAAAAAACTATCTATACCAGGAGTAATGAGACATTCCTTTCAAACAGTTAAATTTGCTTTTTGGAATGTATTAACTTTTCAACTTGCTTATAAATTATTAGCAGCGATTGTGTTTGTTCCACTATTTGGAATCATTTTTAATAAATTATTGTATTTTGGTGGTTATGCAAATGCGACAAATGATGAATTATTAGCGTTTTTAAAGACGCCTTATGGCATCTTAGCAATCGTAATTTTGTCATTGTTAGCACTGTTTCTTATCTTTACAGAATTTGCGGTGCTTATTATTATTTCGTATTTCGCTCATAAAAGACAGAAGGTGAAATTACGTCCGATTTTATATAAAACGGTAACGTATTTACCTACTCTTTTCACATATTGCTTACCAGGATTTATTTTATATGCTGTCGTATTGTTGCCTCTTTTAAATATGGGATATGAAACGGCATTAATCCCGCAAATTCAAATTCCTAACTTCATTACAGGAGAACTGTTTAAGACAACGATGGGACAAGTTGGTTATTACACGTTCTTTGCTGTAGTCGCGTATATAAATCTTCGATGGATTTTCGTTCTACCTATTGTTGTTTTAGAGCAAAAATCATTTCGCGTGGCAGCACGTAAAAGTGCAACTTTAGTAAAGGAAAGCTTTTTTAAAGTACTGCTCTTTTTAGTAGGATTTTTTATTTCAATTGGAATTGTATATGTCGTATTTTTGGGAATATATTTATTGTGCCTATGGGGTGTTTATGAATTTACAAATCCGAAAGGAACATTTGCATTATTAGCAGAATCAACGATTTCTGTATTTTTAACGAGTACATTGTATTTATTTAGTTTTATCGTGACGCCATTTTATATTATGGCGATTACGCGATTATACTTACAAAAGGTACCGGTTGAAGATGTTTTATTAGAAGAAGGATTAGATTATTCGAAAACGAAAGCAGATAAATGTTTCTTCCAAAAACATCGTTGGAAATTTATTGGCGTATATATTGTGGGGATTATTACTGCTGGAATGGTTGTTGCCTTCATTGTAACGTTTATTTCAAATTCGTATAAAGAACCAATTATTATGGCGCACCGCGGGTATATATCAAAAGGCGTAGAAAATACGAAAGAAGCTGTGCAAGGTGCTATTGATGCAAAAGCAGACTACGCTGAAATAGATGTATTACAAACGAAAGACGGTGAACTAGCGGTTATACATGATTTGAAGCTGAAGCGTCTTGCCAATGCCAATGTGCATGTGTCAGATTTAACGATGGCTGAGTTAAGGCAGCTTACCCTTAGTCAAGATGGACTTTCAGGACAAATAAGTACACTTGATGAAATCATTAAGCTAGCAAATGGCAAAATCAAACTTAATATAGAAGTGAAGCTTCATGGGGGCGAAAAAGATTTTGTAAACAAAGTCTTAAAAACGATTAAAGATAATGAATTTGAGAAGCAATGTGTAATTCAAACGTTACACTATCCACTTATTAAAGAGTTTAAACGTGCAAATCCAGATATAAAAGTAGGGTATATATTGTATGCAAGTAGAGCTAACTTAAAGAATGTGAAGGCTGACTTTTACGTAGCAGAAGAATATATGTTAAATAAGAAATTAGTAAAAGAAGCAAGGAAGTTAAACAAACCAATTTACGTATGGACAGTAAATGATATGGAAAATTTAAAGGCATATTATAAGTTAAACGTAGATGGTATCATAACCGATTATCCTGAAGATGCACGTGAAACAATTAAGATGTTAAAAGAGCAAGAAGCGGAAGAAAGTGATCTGTTTGATAAAATTACTGAAACGACAGATGATTTATTTTCTAAGTTATTTATAAGTTACCCAGCTGCTAGCTAAATGCTAGCAGCTGTTTTTTTGTGAAAAGAATATATCTCTAAAGTATTGAGTAAAGTAATAACTGTATATGTATACGTTATCGCTTAGGTTTCTTACATTGTTACATTATTGTAAAATAATAAATGATTGCTGTTTATTTTGAAATAGTATAATAAAAATAGAGTGAAAGATAATGGAATGACACAAAACCCCTAATAGAATCAATGTTTTTTATATTTACACTATTCTAAATATAAAAACTTTAGGAAAATGGTATGTTAGCGTTTTCATAACTTTTAAGTTATGCTAGAATAAGGACATAAGTTATTAATTATTACAAAAAGAAAAAAGAATCTCTTTTTTCTGTTAATTATAAGGGGGCATTTCATTATGCGTATTGGGGTACCAGCAGAAATTAAAAACAACGAAAACCGTGTGGCAATGACACCAGCAGGTGTTGTACATTTAATTCGTAACAATCACGAAGTATTCATTCAAAAGGGTGCAGGTTTAGGATCTGGTTTCACAGACGCTCAGTATGTTGAAGCGGGAGCAAAAATTGTTGATACAGCTGAAGAAGCTTGGAACATGGAAATGGTTATGAAAGTTAAGGAACCAATTGAAAGCGAATACAAACACTTCAGTGAAGGCTTAATCTTGTTCACATACTTACACTTAGCTCCAGAGCCAGAATTAACAAAAGCTTTAATCGAGAAAAAAGTTGTTTCTATCGCATATGAAACAGTACAATTAGAAAACCGTTCATTACCATTACTTGCACCTATGAGTGAAGTAGCTGGTCGTATGGCTGCACAAATTGGTGCACAATTCCTTGAGAAAAACAAAGGCGGTAAAGGTATCTTACTTGCAGGTGTTCCAGGGGTTAAACGTGGTAAAGTAACAATCATCGGTGGTGGACAAGCTGGTACAAATGCTGCTAAAATTGCAGTTGGACTAGGTGCGGATGTAACAATCATCGACTTAAGCGCAGAACGTCTTCGTCAATTAGATGACATTTTCGGAAACCAAGTAAAAACTTTAATGTCTAATCCTTACAATATTGCAGAAGCTGTTAAAGAGTCTGATCTTGTAATCGGTGCAGTATTAATCCCAGGTGCAAAAGCTCCAAAACTTGTAACAGAAGAAATGATTAAATCAATGGAACCAGGTTCTGTTGTTGTAGATATCGCGATTGACCAAGGTGGTATTTTCGAAACAACTGACCGTATTACAACTCATGATAACCCAACTTACGAAAAACACGGCGTTGTTCATTATGCAGTTGCAAACATGCCAGGTGCGGTTCCACGTACATCAACTCTTGCATTAACAAACGTAACAGTACCATATGCAGTACAAATTGCTAACAAAGGCTACAAAGAAGCTTGCCTAGGTAACTCTGCATTACTAAAAGGTATTAACACATTAGATGGCTATGTAACATTCGAAGCAGTTGCAGAAGCTCACGGTGTAGAGTACAAAGGTGCTAAAGAATTATTAGAAGCAAAGACAGTATCTTGCTAATAGAAGCATTATACAAAACAAAATCGAACAATATATAAAACAACATGATAAGAGCTAAGAGTGAAGATCTCTTAGCTCTTCTTGGCAAAAGGGGGCATACATCGTGGCCAACCTATTTAAAAAGAAATCCGTTACGCAATTGTTAGGGGAAAGTAAAAGTAAAACTTTGACGAAAACGCTAGGGGCATTTGACCTAACAATGCTAGGGATTGGTGCGATAATTGGTACAGGAGTTCTAGTATTAACTGGATTAGTAGCAGCAAGAGATGCTGGTCCAGCAGTTATTTTTTCATTTATGATTGCAGCAATTGTTTGTGGATTTGCAGCATTATGTTATGCAGAAGTTGCATCTACACTTCCTGTTTCAGGTAGTGTGTACACATATTCGTATGCAACAATTGGTGAGTTTGTTGCTCATTTAATGGGATGGACATTGTTATCCGTATATGTCGTAACGACTGCCGCAGTAGCTGGCGGATGGACGGGTTATTTCAATAATTTAGTGAGTGGGCTGGGACTTGAAATTCCGAAAGCGTTGCTAACGATTCCAGCGCAAGGTGGTATGGTAAACTTACCAGCAGTTATTGTTACGTTAGTGATAACTTGGTTATTATCACGAGGTACGAAAGAAAGTAAGCGTGTGAATAACATAATGGTATTAATTAAAATTGGTATTGTTGTTTTATTCATTGCAGTTGGTGTATTCTACGTGAAACCAGAAAACTGGATACCATTTGCACCTTACGGTTTAAGTGGAGTGTTCGCAGGGGGAGCAGCAGTATTCTTTGCTTTCTTAGGATTTGATGCATTAGCAACTTCTGCTGAAGAAGTAAAAAATCCGCAACGTGATCTACCAATTGGTATTATTGCTTCGTTAGTTATTTGTACAATTATTTATGTTGTAGTTTGTCTCGTTATGACAGGTATGGTTTCTTATAAGGAATTAGATGTACCTGAAGCTATGGCGTATGTGTTAGAAGTTGTAGGACAAGATAAAGTGGCTGGTGTAATTGCAATTGGAGCTGTAATTGGTATTATGGCTGTAATTTTCGCTTACATTTATGCGACAACACGTGTATTCTTCGCAATGAGCCGTGATGGTTTATTACCAAAATCTTTTGCGAAAATTAACAAGAAGACTGAAGCGCCAACATTTTCAGTTTGGTTAACAGGAATTGGTAGTGCTTTAATTGCTGGATTTATCGATTTAAAAGAATTGTCGAATTTAGCGAATATTGGAGCGTTATTAACATTCGCCATGGTTGGTGTAACTGTTATCATTCTTCGTAAAACGCATCCGAAATTACAACGTGGATTTATGGTACCACTTGTACCGATCTTACCGATTATTTCAATTGCATGTTGTCTATTCTTAATGGTAAATTTACCGTTAACAACATGGATATACTTTGGTATTTGGTTAGCAATTGGAGTAGTTGTATACTTTGTTTATTCGAAAAAACATAGTCATTTAAAAGACGATAGCAGTTCGCAGGATAATTTAGATCAAGCTAATTAAAGGGATATAACACAGTAAGCCTTGTGCGTCTAGGGAGCGCGCAAGGCTTTTTCTTTTGTTGAAATAAAGGGAACATATATTACTTTGTTGAATTTTTATGTCGGAATATGAAAAAAAGGGGTGTGCGACTTGTGCATCCTTTTTTGTATGAGAATATAGAGGATGCGGAAAATATGTATATGCCTTATTAAAATGTTCATAAAAAAATTCAGATTTCATTGACACATATGAGCAGGTGCTCATATAATAAGAGTATAAAATATATGAATGATTGTTCATATGTTCAATTAAAGAGGTGAGCTATAATGGCTGGAAATAAAGTAGAAACACCACAAGAGACATGTTCTCAAACGATAATTCATGAAGAAGTTGTTGAGCAAGTAAAACAAACAATTCCAACTGATGAAAGTTTAAGTAAAGTAGCAGAACTATTTAAAGTATTAGGTGACCGTACACGTACGAGAATATTACATGCGCTATTTGAAGCTGAGATGTGCGTTTGTGATTTAGCTTATTTATTAGGAATGACACAATCATCTATTTCGCATCAGCTTCGTGTGTTAAAGCAAGCGAAACTTGTAAAGAATCGTAAAGAAGGAAAGGTTGTTTATTATTCGTTAGCTGATCAGCACGTAATTCATATCTTCGAGCAAGCGTTTGAGCACGTAAACGAAGAAGAATAAAAAGAACGCGAGGAGGGAGAACGATGGCTGAAGCATTAGTGAAAAAGAAATTGATGTTAGAAGGTTTAGATTGTGCGAACTGTGCAATGAAAATTGAAAAAGGTGTTGGGAATATAGAAGGAGTAAATTCTTGCTCTGTAAACTTCGCAACAAAGACAATGATCTTAGAAACAGCACAAAATAAAGAAAACGAAGTTGTTACGGAAGCAAAACAACTCGTTACAAAATTAGAACCGCATATTAAAGTGCAAGAAGAACAAAAAAATAAAATTGCTAAAGAAGTATTTATATTAGAAGGTTTAGATTGCGCGAACTGTGCAATGAAAATTGAAAATAAAGTTAAGGAAATGCCAGCTGTCTCAGAAGCAACTGTTGATTTCGTATCGAAGAAACTACGAGTAGAAGTTGCGAATAAAAGAGAACTAGAAGCGACTGTAGCAAATATAACAAATGTCGTTCAAAAGTTAGAGCCAGATGTGAAAGTTGTTCGTGAAGAGAAGAACGGTCATGACCACGGACATAGTCACGATCATGGTGAAGCAAATGTGAAAAAGATGGTAGGGAGATTAGTGGTTGGCGGAATTTTGACGGCAATTGCTGCATTAGCGGGCTTACCACAAATGGTAACAATTCCGTTATTCGTCCTTGCTTATTTATTAATAGGTGGAGATATCGTTTGGAGAGCGGTAAAAAACATAACTCGTGGCCAAGTATTTGATGAAAACTTCTTAATGGCAATTGCAACTGTAGGAGCTTTTGCAATTCAGCAATATTCAGAAGCTGTAGCAGTAATGCTATTTTATCAAGTAGGAGAACTATTCCAAAGCATTGCGGTAAACCGCTCTCGAAAATCAATTACTTCATTAATGGATATTCGTCCTGATTATGCGAATGTAAAGGTTGGAAATGAAACGAAACAAGTATCACCAGAAGATGTACAAATTGGCGATTATATTATCGTTAAGCCAGGTGAGAAAGTACCATTAGATGGAAAAGTAATTGAAGGAACATCAATGGTAGATACTTCAGCATTAACTGGTGAATCTGTACCACGTGAAGTTGAAGTTGGAAATGATGTATTAAGTGGCTTTGTGAACCAAAACGGCGTGTTGACAATTGAAGTTACAAAAGAATTTGGTGAATCAACTGTATCGAAAATTTTAGATTTAGTTCAAAATGCAAGCAGTAAAAAAGCACCAACAGAAAACTTTATTACGAAGTTTGCGCGTTACTACACTCCAGTTGTAGTTATTACAGCGGCAATCATGGCGTTTATTCCACCGCTTATTTTAGAAGGGGCTACATTCTCTGAGTGGATTTATAGAGCTTTAGTGTTCTTAGTAATCTCTTGTCCATGTGCGTTAGTTGTATCCATTCCTCTTGGATTCTTTGGAGGTATCGGTGGTGCATCTAAAAGTGGTGTGTTAGTAAAAGGTAGTAACTATTTAGAAGCTTTAAATGATGTAAAATATATTGTTTTTGACAAAACAGGAACATTAACAAAAGGTGTTTTCAAAGTTACAAAAATGGAACCGAGCGAAGGTACTACAAGCGAAGAGTTATTAGAGTATGCGGCATTTGCTGAAGTGTATTCTAACCATCCAATTGCCCAATCTATTCGAAAGGCATATGGAAAATCAATTGATGAAAAAATAATCGATGATTATAACGAAATTTCTGGTCACGGTACAGTCGTAAAAGTACAAGGAAAAGAAATTTTTGCAGGTAATGCAAAATTAATGAGAAAAGAAAATATTGAATTTAAACAACCAGAAACAGTAGGTACATTAGTTCACGTTGCTATAGATGGAAAATATGCAGGTTATATTGTTATTTCTGATGAGGTAAAAGAGGATTCGAAACAAGCGATTCAAAAGTTAAAAGAACTAGGTATTAAAAAGACAGTAATGTTAACTGGTGATGCAAAAACAGTTGGTGAAGCTGTCGGTAAAGAATTAGGCTTAGATGAAGTTCATGCGGAATTACTACCGCAACAAAAAGTAGAAGAGATTGAAAAAATTGATGCAGCGAAGCATGGAAAAGAAAAAATTGCTTTCGTTGGTGACGGTATTAACGATACACCAGTATTAGCCCGTGCAGACGTTGGTATTGCGATGGGTGGTTTAGGATCAGATGCAGCAATTGAAGCGGCAGACATCGTTATTATGACTGATGAGCCTTCAAAAATTGCGACAGCTGTAAAAATTGCAAAACGCACAAGAAGTATAGTGTGGCAAAATATCATCTTTGCTTTAGGTGTAAAAGGGATCGTTCTATTACTTGGTGCCTTTGGTATTGCAACAATGTGGGAAGCTGTTTTCTCAGATGTTGGTGTGACACTACTTGCAGTGTTAAATGCAATGCGTGTATTACGAGTGAAAGATTTATAAAAAAGAGGACGCAACCTGCGTCCTCTTTTTTATTGGTTATTTTGTTGAAATTGATTTAATAAAATAATATCAAATATTATTTTACTTTTGAATAATATGATATTAAAATTTACAAATAAAAAACATTCGTCGTATTATTTTAATATATTTTTTACAAATATCCATATAGTATTGAAAAAACAGAGAAGGAGAAACTTCTCTGTTTACTTTTTTATGTTTTTTTCAACTTGTTCTCGAACAGTTTGAATGTAATTCATTTTATGATCCCAACATTCTTGGCTTAAATCGACAGGATACTCTTCGGGATTTAAAGTTCGCATGTATTCTTCCCAAAATAGAGCGAGACTCTGTTCATTATATTGTTGAATATCTAATATACTTGGTAGTTCATATGTTCTTTCACCGTTAACGAAAATGTCTTTATGGAGTTCACGGGCTTCAAAGTTTGTTACGAATTTACTTATATATGTGTGAACTGGATGGAACATTTTTAAGCGCTCTTCTTTTCCAGGTTCTTCAGAATCTAACGCAATATAATCGCCTTCTGCATGATCGTTAACCCGATTGATAATACGATAAATTCGTTTCAGTCCTGGAGTGGTAATTTTTTCAGGATTAGATGAAATTTTAATCGTATCATTTAATTTTCCGGCAGTATCTTCAATCGCAACTAGTTTGTAAACAGCCCCTAATGCAGGTTGCTCAAAGGACGTAATTAATTTTGTCCCAACACCCCATACGTCAATTTTTGCCCCTTGAGATTTAAGGTGCATAATTGTGTATTCATCTAAATCGCTAGAAGCGATAATTTTTGTATTTGTAAACCCTGATTCATCTAGTAGTTTTCGTGCCTTTTTCGATAAATAAGCCATATCACCACTATCAAGACGTATACCATAGAAATCAATACGATCCCCAAATTCTTTTGCAACACAAATTGCATTTGGAACACCAGATTTCAATGTGTCATATGTATCAACGAGAAAGACGCACTTCTTATGAGTTTCAGCGTATTTCTTAAACGCGACGTATTCATCGCGATATGCTTGAACGAAAGAGTGAGCGTGTGTGCCAGCTACAGGGATCCCGAAGCGTTTCCCAGCACGAACGTTGCTTGTAGAGGAGAAACCACCAATAAAGGCAGCGCGTGTCCCCCAAAGGGCGGCATCGAACTCATGGGCACGTCTTGTGCCGAACTCTAAAAGCTCATCATTACTTGCAGCATGTTTCATACGAGCAGCTTTTGTTGCAATTAATGTTTGGTAATTCACAATATTTAAGAGGGCGGTTTCAATAATTTGTGCTTCACCAAGTGGTGCATCAACGCGTAATAAAGGCTCGTTATTAAATACAACTTCACCTTCTTGCATACTACGAATCGTCCCAGTGAATTTCATATTTTGTAAATAATGAAGGAATTCTTCTTCAAATTGTAATTCTGCTAAATAAGCGATATCGCTTTCAGTAAAGCTGAAATTTTCTATGTACTCTACAATTTTCTCAAGGCCAGCAAAAACAGCATAACCGTTCTCGAATGGAAGCTTTCGAAAGTATAAATCAAACACGGAACGGCGATTATGAATACCATCTTTCCAATATGTATAAGCCATGTTGATTTGATATAGGTCTGTATGTAAGGCATAACTATCGTCTTTATAATGAGTCATCGCGAGAACACCTCCATAATTTGGTTATAGTATACCAATTTTTCACCATTCGTAGCAAAGAAGAGATATTGAAGTGAAGTCAAGAGAGAAAAAAATGAAATTATGCATATTTTTTAGAAAATTTATATTTATCAATTTATATTTCTCCAGATTTTATGTATTATTAGAGTAATGGGGTAATGAGAATGGAGGAGGACAATGCAACAAACATTAGAAAAAATAGGCAAACAAGTCTTTTACAAACGGCTTCAGCAAAAAATGACACAAGAAGAATTATGTCAGGGCATTTGTTCTGTCTCATACTTAAGTAAAATCGAAAATGGAAAGATCGAAGCATCAGAAGAAATTCTACAATTGCTCTGCACAAGGTTAGAAATTGCCGTGACGGATTTGAGGGATGTAGAAGAAGATGTGAAGGGGAAGTTGGATGAATGGCTGAATGCACTAGTTCATTTGGACAAGCCACAAGTAGAACGTATATATGAAGAGTTACAAGGTGAAATGAAGCATGTGTTGGATTTTGAAATTATAAATTATTATAAACTGCTGTATACGCGGTATTTAATTATGAAAAGGGATTTAGTAGCTCTTGAAGAAGAATTGGATAAGTTGAAAAAGGTGTATAAAAAATATTCACCATTTCAAAAAATGCTTTATACGTATAGTAGGGCGTTATTATATTCTTTACAGTATAAATATACACAGGCTTTGGAGTACTTACTGCAAACGGAAACCATGGCGAAGGAACTGGGCTATTATGAAACGGGGATATATTATAATTTAGCGCTCACATATAGTCAGATGGAAATAGACCACATGACTTTATACTTTGCTAATGTTGCGTTAGAAGGCTTTAAGAGTGAGTATAAGTTTAGAAATATAATTAATTGTAAATTTCTAATTGCATTTAGTTATACTCGAAAAAAACAATATAATGAAGCGATGGAAATCTATAATCATATTCTAAGAGAAGCAAATTCTTTTGCGGATAAAGATAATATTATGTCAATCGCTTTAAATAATATTGGTTATTTGTATTACCGTCAAAAGAATTATGTGAAGGCAAAAGAGTATTATATAGAATGTTTAAAGTATAAAAAAGAAGAGGATATGAATTATATTGATGCTATGTATGAACTATCCTTACAATGTATTCAATTGGGAGAATTTGAAGACGCGAAGAAATGGATTGAAAAAGGTATTTTTGCTGCAAAGAAAGCTGAAAGATACAAAGGAATGTTATATTTACTATTAAGTTTACAATATAAGTATTTTGAAAAAAGAGATACTTATAAAAGGTTTTTGGAAACAGAGGTAGTTCCTTTTTTTAAAGCTGAAAACAATATAAAAGATTTGAAAACTATATATTTAGAGTTGGCGGAGTACTTAGAAGAATGCGCAGATTTTAAAGAAAGTAATTATTATTATAAATTAGCAATAAAATTATTAGAAGAATAAAAAGGAGTGAGATTATGAAAAAGTTTATTGTAGGAACATTTGTAATTATGTCAATTGCGGCGATAGTATTAGATATTCAGTATGCTTGGAAACCAGATGTCCTTGGTCAAGAAGCTAAAACCGTTGAACAAATTAATTCATAATGAAGAAACCCCTTTCCAACCGGAAAGGGGTTTTTCAATATTTGTTCCTCAAAATTCTACAAAACTTGAGAAATAAATTAATTGAATTTTTAGTATATTAATAGTGAAAACATAATGCTAATATGAAACTACTCTTTTTCAAAAAAATTTTATTAGGGGGAAGGTTCATGAAAAAGAAAAGTTTAGCGTTAGTGTTAGCGACAGGAATGGCAGTTACAACGTTTGGAGGGACAGGCTCTGCATTTGCGGATTCTAAAAATGTACTCTCTACGAAGAAGTACAATGAGACAGTACAGTCACCTGAGTTTATTTCTGGTGATTTAACTGGAGCGACTGGTAAGAAAGCAGAATCTGTTGTGTTTGATTACTTAAACGCAGCAAAAGGTGATTACAAGCTAGGGGAAAAGAGTGCGCAAGATTCTTTCAAAGTGAAACAAGTGAAGAAAGATGCTGTAACTGATTCAACAGTAGTACGTATGCAACAAGTTTACGAAGGAGTACCTGTATGGGGTTCTACTCAAGTAGCTCACGTAAGTAAAGACGGTTCTTTAAAAGTATTGTCTGGAACAGTTGCACCTGATTTAGACAAGAAGGAAAAGTTGAAAAATAAAAATAAGATTGAAGGCGCAAAAGCGATTGAAATCGCGCAGCAAGACTTAGGGGTAACACCGAAATATGAGGTAGAACCAAAAGCGGACTTATATGTATATCAAAATGGTGAAGAAACAACATATGCATACGTTGTAAATCTAAACTTCTTAGATCCTAGTCCAGGAAACTACTACTATTTCATTGAAGCAGACAGCGGTAAAGTATTAAATAAATATAATAAATTGGATCATGTAGCAAATGAAGATAAGTCACCAGTTAAGCAAGAGGCTCCTAAACAGGATGCGAAAGCAGTAGTAAAACCTGTAACAGGAACAAATAAAGTAGGAACTGGTAAAGGTGTATTAGGAGATACGAAATCACTTAATACAACATTATCTGGTTCATCTTACTACTTACAAGATAATACGCGCGGAGCAACGATTTTCACATACGATGCGAAAAACCGCTCAACATTACCAGGAACATTATGGGCAGATGCAGATAATGTTTTCAATGCAGCGTATGATGCAGCGGCAGTAGATGCTCATTACTATGCAGGTAGAACATATGATTATTATAAAGCTACATTTAACAGAAACTCTATTAATGATGCAGGAGCACCATTAAAATCAACAGTTCATTACGGAAGTAAGTATAATAATGCATTCTGGAACGGTTCACAAATGGTATACGGGGATGGTGATGGTGTAACATTCACTTCATTATCTGGTGGAATTGACGTAATTGGTCACGAATTAACGCATGCTGTTACGGAAAATAGCTCGGACTTAATTTATCAAAATGAATCAGGGGCGTTAAATGAAGCGATTTCTGATATCTTTGGTACTTTAGTAGAATTCTATGATAACCGTAACCCAGATTGGGAGATTGGTGAAGATATTTACACGCCTGGTAAAGCAGGAGACGCGCTTCGCTCTATGAGTGATCCAGCGAAATATGGTGACCCAGACCACTATTCTAAGCGTTACACAGGTTCAAGTGATAACGGTGGCGTTCATACAAACAGTGGTATTATTAACAAACAAGCTTATTTATTAGCAAATGGTGGTACGCATTCTGGTGTAACTGTAACTGGTATTGGTAAAGATAAATTAGGTGCGATTTACTACCGTGCAAATACACAGTATTTCACGCAATCTACTACATTTAGTCAAGCTCGTGCTGGTGCAGTACAAGCTGCTGCGGATTTATATGGTGCTAGCTCTGCAGAAGTAAATGCAGTGAAGCAATCATTTAGTGCTGTTGGTGTAAATTAAGGATTTAAGGGACAGATATTAATAAAATACTTCAAAAATAAAGAAGGAGCATAGGCTCCTTCTTTATTTTTTTCTCCATTTTTTCCACAAATAAAACAATCCAATAGCGCCTGCGATTGTTACAATCCACTTCGCTTCATTTGTTCCGTTCATAACATGATATGCCGAATATACTTCAATCAATAAGGCCGGTATTTTACCTATTGTACTGGCAATACTGAAGGAGAGTAATGACATTTTCCCTAGAGCTGCAAATAAAGTCACGATACTTGATGGGATGAAAGGTATCAATCGAAACGATAGAACGAGTAGAAAGGCCTCTATACCTTCTACATAAAGAAGACGCTCTACCTTTGGGTACTTATTTACTTTATCGTGAGTGAACTTTTGAAGGCCTATGCGATAAATATAAAACGAGATAATAGCCCCTAAGGCCTCACCTGCGATCGAAATGATTGTGCCATTTGTTACACCGAAGAGCTGTATATTAATGGCGGTTAAAAAGATGCTAGGAATAACACCTAAAAGACTAATGATGATGTTAATTAAGATACTAAGTGGAATTGCGATTGAATAGTATTCTGTTAAGAAATTTTGAATCGTTTCAGCCATTGTTTAAAATCCTTTATCTTTTTTTGCATTACACCATATTTCGTTTGTATAGGCAAGGGTAAATTTACATAATGTAGAAAAACGTTGATAAGAAGTGGTCTTTATACCTTATATGGGTATTAGGTATATAAAAATGGGGGTATTTTAAAAAAATTAAAAAACACTATAAAAACCTTTGTATAAAAGAGTTTTATAGTTATGTTATCAGTGTTTTCATCTGGGAAATAATCATAAAATATAGGGGGTATATATTATAAAAAGTCGAAAAATAGAGGGTTGATGAAATTGCGCGGGTAAATATGGAAAAATAGATGAAAAAAATGAAAACTGATAGATTTTTTCGTTGTGAAATTGACTTTTAGTGAAGTTGCGATAATAATCATGAAAGAGGTGATATGATGAAACGAATAAGTAGTCTTTTCTTGAGTGGTTTATTGGCACTAATGCTGATCTTAAGTGGATGTGCAGGAAAAGAACAAAAAACAGAGAAACAAACAGGGAATCAATCGACATCAGTAGAAAAAATTAGTGATAATATTTTAGATGAAATGGAAGGGCCACCTAAAAATGGTCATACGATTGAAAGACATGTAGGCAAATCAGAAGAAGATTTGAAGAATCGCTTGAAGACAGATAAAGTATCAGCAGCAAGTACATACTATGACAAGGAAACAGCAACGAAAGCTGTAAAAGATAGTTTGAAGCAGCATGATAAGGAAATTCAAGACTGGTTAAAAAATTCTAAAGAGGCTCGTCTCGTATTAAATACAACACATTCATTCCCGGTTGGAAAAACGGTAATAAAGAAAAATATGAGTGTAAAAGACAAGTTGGTAAAAACTGTTACTGTTTTAGCAAGAGATAAGTCAGGAGAATTAGGGTTTAAGATTATTACTTCTTATCCATCTGATAAATAAGAAGGGGGAGTACATTATGTATACGACATTACAATACTTTCTTAAATCGTACTGTACGTTAAGTATTCATGAGGATGAAATAGTAAGCGTGATGGAAGAGTTTATTGAACAAGAAGACGAAGAAATTGTTTTGAAATTACGTGATGAATTAATAAATATGAAGAAAAAGAACGCGTGGGAAGAGGCGTGTGTATTAGCTGCGAAGCAAGGCAATCGTATGTGGTCTTTAGAAGAAACGAAAGACCATCTTGAAACTTTTTTACTATTACTGCAAAAGAAAAAGGCGTGATATAATCACGCCTTTTTCTTTATGCTATTCGGTGGATATTAGCTATTCTTTTGGAGCGCTTTTATATACGCTTTTTGAAATTTGTCCATTTGATATTACTTCCCCGTTTTGTGTTACTTTTTTATACGTAACCGCTGTGATTTTATCACTAGTCCTACTAATTACTTGAGAAGAAACTTCAACATTTTT
The DNA here is from genome assembly GCF_002558005.1 of Bacillus sp. AFS012607. Taxonomy (NCBI): domain Bacteria; kingdom Bacillati; phylum Bacillota; class Bacilli; order Caryophanales; family Bacillaceae; genus Bacillus; species Bacillus sp. AFS012607. The sequence continues at coordinate 80,982 of NZ_NTVM01000023.1, forward strand.
ACCAGTATTTGTACCGAAAATGCGTGTAGTAATACTACCTCCATTTGAAAATGCTTGAATATAAATATGATTGCCCGTATTATTTTTAAATTTTAAATCTGGACCATAATCTGCTACTGCTGCATCTTGCCCAAGTGGTAAATAATTTACCGGCATAGAATGATTGCTTCGAGAAACAATGCCTAAATCTGCCCTTAAAGCTGCGCTGTATAATGTACTACTGACTTGGCAAACTCCTCCGCCTGCACTTTGTATTACTTTACCTTGTGAATATACTGCTGCAGATTTGTAACCATGTGCAGCATCAGTTACGCCAACGCGGCCGTTAAAACTAAACGTTTCATCAGGTGCGACAATAACCCCACTTAAAGTATTGGCTGACTTATTTACGTTAAATGATTGATTTCCGTTACGGCCGGCCATTGGAGTAGAATATTCAGCGATGACTTCTTTAATCCCCATTTTCTGTATGTCTTCTGTAGAGCGTTCTGGTTTTATGAATGTGACTGGCAATGTGACATCTGATTTACCGGTAGTAATAGCTTCGTTTGTTAAACCGTTTAGTTTCCCTTTATCAATTTTTTCTCCGTTTTGGCTTTGACTAACATTTACTGTTGAGCCTTCAATACTGAATTCTGCATTAATAGGATTTTTTAATGTTTCATTATATTTATCTTTTATAAAGGTTTCATAAGCTGTTGCATTTAATTGTGGTGTTAATTTATAGTCACGTTTTAATTCACCGTTTTCAGCTTGCTTACGCATTTTGTAACGATTCATTACGTTTCCTTCTTGTTCTTTAAAGATTTTGTCAATAATATCTTTCTCTTTATAATTTATCCCTAAATCTTTCCATGTGTAAGTTTGTTTATCGTTTTGGAATATGTAGGTAAGGGATTTTTGATCTAATTCAGTTACCTTTTGATTAATAATTGCTTGAATATCTTTCTTATTTTTTCCATCGAGAGAAATACCTTCAAATGTAGTATTCGGTAATGCAGTAGTATCTAATTGATTATTTAATTTGGAGACATATTGATATCCCCCAACACCGCCTACACAAAGTAATATGCCCCCAGCAATTGCAGAACCGATCAGTATTTTACTTAGCTTCATTTATTTCCCCCCAGAAATTTATGTATAAATATATGTATTACATTTTTTGTATAAAAATGATGAAAATAACATTATGTACGTACTAGTATACTATTATTTTCACTGTGTGTGTAATGTTTTCATAAAAAATGTTACACCGCTGTAATAATTGTCACTTCTTGTCACAATGTGTATGAAAAATATGTTGAAAAATATAATAAAAAGGCTGTCTAGAGAAATCTAGCAGCCTTTTTATTATAATTTTTTATGCTCATTTTTATTCGTAACACCGAGATGTTCTTGTAGTTTTGTCGAAATATTATTGACGCTTTTTTCATTTGGAACGTAATAATAAATACCGCCTATATATTTATCTGTACCTTCTACTTGCATTTTTTCCATCTTTAAATTTGAATCCATTGAATTTTTTGTAATTGTCATCATATCATCAAAAGTTAAATTAGTTTTTAAGTCTTTATCGACAGCGTCTAGTAGGCCTCCGATTTTATTAATGGAATTAAGAGATAGTGCCTTTTCAGCAATGGCCTCTAATACAAGCTGTTGGCGTTGACCACGCATATAATCACTATCGATATGACGAGTTCTAGCCAGTGCCAGTGCCTCTTCTCCATTTAAATGTTGACGTCCTTTTTTTAGATGAATTGCATCTGCTTCATCTTTACTATTTTGCTCTGTGAACTCAACTGGAACGTCTACAGTAATACCACCAAGGGAATCAACAATTTTAATAAATGATTTAAAGTTGAATTTTACATAGTAGTCAACTGGAACATCTAAAAAGTTCTCTACCGTATCAATTGTGCTGTCTACACCACCGAATACGTGCGCATGTGTGATTTTATCGTATTTATCACGTGATTTAATGTAGACGCGTGAGTCACGTGGAATGCTTACAAGTTTAACGGATTTATCGTTTTTATTAATTGTTGCAAGTAATAACGCATCTGTTCGAGTTGCTTTTCCATAACCTTTTTCCCTAATATCACTTTCATCAACACCCATAATTAGTACAGAAATGTTGTCGGTCATAGGTTTAACAGCTTTTTCACGTTTACTGGACTTATCTCCTCGACCTAGTTCAGCATAAGCATTATTTAAGACGGACTTTGCTTTACTGTATATATGGAAGGAGTAGCCTCCTGCTCCAAGTGCTACAATTAGTAATGGAATAAGAAGGAACCAAAGTAGGCGTTTTTTCTTTGAGCGTCCTTTTCTGGCTCGCGTATTGTTGTTCGGGTCGGATTTCATCATTTTTTCTCCTTTAAAACTATCGAAGTATATACATTTAGAAGTGTATTCAAACACATAAAAAATATTTTACGCTAAATAAAAGCGATTGTACATGTATAAAAAATAGATGTCTTGATTATTTATCCCGCATTAACGGGCAGTAAAACTCCCACCTCAAAGTCCAGCGAACGCAAGGAAGTTAGGTGGGAGTTAACTGCCCGTAAAAGCCCGATTGGTGAAGGCTAATACTCAGAGGGGGATAGCCCCTCTGAGTAAAGTTTCACTTTATAAGACATCTATTCGTTATTGTATACAAAAGATAGGGATAAGAAAATGATAAAATTTTACCTAATTACAACATAATGCTTACGATAATTGCGGATAAAATGCTAACGAGAGTAGCTCCATATAGTAATTTAAGGCCAAACCTCGCAACAACGTTTCCTTGTTCTTCGTTTAGTCCTTTTACCGCACCTGAAATAATACCAATGGAAGAAAAATTGGCAAAAGACACAAGGAAAACAGAAATAATCCCAACTGTACGGGGAGAAAGGCTATTAGAAATTTTACTAAGGTCCATCATTGCGACAAATTCATTCGTTACAAGCTTCGTTGCCATAATGCTGCCAGCTGCGACAATTTCAGAACTTGGTACACCGATAAGGAATGCGATAGGTGCAAATACATAGCCGATTAATTGTTGGAACGTAATACCGAATATAATGAGGAACAGGTCATTAATACAACTAATTAATGCGACAAATCCGATGAGCATAGCGCCGACAACAATGGCTACACGAAAACCATCAAGAATGTATTCTCCAAGCATTTCAAAAAAGCTTTGTTTTTCACCTTTGATTTCTAAAATATCTTCGTCATCTTTAACGTCGTAAGGGTTAATGATGAGTACGATAATAAAACCGCTAAATAAATTGAGAACGAGTGCAGTTACTACATATTTAGGTTCAATCATTGTCATATAGGCACCTACGATAGACATAGATACGGTTGACATAGCAGAGGCACAAAGTGTATAAAGACGGTGTTTTGGAATTTGAGCTAATTGCTTTTTCACTGTAATAAAAACTTCTGATTGACCGACAATGGCAGAGGCAATAGCATTGTAAGATTCTAATTTCCCAAGACCATTTATTTTACTAAGAAAGTACCCGATCCAATGAATAAAAAATGGTAGTATTTTGAAATGTTGTAATATACCAATTAAAACAGAAATAAAGACGATTGGTAATAATACAGTAAGGAAAAATGGCATTTCACCTTTATTTGCAATACCACCAAATACGAAATTTATTCCATCAGCAGCATACTCGAGTAGCTTTGTAAACAGACTGGAAATGACACGAATAAGTATGAGACCGATTTCTGTATTTAATAATAGGTAGGTTAAAATTAACTGTATAATAAGCATGATGAAAATTGGTTTAAACTTAATATGTTTCTTATTGTTGCTAGCAATATAAGCGAGTAAGAAAACAACAATTAGTCCGACGAAAAAAGTAATGAATTTCATGATAAGCCCCCTAAAAGAGATATTCTGCTATATATGTTTTTCATTTCAAGGGAGAATATGCATCTTTGGTAAAGAAAGGAATAGAGAGAGTATGAATATATGTAGAGTGCATCACGTTGCAATTATTTGTTCGAATTATGAGAGGTCAAAGAATTTTTATACTAGAATATTAGGGTTTAAAGAGATAAATGAAGTATATAGAAAGGAACGAGATTCTTATAAATTAGATTTATGTGTAGGAGAAGAGTATCAAATCGAATTATTTTCATTTCCAAATCCGCCTGAGCGCAAAAGTTTTCCAGAAGCAGCCGGTCTTAGACATTTAGCATTTGCTGTTACAAATATAGAAGAAGCTGTGAAGCATTTAAACCAATGTGGTGTTAAGACAGAACCAATCCGTATTGATGAAATAACGGGGAAGAAATTCTTCTTTTTCCAAGACCCTGATGGTTTACCTTTAGAATTGTATGAGGTTTGAAAATTGGTGGATTTTATATAGAGTTGCTTTCCAATAATTGAAGAAACTAAAGTGAAACTTCTTTTTAAAAGGAGGTGTAACTTTAGCTAAGAGAGCTAAAGAGCATATGTGGATATTTTAAAATTATTGATGGTAGTCATTCTTATTGGGTTAACAGCATTTTTTGTGGCTGTTGAATTTGCAATTATTAAGGTACGTAGCAGTCGTATTGATCAACTCGTTAGTGAAAAAAGACGAGGTGCACTGGCAGCTAAAAAGGTAACTTCAAATTTAGACGAGTATTTATCGGCCTGTCAGCTAGGTATTACAATTACTGCTTTAGGGCTCGGGTGGTTAGGGGAACCAACTATTAAACATTTACTCGAGCCGTTGTTTTTAAAATTACAATTCTCACCTGCAATTTCCAGTACAGTTTCATTTATTATTGCCTTTGCAGTAATTACATTTTTACATGTTGTCATTGGGGAACTTGCTCCAAAGACATTTGCTATACAAAAAGCAGAACAAGTTAGCTTATTGTTATCGAAACCACTTATTTATTTTTACCGAGTTATGTACCCGTTTATTTGGGCTTTAAATGGTTCAGCGAGGGTTGTAACTGGTTTATTCGGATTACATCCAGCTTCTGAACATGAAGTAGCTCATTCAGAAGAAGAATTAAGGTTAATCTTATCTGAGAGCTATGAGAGCGGAGAGATTAACCAAAGGGAATTTAAATATGTAAATAATATTTTTGAATTTGATAATAGAGTAGCAAAAGAAATTATGGTACCTCGTACGGAAGTTGTAGGCTTATATGAGGACGAACCATTTGAAACACATATTAAAGTCATCGCACAAGAAAAGTACACGAGATATCCTGTATTTGGTGAAGATAAAGATGAAATTATTGGGATGGTAAATGTAAAAGATTTATTTATTCGTTATATGGATGGTAATCGGGACGAGGAGTGCTCAATTATGCCATATACAAGGCCAGTTATTGAAGTGCTAGAAAATATTCCAATTCATGATTTACTGTTACAAATGCAAAGAAAACACATTCCATTAGCTGTATTATATGATGAATATGGTGGTACAGCAGGGATTGTTACACTAGAAGATATTTTAGAAGAAATTGTTGGAGAAATTCGAGATGAATACGATGAAGATGAGAATCCACCTATAGAGCATGTAAGTGAAGGATATAAAATCGTAGAGGGAAAAGTGCTTATTAGTGAAGTAAATGATTTGCTTGGCATACATTTAATTGCTGATGATGTAGATACAATTGGTGGCTGGATTATGGTACAAAAACAAATCGTTGCTGAAGGAGATGTTATTGAGAAACACGGTTTTTATTTTAAAGTCCTTGAAAAGGATATGCATCAAATTAAACGAGTGGAAATAAGGAAAGTAGAAGAATGATTTTCTATAAACTTTAATAAAAAGGATATACAGAAAAATAAATGTTTGCGCTTTCAAAAAAGGTGCTATATAGTGAAGGTGGATACTGAAAAATTCTTCTGAATGATACTCGTGTTTTTAGAGGGCGGATTTTTTGGATAAGGATTTAGAATGAAAAAGTATAGGTGATAAAAATGATAGCAACGAAGGATATACGTATAGAAAAAGATTTTTTAGGTGAAAAAGAAGTACCAAGTGCAGCTTATTATGGTGTACAAACATTACGTGCCGTAGAAAACTTCCCAATTACAGGATACCGCATTCATCCATCACTCATTACAGCAATGGCAATTGTGAAAAAAGCAGCGGCACTTGCGAATATAGATACTGGTTACTTAGCTAAAGACATTGGACATGAAATTGCAGAAGCAGCGCAAGAAATTGTTGATGGAAAGTTTCATGATCAATTTATCGTGGATCCTATTCAAGGCGGAGCCGGAACTTCTATTAATATGAATACAAATGAAGTAATTGCGAATAGAGCGTTAGAGCGTATGGGATATGAAAAAGGGGAATATGCGAAAATTAGCCCAAACACTCATGTGAACATGGCCCAATCAACGAACGATGCGTTTCCAACAGGGATTCATATTGCAACTCTTATGATGTTAGAAGAGCTTCTTATTACAATGGAAGAACTTCATTCTGCTTTTCGTAAAAAAGCAAAAGAGTTTGATCACGTTATTAAAATGGGACGCACACATTTACAAGATGCAGTTCCAATTCGCCTTGGACAAGAATTTGAAGCGTATAGCCGAGTGCTTGAGCGTGATATAAAAAGAATTAAACAGTCTCGTCAACATTTATATGAAGTGAATATGGGGGCGACAGCTGTTGGTACAGGATTAAATGCAAATCCTACGTATATTGAACAAGTGGTAAAACATTTAAGAACGTTTAGTGGATTCCCACTTGTTGGTGCAGAGCATTTAGTTGATGCAACGCAAAATACAGATGCATACACAGAAGTATCTGCAGCGCTTAAAGTATGTATGATGAACATGTCTAAAATTGCAAACGATCTTCGTATTATGGCGTCTGGTCCACGTGTTGGGTTAGCTGAAATTCAATTGCCAGCACGTCAGCCAGGTTCATCCATTATGCCAGGAAAAGTAAATCCAGTTATGGCAGAAGTAATTAACCAAGTCGCATTCCAAGTAATCGGAAACGATCATACAATTTGCTTAGCATCAGAAGCAGGGCAATTAGAGTTAAACGTAATGGAGCCTGTGCTTGTATTTAATTTAATTCAATCTATAAGCATTATGAATAATGGATTCCGTGTATTCCGTGAATATTGTATTGAAGGAATTACAGCAAATGAAGAATTGCTGAAGCAATATGTTGAGAAAAGTGTTGGAATTATTACAGCAGTTAATCCTCATATTGGTTATGAAGCAGCATCTCGTATTGCACGTGAAGCAATTGAAACAGGAAAATCTGTTAGGGAGTTATGTTTAGAACATGGTGTACTGACAGAAGAGGAATTGGATATTATTTTAGATCCATTCGAAATGACTCATCCTGAAATTGCTGGAGCTTCTTTATTAAAAAATAAAAAAATATAATGTGAAAAACACCGATCCATTTGGATCGGTGTTTTATTTTTAAAAGATATTAAACACAGCGTTTAATTGAAGTAAGCTAATAACAGCTAAGAAGATTAAACTGTATTTCATTGCTGTTTTAAATAGAGCAGATTCTTTACCAACTAGTCCAACTGCGGCACAAGCAACTGCTACAGATTGTGGTGAAACCATTTTTGCCATTGTACCACCTACCACGTTTAAGGCAACGAGTGTAGAAGGAACGATGTTTAATTGGTCTGCTGTTACTGCTTGAAGTGGTGCGAATAAAGAACCACTTGAAACTACTGAACCTGTAATGAATACGCCAATCCATCCTAAGATTGGAGAAAGAATTGGGAATGCATTACCAGTAGATGAGAATGCAAGTCCAAGTGTAGATGACATACCAGAGTAGTTCTCTACGTAAGCTAAAGCGATAACGCTACAAATTGTATATACTGGAGCTTTTAATTCTTTCATTGTTTCAATCATTAATTCTTTAACCATTTTACCTTTTACGCGGTAAACGATAAGTGAAACGATAATTGCTAGTACAATCGCAGTAGTTGTAGAAGAAAATACATCAAATTTGAAAACAGCTGCGAAAGGTGTATCAGCTTTTGTAATTGGTGTAGTTTTCATAACAGCATTATGAAGACCAGGGAACTGAATGTTAAATACTAAGTTTGCTAACGCACCATCTGGAGCAAATAAAGCTTTAATTGGTTTTAAATTAAAGATTGTTACAAATGCAGTTAAGAATACGAATGGAGACCAAGCATATAAAATTTGATTGAATGTATGTGATACTTTAGTTTCTTGTTTTTCTTCTTTAGTAGAAGATTTTGGTTGCCAAACACGTAAGAATAATGCAAGAGCAATCATACTTACAACGGCTGCGAAAATATTAGTAAGTTCTGCACCTAAGAAGTAAGTTACAGCGAATTGAGTAATAGCGAAAGAAACACCACTTACAAGAATACCTTGCCAAGTTTCTTTAATACCTTTAACTCCATCGACCATTGAAACAAGTAAGAAAGGTAAGATAATACTAATGAAAGGTAAAATAAGAACAGTTTGACGACCAATAGTTAATGCGTCAAGTTCAGTTAATTGTGCCGGTACTGTAACTGGAATACCCATAGCACCCATAGCACCACCAGCAATATTAGCTACTAAACAAATACCTGCTGCTTTTAATGGATTAAAGCCCATACCCACAAGTAGTGCAGCTGTAATAGCAACTGGAACCCCTAGACCAGCTGCGCCTTCTAAGAAAGCACCGAAAGAATAAGCAATTAATAATACTTGTAAACGTTGATCATTTGTAATGCTTGAAATACTATCGCGAATAATATTGAACTGCTCTGTTTTAACAGTTAATTTGTAAAGGAAAATTGCGGCGATAACGATAGTACAAATTGGATAAAATCCAGATAAAACACCGAATCCAGCAGATGCTACAGCTACTGTTGCTGGCATTTTATAAACAAATATTGCAAGAATAATAGCGACAATCACACTGTAAAGACCAGCGATATAACTTTTCATTTTCAGTACCATTAAACAAATGATGAAGCAGAAAATTGGAAGTGCTGCGATTAGTGCAGATAACCAAATACTGTTTAATGGATCATAAATTTGTGTCCAAGTACTCATAATAATGACAACTCCTATCTATTATATGTGAATAAATTCACATTATTTGTGAAACTATTCACAATCAACTTACATGCTTAGTATATTCTCCTTCAACACTATTGTCAACGTAAAAAAGTATAATTATTCCATAATAGTGTTAAAAGAAAAGCTTTGTTCATAAAGTAGACAAAAAACACACTCAAATGAATTTAAGTGTGCTGTATAAATTATTTGCATATTATTTTGCTTATTCAGATGGCATGTTCCCTATAGGTGTATATTAGATGCCGTCTCTTATCCCGCATTAACGGGCAGTAAGACCCACACCTCAAAATTCAGCGGAAGCAAAGAAGTTAGGTGGGGATCGGGCTGCCAGTAAACGCCCGGTTGGTGAGGGCTGATAATCAGTGGGGATGAACAAAAACCCTACTGATTAAAGTTTGATATATGCACTTATCTGTCCTGTTTGATTTAGTGAGAGAGGAACGGTGAGTGGATTTAATAGGAAGTTTTTCACAACAATTCAACCGCTTGCAATACGAATAAAAAATAAGAAACAAATTTTTAATACCATATCATCTCTTTTTACTGAAAATTCCTTTTAGCGTAACAAAGAGGTTAAGTATAGTTCAACTACATTACGATAGGTTATCAATTATAGACGATATTTTACAATACCGTTACTGTGCATTTCAATGAGGTGAAAATATAACAAAAAGCCTGATAAAACAACGTTTGTAAGCAAAGTATTCGTAGGCCATTATTTTGCTTTTTCGTTATATCATATAGTATAATATTCAAAATCAGCAAGGATTTTTTCCTGAATTTTTGCTGATGAAGATGGAAAAAATTTTCGGCTTTATAGGTTGATAAAGTTATGTCGTAACAGGAAATATAAGAACAGATATATAAATAAATAAAAAGAACATAAAAACGCAAATAAAAACGAAAATGAGGGGAACTTTATGAACCAAAATCAATTCGAATGTCGTATTTCAGAAGAAGATGTACAAATGTTAAGAGCGTTAGCTCACCCACTTCGTCTACGTCTAGTAATGGAACTTATGCAAAGAGGAACATGTAATGTAACACAACTACAGGAAGTGTTAGAAATTCCGCAATCAACGGTTTCACAACATTTAACGAAGTTAAAGCAAAATAAAGTAGTGCGCTTTGAAAGACGAGGATTAGAAGTGTATTATCAAATCCATAATGATAAAGTAAGTGCGGTAGTAAAAACATTATTTTCTTAAAATTTGAATATTATGGAAAAAGACGTGTAGAATATACGTCTTTTTTTATTTGTCAGAAAGGTAGCGAGAGAGTAAATATTAGCATGTGAGGAAGAAATGACTATTAATCAACATGCTACCTTACCGAATATATTCTAAAAGGAAAAGAAAAAATAGAAAGGAGTGTAGTAAGCAAAAGGAGGGATAGTAGTATGGATGTGAAACGTGTGAAACAAATCTTATCTTCTTCAAGTAGAATTGACGTTACATATGAGGGCGTACCAGTATGGATTGAGAGCTGTGATGAGCAGAAGGGGAGTGCTCAAGTGTATGATGTATCTAATCCTGGTGAGAGCGTTCATGTGGACGTGACAGCTTTAGAGGAGAAATAATAAAAAAGACGCTTCTAATTTTAGAAGCGTCTTTTTGTTATTCCATCATATGTGCAATTTTCTTAGAGAACATAAGAAGTACTAATCCCAGTACAATTACGATAATACCGATGCTTGCGAATACTTCTAAATATCCTAAAGATTGAGTGAAAGCGGCTAATTGTCCTGCTAATAAGTTTGCGAAGCCAGTACCAGCTAACCATACACCCATTAATAATGACGCTAGTTTAACAGGAGCGATTGCACTTACCATAGATAATCCGATTGGTGATAAGAATAACTCACCGATTGTGTGGAACATGTAAGTGAATACAATGAATAGTAAGTTTGCTTTCATTGTAATGTTACCTTCATCGCTACCAGTTTTTAAAACAGCTAAAGTTAGAACTAAATATCCAATCCCTAGTAAAATCATACCTAATGCCATTTTTGTTGGGATTTTCAAATCACCATTTTTTGTTTTTGAAAGCTTAATCCATAACGCAGAAACAGGTAATGCTAGTAAGATAATGAATAGTGGGTTTACAGATTGGAACCAAGGTGTTGGAATTGTAAATCCAACAATTGTACGATCTACGAACTTATCTGTGTAAAGTGTTAAAGAGCTACCAGCTTGTTCAAATCCTGCCCAGAAGAATACAACGAAACAAGTTAAAATTAAAATTGCAACAGTACGTTTTTTCTCTTGTGGTGTTAAAGGTTTTTTCTCAACAGCTTTTGCATTTTGTTCTTTAGATTTTTTACCCACAACTGTTGTTCCAGCTGATCCTAAGTAACGAGGTGCTAATAAGTTAAATGCAATTTGTCCAATAATCATACCGATACAAGCTGTTAAGAAACCGTATCTATAATCTGCGAAGTAACCGCAAATGAATGGAGCGATAAGAGCTCCTAAGTTAATCCCCATGTAGAAGATAGTGAAGGCACTATCACGACGAGAATCGTTGTCGCTATATAATTGACCTAATAAAGTCGAAATATTCGGTTTGAAGAATCCGTTACCAATAACTAATAATCCTAATCCTAAAAATAGTCCAGTTTTCGTATTCATTGAAAATAGTACGAAGTTACCAATTGCCATGATGATACCACCAATAGTAATGGCATGTCGCTTCGTAATGAAATGGTCAGTTAACCAACCACCAATAATAGGTGTGAAATATACAAGCATTGTGAAAATACCGTAAATTTGAACTGCAACTGCTTTATCAAATCCTAAACCGCCGCTTACTAAGCTCGTTGTTAAATAAAGAACTAATAAGCCACGCATTCCGTAATAACTAAATCTTTCCCATGCCTCTGTAAAGAACAACAAGTATAACCCTGGTGGATGTTTTTTTGGTGATTGTTGCTCTCCAGCTTTGTCTAATTTTAAAGCTGCATCCATGTTTGTTTCCCCCTAATCCTGTATAACGGATATTTATGTAATCATTTTAATTTACAAAATATTTAGAAGTCAATAGAATTATATGGAAATAGAAAGAAAATTTCTGAAAAAGTTCTATTTTTCTTCGACCGTTACTGTATTTTGCCCTGAAAACAAGATGATAAGCGTTTTCAAATGTAATAATTGAATTCTAAAAGAAAATAAAATAGTGATTAATCAGAAAATTTAGATTAAAATATTTATTCCGATATAAAGAAAATATATTCTATTTACTTTCTCAATATAACATATTGGGAATAAAAATACAAAACGAAATAATGTGACATTTAAGTGAATTGAAAAATAACCAGCTCCATAGAAGGGAGCTGGTTAAGGAAATATTATTTAACAAAGCGTTTTTCGATGTCATCTAATAGTAGGTTAGCGGCCATTACGCCACCAGCTGTATTCCAAATAACGTCATCAACTTTGTATGCTTTACCATTTTTTACTGCATTTAAATTTTTAAATAGCGGATCATTAATATATTCTTTTTCTAATTCAGATCCTTTTTTCTCATTTCCTTTATCGAATGTGAAGTAGAATAATACGTCACCATCCATTGCAGAAATACGCTCTTTAGATACGTTACGCTCTGCAAAATCATCTTTGTTTTGATCTCCAGGACGTTTAAATCCAAGTTCTTTTAAAATAACACCAGAGAATGTATCACCATGATAAATACGAACATCACCAGGCATGAAACGAACCATAGAGATTTCTTGATTTACTTTATCGCCAAGTTTGCCTTTTAAATCTTTCATACGTGATTCGTAATCAGCTACAACTTTTTGACCTTCTTTTTCTTTATTTAATGCTTTTGCATAAAATTTGAAGTTATCTTTCCATTCACCACGTAATGTTTCTGAGAACACAGTAGGTGCAATTGCTTTTAGTTGTTCGTACACTTTTTCGTGACGCATTTTGTTACCGATAATTAAGTCTGGTTTTAAAGAAGCAATTGTTTCAACGTTAACTTGTCCTTCATCACCAACAACTTTTACATCTTTCATTTTATCCTTAATATGTGGATACCATGGGTCACCAGTCCAAGACTTTACAGCACCAACTGGTTTCACACCTAATTCAAGTAAAGCTTCAGTTCCTTCATTTGTTAAGATAACTACACGTTTTGGATTAGCAGGAACTTCTGTTTTACCCATTGCATGTTCTACAGTAACCACTTCTTTTTTATTATCTTCTTTTGTAGATTCTTCTTTGTTACTTGATTTTCCACAAGCGCTTAAAAGCATTGAAAATGCTAGTAAAAATACAAATACTGTAAACGATTTCTTCCGCATGAAATTCATTATGTACCCCCTACATGTTGAGAATATTTTTCAATAGCAAGCATGATATTAAGCCTTTATCTTTTAATTGTCAATATATATGGGTGAAAATAATTCTCATTTCCGTTGACAATAAGAATTAAGTTGAAATACACTAACAACGTATCATTATACATTGAAGGGGAAACGCTGCATGTTATTAAAAACAAATCGAGCAAAAGGGATTGGATTATTTGTTGGAATCATTGCAGTCGTTATTTGTATTTGGGGAAGTATTATTTTCGGATATACAAATACGAGTTGGAAACTAGCATTGGATGCTTTTTTCCATTTTAACGGTTCCAATGAACATATTATTATTCAAAATGTACGTCTGCCTAGGGCGTTAATTGCAGCTAGTGTTGGTGCTAGTTTAGCCATTGCTGGTTGTCTTATGCAAACTTTAACTAAGAATCCACTTGCTTCTCCAGATTTTATTGGATTAAATTCAGGTGCTGCGTTCTTCATAGTTGTAGCAATTGTAATCTTTTCAGTAACATCATTATCAGCTTTCACATGGATCGCCTTTTTAGGAGCGGCGGTTGCAGCTGTGCTTGTATTTGCTTCTAGTTCTTTAGGAAAAGAAGGGACTACTCCTCTTAAGTTAACGTTAGCAGGGGTCGCAATTAGTGCGTTATTTTCATCATTAACACAAGGATTACTTGTGTTAAATGAAAAAGCACTTGAAGAGGTATTATTTTGGCTTGCTGGATCTGTGCAAGGGCGAAAGTTAGAAATTTTACAATCTGTATTCCCATATTTATTAATAGGATGGATTGCATCTCTTATTATGGCAGGAAAAGTAAATACATTGATGATGGGAGAAGACGTCGCGAAAGGACTTGGACAACGAACAATTTTAATGAAATCATTCGTGTTACTTATTATTGTACTGTTGTCTGGTGGTTCAGTTGCGGTTGCTGGCCCAATTGGATTTATTGGGATTATTACTCCGCATTTTGCTAGATTTCTTGTTGGAGTTGACCACAGATGGAGAGTGCCTTATAGCGGATTGTTAGGTGCAATACTACTAATATTGGCTGATATAGCAGCAAGATATGTCATTATGCCACAAGAAGTACCAGTAGGAGTTATGACAGCATTTATTGGAGCACCGTTCTTTATTTATATTGCACGTAAGAGAGGGCTTAGCAAATGAAGAAATATATTCCGTTTCGTATAGGAAAAGGCGAGCTCTCGTTTTTAATGTATAAACGAGCTTGTCTCGTCTTGTTAAGTTTACTACTTGTTTTAATAGGATTATTCTTTGCGAGCGCAGGTATGGGAGACATGAAAATTGCTCCTTATGACGTATGGCAAGCAATTACCGGAAATGGCGATGCGATGTCAAACATGGTTGTAAATAAGTTTCGTATGCCGCGTATTTTAATTGCTATCCTCGTAGGAATTGCGCTCGCGGTAGCGGGCTGTATTTTACAAGGGCTTGTTCGAAATCCACTTGCTTCTCCTGATATCATCGGGATTACGGGCGGGGCAAGTGTTGCAGTTGTATTATTTTTAGCGCTATTTAGTGATAAAAATAATGCACTAACGGTAAGTATTCATTATATGCCGCTCGCAGCTTTTGCAGGAGCAACGATTGTAGCGGTTTTTGTATACTTATTTGCATGGCAAAATGATGGATTATCACCAATTAGTCTCGTTTTAATTGGTGTTGGATTCTGGGCATTAACGAAGGCTGCGACAACATTATTTATGTTGCTAGCACCAATTTATCAAGCGAGCCAAGCAAATGTATGGATTACGGGTACCGTTTATGGCTCTTCTTGGCAAAATGTTATGGTACTTGCGCCTTGGGTTCTCATTTTAACAGTAATATCATTTATCGCAGCTAGGCATTTAAATGCACAAGAGCTAGGGGATGATATAGCGGTAGGACTTGGGGTTCCTTTAACGAAGTCGCGTGTATTTATGCTATTACTTAGTACAGCTTTAATTGGTGGTGCGGTAGCTTTTGCCGGAGGGATTGGATTTGTCGGTTTAATGGCACCTCATATTTCACGAAGATTGGTTGGTTCTTTATACGGTGCATTACTCCCAGTTGCAGCTATTGTCGGTGCAATTCTAGTACTTGCTGCAGATTTAATAGGGCGTACAATTTTCACGTCACTTGAAATTCCAGCAGGGGTATTTACATCAGCAATTGGTGCACCTTATTTTATTTATTTACTTTATAAAAGTCGGAATTCATAAAGGGAGATGAATATGCAAAAAGCATTGGAGACGAAACGCTTGACGTTGTCTTATGGTGAAACAAGTATTATTGATGAGTTGAATTTAGAAATTCCAAAAGGCGAAATTACAATCTTTATCGGCTCTAACGGTTGCGGGAAATCAACTTTATTACGTTCACTAGCTAGATTATTAAAACCAACAACTGGTGATATTTTGTTAGATAATCAAGCCATTCAAAGTATGCAAACGAAGCAAATCGCTCGTCAAATGGCGATTTTACCGCAAGGACCACAAGCACCAGAAGGACTTACAGTATTACAACTTGTAAAGCAAGGGCGTTATCCATACCAAACATGGCTGAAGCAATGGTCAGAAAAAGACGAGGAAATGGTACAGAAAGCACTTGCAGCGACAGGTATGACAGAATTTGCTGAGCGTGATGTGCATGCTCTTTCAGGTGGGCAACGTCAACGTGCTTGGATCGCAATGACACTTGCACAAGATACAGATATCATTTTACTGGATGAGCCCACTACATACTTAGATATGACTCACCAAATTGAAGTGCTGGATTTATTATTCGAATTAAATGAAACAGAACAAAGAACAATTGTTATGGTATTACATGATCTAAATTTAGCATGCCGCTATGCAGATAACATTGTAGCAATTCAAGATAAACAAATATATGCACAAGGTAAACCTGAAGAAGTGGTAGATGAGAAACTAGTACGTGATGTATTCCGAATGGAGTGTCAAATTAGTACGGATCCGTTGTTTGGAACACCGCTTTGTATCCCGCATGGAAGAGGAAGACGTGTAGTTAAAGAAGTTGCTCAGGCGATAAGATAAAAAAACGATGAGTGATTCATCGTTTTTTTTTTATTTGGTACAAGAAAATAAGAGGAAGAGAGGAATTCGTAAGCGACGTTTATACTCTTCTTCATTTTGAAAATAGATTGGATTTGGTGTAGCTTCTTTTAATGATGTAATGGTAAATCCAGCTTGCTGTAATAATGTGAAATACTCTTCCGTTGTACGATGATATTTAATAACTTCTTGGTCAATCCATGGTTCAACCCGTTTGCCTAGTTTAAAATAATCATCGACGAGCCAACTCGTTCTTTTACCACTTGTTTGTAAGCTTTCAAATGAAGAAGTAATAACGGGATGTTGAACGCTAAAGGTAAAGGTGCCATTTGTTTTTAAAGTTTGAAACACATTTTGAAAAATGGTATCAAGATGTTCAATATAATGTAAGGCGAGTCTAGATGTTACTAAATCAAAAGTGGAAGAGGGATAGGTATAATCTTTGAGGTTTAAAAAATGAACAGATCCATTTTTATTTTCTAGTTGATTTTTAGCTTTTTCATACATAAGTTCGGAGCCTTCAATGCCAGTGTAAGAGTAGCATCCCTTTTCTAATAATTCCGCACCAAACTTAGCGTCACCACAGCCTAAATCGAGAATTTGTTTTCCTTGCACATGACCAATGAGCTGAAAGAATACTGGTTTTTCAATGGATTCATTTGGGCTATTTTCTCGGTATCTTCGTTTCATATATTGTTCGAAAAATGCTGTGTTATTGTATACATCAGATTCTGTAAATGCCATGTTTGAAACCTCCCAAAATATTTTTTTAATTCTATCAAATATGAAAAGTAAATGATAGATTTATTATAATGAATCATATATAATCTAAAATTGTAAGCGGTTACTTTAAACTATTTTTCTATAATAAATTCTGAAAACGTGTTAAGCTAGTAGAGGGATTATTAGAACTATTAAGACAATAATCCGCTTACATGAACGATGGGAGGCTTCACGATGTCTAGTAAAACACTTGCAAAATTTTTAGAAGAAAATTTAGAGGATTTAAAATCAAAGGGGCTTTATAACGTAATTGATCCGCTTGAGAGTTCAAATGGACCAATCATTACAATTGGCGGAAAAGAATATATTAACTTATCTTCAAACAACTATCTTGGATTAGCAACAGATAGCCGTTTGCAAGAAGCAGCAATTGGTGCAATTCATAAGTACGGTGTTGGGGCAGGAGCTGTTCGTACAATTAACGGTACTTTAGATTTGCATATTAAATTAGAAGAGACAATTGCAAAGTTTAAACATACAGAAGCGGCAATTGCTTACCAATCAGGATTTAACTGTAATATGGCAGCGATTTCAGCTGTTATGGATAAAAATGATGCAATTCTTTCAGACGAATTAAACCATGCTTCTATTATTGATGGTAGTCGTCTATCAAAGGCAAAAATTATTGTTTATAAACATTCTGATATGGAAGATTTACGCCAAAAAGCAATCGCGGCGAAAGAATCGGGTCTTTACAATAAATTAATGGTAATTACAGACGGTGTCTTCTCAATGGATGGAGATGTTGCAAAACTACCAGAAATTGTTGAGATTGCAGAAGAATTAGATTTAATGACATATGTAGACGATGCACACGGTTCAGGTGTACTTGGAAAAGGTGCAGGAACTGTAAAGCACTTCGGTCTATCTGATAAAGTTGATTTCCAAATTGGTACATTATCAAAAGCAATTGGGGTAATTGGTGGATATGTAGCAGGGAAACAAAACTTAATTGACTGGTTAAAAGTTCGTTCACGTCCATTCTTATTCTCTACAGCATTAACACCAGCTGATGCAGCAGCTTGCATGAGATCAATTGAAATCTTAATGGAAAGCACAGAGTTACATGATCGTTTATGGGAAAATGGCCGCTACTTAAAACAAGGATTAAAAGAACTTGGCTTTAACATTGGGGAAAGTGAAACGCCAATTACACCTTGTATTATTGGGGACGAAGTGTTAACACAAGAATTTAGTAAGCGTCTAAATGAAGAAGGTGTATACGCAAAATCTATTGTGTTCCCAACTGTAGCAAAAGGAAAAGGTCGTGTTCGTAATATGCCTACAGCAGCTCATACGAAAGAAATGTTAGATGAAGCAATTCGTAAGTATGAAAAAGTAGGAAAAGAAATGGGCATCATTTAAGTAAGGGCATCTTTTGAATAGCTTGCAAATGAGGAGTGGGGAAAATGAAAAAAATTCTAGTAACCGGTTCTTTAGGGCAAATTGGTTCTGAACTAGTAATGAAACTTCGTGATGTATACGGCGCATCAAATGTTATTGCAACAGATATTCGTGAAACAGATAGTGAAGTAGTAAAGTCTGGTCCGTTTGAAACGTTAGATGTAACAGATGGACAAAAATTACATGATATTGCAAAGCATAATGAAGTAGATACAATTATTCATTTAGCAGCTTTACTTTCAGCAACAGCAGAAAAAAATCCGTTATTCGCATGGAACTTAAATATGGGCGGACTTGTAAATGCATTAGAAGCAGCTCGTGAATTAAACTGTAAGTTCTTCACGCCAAGTTCGATCGGTGCATTCGGTCCATCGACGCCAAAAGATAATACACCGCAAGATACAATTCAGCGTCCTACTACGATGTATGGGGTAAACAAAGTAGCAGGAGAATTACTATGTGATTATTATCATCAAAAGTTTGGCGTAGATACGCGCGGTGTCCGTTTCCCAGGTTTAATTTCTTACGTAGCTCCTCCAGGAGGCGGAACGACTGATTATGCAGTTGAAATTTATTATGAGGCGATTAAAAAAGGTGCATACACCTCATACATTGCTGAAGGAACGTACATGGACATGATGTATATGCCTGATGCTTTACAAGCGATCATTTCATTAATGGAAGCTGATCCAAGTAAGCTAGTGCATAGAAATGCATTTAACATTACGGCAATGAGTTTTGAGCCAGAGCAAATTGCAGCATCAATTCGTAAACACATTCCGACGTTTACAATGGATTATGCAGTAGATTCAGCTCGTCAAACAATCGCTGATAGTTGGCCAAACTCTATTGACGCAACTGCAGCAATGAAAGAGTGGGGCTTTAAAGCAGAATACGATTTAGACAAAATGACAACGGACATGTTGGCTAAGTTAAAAAAAAAGCTCACAGCTGAGTTAGTGATGAATTAATAGGAAGAGTCGATTCTTAGGAATCGGCTCTTCATTATTTTTGGGAGGACAGAAGTCTTATGCAAAGAGTAGATGTCGTATACGCACTAATACATGACGAGGAAACAGATAAAATATTAATGGTACATAATGCAGAACAAAACGTTTGGTCATTGCCAGGTGGGGCTGTGGAAAAAGGTGAAATATTAGAGGAAGCACTAATAAGAGAAGTGAAAGAAGAGACAGGTTTAATTGCTACGTTAGGTGGACTTGTTGCGATCAATGAAAAATTCTTTGAGGAATCAGGGAATCATGCACTATTTTTTACATTCCGAGCGAATGTAGTAAAAGGTGAACTTATTGCGGAAGATGAAGGTGAAATTTCTGCAATAGAGTGGGTGGATCGAACAATTGCGAATGAGCGCTTCCCATACTATGACGGAGGATTTGAATCCTTATTAGAAGTAGCCATTCCATATAAGTTTCAACCAGAAACAAAGTAATTGAATGAAAAAACAGGAGCCACAAGGCTCCTATCTTCTATTCAATCGTCTTCAGTAATAATTTTTTCAGTAATGGTTTAATCTTCAATCGTAAATCTTCAGCATGATTTGCAACTAAGAAGTGATGGTTATAAATGTTCTTCATCAATTGATAAGTTGCTTCTTTTGCCTCGCCTTCTTCGATGAAGATACCGATTACTTCCATGCCACTTTTACGCGCGAGTTTAACAGCTTCATGCGTATCTAAAATTCCATCTTGTTGATAGTCTAGCGCAGAAGGCTCACCATCTGTGAAGACTAGTAAGAATTTATGTTTCTCAGGTCTTTTTGCAAGCTTTTCAGAAACGATACGAATAATATATCCGTCGCGGTTATCTTCTTCTTCACGAAGTTGCATAATTTCCGGACCAACGTTTGGTAACGTTGAGTTTTTATAATTTACAACTTCATGGATAACGTTCGGCTTATCTTCAGGTTTAGCGCTAGAGGCATCTTCCCAAAATCCGCTAATAGCGTGCGGGATTTTTAAAGATTTTAAAGCTTCATGGAATAGTACAACACTCTTCTTCGTCTCTTCCATTTTGTTATACATAGAACCAGAACAGTCAACTAACAGTTGGAATGCAACATCGAGTTCTTGTGACTCTTGTCCTTTTTTATAAAACATACGCGGTTGTTTTTCGGTATAAATACGAAGGAATTTTTTGCGAAGCCTTCCGTAATATTTATCACTATTCGCATTCGTTTTATTTTCAATCGTTTTTTCGATAATTTTCTTTAATTCTTTTACATCTTTATTGACGACTGATTTGATAGCTTGGTAATCTTTTTTCTCATCGATATTTGCTTTGCGAGCTTCTTTAAATGTATGAGAAGCACCTACATTATACTTACCGTATGCACCGTCGTGCTGGCTAGAAGCGTGTGAAGCTCTTGCTTCTTCTGTATCAGCGCCATCAAAGTTGGATTGTGTACTTTTTTGAGAAGTACCTTGTACAGAACCAAGTGCTTGGTCGCCATCTTCTGATTCACGAGCAGTATCGCCCATCATGTTTGTTTTTGTTCCGCTTTCTAATTCAAAGCGTAAAAAGTTCTCGTTTTCGTTATTTTTATTTTCACGATGCCATGTGGAGAAACTTTCATCCATTTTGTTTTTATTTTCATCGTCATCTATAAGCTGTGTATCATCATTTGCTAAATCTTCGACGCGACAGTTCTTTTCGTCTGCAAGAACAGATAAGTAAAGTGGAGCATGTCCGAAATAGTTGTTAAGCATATCACTTTCAAGAAGCGCCTCTAAGCGATAGCGAATTTTCTCAACGACATACATAATATCTTCTGTATTACGTGCTTGGAATGTTTCATGTAAAATCGCTTCAATTTGCTCAAAATATTCATTATTAAACATTTCATATTTATCGCTCGTTAATGAAAGATAGCATAGGCAAAACAAACGATCACCGTGATAATTACGAACGCGGTTTATTTCATTTTGAGAGCCGAAATAATTGCGGTACATTTCTTTTCGGCGTTTAAAAATATGCTTCGTGCCAGGACGTAAGTTCTTTACGATTTCCTCAACGCGTAAATCTTCTAATAGAACAAATAATTGTGTTAAAAACTTTTTTAGGGGCGATTCTTGCAATTCAATCGCATAAGAACGAATTAAAGTCATGTCCGAGTAATGTTTATTACCAAGTGCTTTTAAGAACACTTCGCTTTTTAATCCGATTACTGTATCTTCTTCTTTTCGATCATCCCAAAAGTGACTAATGACAACTTTCTTTTCAATTTCGTCGTAGTATGCTTTATAGCCATATTCAAGATAGGCATCGTCTTCTTTTAGAAGGGCATACATTAAGTTTTCCATTTGTAGAAACAGCGACGCATCAATTTTTTTGTCACTAAAAATTTGTCTCATAAATTATCCCTCAAAGAAATAACTTTCTGCTAATTCACGGACAGTCATTTGTTCTGTTTCATCATTAAGTTTTGCAATTATGCTTCGTTCAATAGCGCGCATAACAGGAATATATACACCTAAATCACATGCGTCGATAATACCACGAATACTTGCTGCTTCTTCACTTACACGTCCATCGCGAGCTAAAGGCATAAGGTCGCTTGCAAATGCAACAAACTTTTCAATTGTTGCAACATCATTTAATTTTGATTCTGCTAATAATAGTTCTTTTAATGTGTCACCTTGAATGTAAGGAACTTCAATAATAACGAAACGGTTTTTTAATGCTTCATTTAGTTCACTTGTTCCAACGTAACCTTCGTTAATCGCAGCAATTACACGGTATTCTTCATCACCGTATACAACCTCTTGTGTAAATGGGTTTGTGATCATTTTACGGTAATCTAATGCGCCGTGAAGTAGCGGTAAAGTTTCAGGTTTTGCCATATTGATTTCGTCAATATATAGGAAGTGACCGTTCTTCATTGCTTTCATAAGAGGACCGTTAACGAATGAAACTTCAGATGCACCATCTTTCGTTTGTAGTGTGTTGTATCCTAAAATACCTTCTACATCTAAGTCGACAGAGCAGTTAATGCTATGCATTGGTTTTTGAAATAAAGAAGAAAGAGTTTCCGCTAGTACTGTTTTACCACTACCAGTCGGTCCTTTTAATAGAATGTTCTTGCCAAGAAGAAGTGCTGTAATCGCATCTTCGATAATGCTGTTATCAGATGCTTTATATATTTTAGTACCGATTAAATGAGCATTTTCACCAGCTTCTTGTTTATTCTTTTCATGAATCGTAGAAAGCTGCTGTTTTAAATCAGAATGTATATGAAATTGTTCTAACATGTATTTCCCACCTAACATTATTTTCATAAAGTAATACATCTTATGATAACTTGTTTTAATATGGTATGCAAAGAAAAGGAAGGAGGATAAAGGGAAAAGAAAAAGCAATCAAGATGAAGTTGATTGCTTACAGTAAAGGAGAAATGAGCCTCATGAAAGACTCCAATATGCGTTTTTTTATACTTCTTTTTTGGAAAGAGTTCCATTTAATTTCAGTTGAATGTTTAAAATCTTTTTCAAAATCACGTTTAATATCGTGAACTGTTTTTGATTCATAAAGTACGCTAATAATTTCGTAATTCAATTCAAAGCTACGTACATCCATGTTCGCTGTTCCGATAGTTGCAATTGTATCATCAACGAGTACAATTTTTGCATGCATAAAACCATCTTTATAACTGTAAATAGAAGCACCAGCTTTTAAAAGTGGAGTGAAATAGGATTGAGATGCTTGATCACTAATGATGCTATCACTTTTACCTGGATATAAAATCCGTACATCTATTCCGGCAATTGCACTTAAGCGTAATAATGTTAAAGTTTCTTGATCTGGAATAAAGTAGGGTGTAGCGATCCAAATGGATTTTTTTGCAGAGCCCATAACAGCTAATAATGTATTACGAATACTTTTATCATCGGAGCTTGGTCCGCTTGCTACGATTTGAACAGCACCTTCTGCATGTGAAATCTCTTTACCTGGGAAGTATTGTCTATTCATGAATTGATCCCAGGAATAAGTATTTAAACCACTAGAGGCATAGAGCCAGTCTTCTAGAAAGATTGCTTGTAATTTATATAATGCTTTTCCTTCTATTTTTAGATGACTATCACGCCAAACAGGAAATTTCTTTGAACGGCCAAGATATTCATCACCGACATTGAGTCCTCCGGTAAAACCAATTTCTCCATCTACAATAACAATTTTTCGATGGTTACGATAATTGACAGTTTCAAGTAACCAAGCTGAAAAAATAGGGTCAAATTCTACAATTTCAATCCCAGCTTCTTTCATAGGTTGCAAAAATCGTCTTCTTAACGTGTTACTTCCAAGACCATCATAAAGGAAGCGTACAATAACACCATCTTTTGCTTTTTGTATTAAAGCATCTCGAACTTTTGTACCAATTTCATCAGATTTA
Organism: Bacillus sp. AFS012607; assembly: GCF_002558005.1. Classification (NCBI taxonomy): domain Bacteria; kingdom Bacillati; phylum Bacillota; class Bacilli; order Caryophanales; family Bacillaceae; genus Bacillus; species Bacillus sp. AFS012607. Next base: position 105,033 of record NZ_NTVM01000023.1, read on the forward strand.
TAAATGTAGTATTGAATATGTATATGATGTTTTGCCTGCTCTATAGCTCGCAAAATTTCTGAAAATGTTTGATCTCCGTTTGTTAAAAGTTTTGTAGTTGTTTTATCTGCGGCAGGACCGCCTCCAAATTTTTGTATGACTTCTGTTAAATGTATGGAACGTTCATTTAGTGGGACTGTGAGTAATAACTCTAGTCTTCTTCCTTCTAATATTTCACGGAATAATTTTCTTTGTTCTTCTGAACGATGGAGATGTTTTTTTCTTCTCCAGCGGCTGCGCCCGAAAATAGCGTATAAAAGCACACCTATAATAGGAAGAAGTGCTAATACTAAAAACCATGCCAATGTGCTTTGTGGAGATCTATTTTCTATAAAGATAACGAATGAAATTCCTACGATTGTGATGGACCATAGAGCACCGACAAATGTATATAACGAAATATACGATGTATTTAATAGGAACAGAACGATAGATACAATTGTAAATATTAATAGTAACTGAACGATAGGCTTCTTCATTTCTATATAATTCCCCTAATCTTTTTTCAATATAGATTTCTTAAATAGAAGATGTAATATGACATCTTTATTATAAGGTGTTTTGCTTTTTTTACAAAATATAGACATTTCACCTATACTTTCCGCATTTGTCCTACATACAGTGTACTATCACATTTTTATCCCACTCTTAATGCATATGAAAATGAAAAAATCGAAAAGGAGCGGAGAAACATGAATTATATAGAAAATAATGGATTGTATTATCGGAATCATCATCATGGAGGACACAATCATGGTGGGCACAATCATAACGGCGGACATCATCACCATGGAGGACACAATCACCATGATCACCATCATCATCACGGAGGCGGATGGGGCTGGGGGGGTAGTTCATGGGGAGGCGGATTTTTCCCTGGAAGCTTTGCAGGAGGAGTGTTAGGTGGACTGACAGCTGGCGCATTAACGGGTGCAGCAAGTGGAGGGTATTATCCAGCGCCATATCCAGTAACTTATCCATCACCATACCCTGTAACGTATCCAATGCCATACCCAGGTTATCAGCAAATACCATATTCGTATTAAACTAAAAAAGAGGCTACCCTCTTTTTTAGTTTAATACGGTATTTATTTATAAAATACTTCCAAAATTAAGGTGAAAATATGTTAATATTTTGTTATTGTAATTCAAAAACATATACATTAATGTAGATTTTCATATTATTATTCGTGAATAGTTATGTAGTATGGTCTAATTTCTATTTTGTTATTAAAGAGTAAAGAGATCAGATGTGAATGGTATTAGTTAGAAACAGGGCTTGGATAGAGCCACTTAAAAGGATTGCAGTATAATAAGGTGCGAAATAATTAGGGAGATGAGAAGCTACTAGTTATAATTGAAACGGTATAATATTGCTTTTTATTACAAATAATATTATGTTATTTTAATCGGTCTATTTAAAAAGATAATTTATGTAATGGGCTAGTATTAGAAAATGAAATATCTCTATTTCTATGAAGAGAAACAGGTTGTGTTTTAGTCAGATAGGAAGCAAGGAGAGATGCGCATGCTAGAACAGAGAGGTCATGCATTATATGACTCTTCATTGCGAGATTTAAAGTTAGCATTAGATGAGTCTTCAATTGTTGCAATTACAGATCGAAAAGGTCTTATTACATATGTAAATGATAAATTTTGTGAAATCTCTAAATACAAAAGAGAAGAATTAATTGGAAAAGATCACCGTATTTTAAATTCAGGACATCATCCGAAAACCTTTTTTCAAAACTTATGGAAACGTATTTTGAATGGGAAAGTATGGACAGGTGAGATTCGGAATCGAGCAAAAGATGGTACATATTATTGGGTCAAAACAACAATTGTTCCATTTTTAAATGAAAAAGGAGAGCCATACCAGTTTATCGCAATTCGAAATGATATTAGTAGTAGAAAAGAAGCAGAACATAGATTGCGGCTAAGTGAAAGTCGTTATAGGGAACTTGCCTATCATGATGCTTTAACCAGTTTGCCGAACCGTTTGCAATTAATAACAACCGTTAATAAATTGATTGCAGATAAAAAAGAATTTGGTATGATTTACTTTGATTTGGACCGTTTTAAATTAGTAAATGATACGTTAGGTCATATGATAGGGGACTTACTTTTAAGCGAAGTCGCTTCACGGTTGCATTATGTACTAGGAGAGAAAGATGTTCTGGCTAGGCTAGGTGGCGACGAATTTGTGCTGTTAACAAAAAATCATAGGCAAGATGATATGAGTCAGTTAGCGACATCTGTGTTGTCATGTTTTCAGGCACCATTTATGTTGGAAGGCCATGAAGTATACATTTCAGCTAGTCTAGGACTTTGTTCTTATCCACAAGACGGACTAGACGTGGAAACGTTATTGAAAAACTCTGACTTAGCTATGTATAGTGCAAAAGAACAAGGTAGAAACGCTGCATGTTTCTTTACAGATGAGCTACGGGCGAAAATAAATCGTAGAATGAAAGTTGAGTTTGCTTTGCAAAAGGCAATTCGTGATGAAGAGTTAGATGTAGCATTGCAGCCTATTATTGATTTGAAAACGAAGAGATATTCTGGTATAGAAGCTTTAGTACGCTGTATGACAGAAGACGGCCCCATTGCACCAAGCGAATTTATCCCGGTAGCTGAAGAGTCTGGACTTATTATAAAGCTAGGAGACTGGGTATTAGAAAAATCGTGCCGATTGTTTAAAACATTGCCAAATTATCAAGAAGGACTAAAGTTATCTGTGAATTTATCTATACAACAATTAATGCAGAAACGTTTTATTTTGTCTGTACGTAGCATTTTAAAGAGAACTGGTTTTCCTCCGAACCGTTTAATATTAGAAATAACGGAAAGCATTGCAGTCCGCCATTTTGATTATATTATTGCTACATTACAAGAATTAAGAAATATGGGTGTTTTAATTGCTTTGGATGATTTCGGAACTGGCTATTCTTCCTTATATTATTTAAAACAACTACCACTGGATATTGTGAAAATTGATCGTAATTTTATTCGTGAATTTCATTATGATCACGCGCAACCAGAACGAACAATTGTAAAATCTGTTATTGAAATTGCTCATAGTTTAAATTTAGCAGTAGTTGCTGAAGGGGTAGAAACAGTAGAGCAAGAGAGTTTGTTACAATCAATGAGCTGTGATTATGTACAGGGATTTTATTATGCGAAACCTTTATCTGTAGGAGAGTTAAAAGAAAAGTTAATTACAGATTTTTAATAAAAAAGAGAAGCCAGCAGCTTCTCTTTATTTAATCCGTTTTTTGTGAGTCTTTCATTAGTACTGGATAAAGAATAAGACCTAATACGAACAATCCAATTCCTAAGAAGAACGTTTTTAAATCAGCAGTTCCCGTTTTGATAACCCAAATTGAGTATACAAATGCTAATGTAGTGATGATCCCGTCCTTTATTCGAGAACCAGGCATTATATCATACGTTTCTCCTGTAATAACCAGTTTGAATTGGTACAGAGTAGAAACTAGGTATGGAATTAAATAGGCTAATGTTGCTACGACAATAGCGAAACTATACGCTTCTGAAACAGTACCAGAAATCGTTGAAAATAAGAAAATTTGCGTCATTACATTTGTAATCAATAATGATTTTGAAGGACTACCTTTTTTATTTGTTTTCCCGAAAAACTTAGGGAAAAGTCCATTCTTTGCTGCCTGGTAAGGTACTTCTGAACTAACAACAATCCAACCAACTGTAGATCCAAATAAAGATATAAGAGCGAGTAAAGCCATGATATATGCGCCTTTATTTCCAATTGCTAAATTTAATGCGTCTACTAATGGTTTTTGAGACTCTTTTAAAGCATCTTGCGGAAGAGCTCCCATTGTAAGTAAAGTAATTGACATGTAAATAAGAAGAGCGATAATTAATCCGAAAATCGTAGCTTTTTTTACATCGCGCTGTGATTTTGCACGATTAGAAAGCATAACTGCTGATTCAATACCGATAAATGCCCAGAGTGTTGCAATAGCAGCTGAATTGATTTGTCCACCTAACGAGATGGATTGTCCTGCTTCATTCATAAAGGTTTGACCGTCTCCGAAATTAGAGGCATTGAAAATGAATAATGTAATTACAATAAACATTGTAAATCCGATAATTTTTGCAATGGTAGCAAGTAGATTCATATTTCCAGCTCGATCAATATTTTGAGAAAGAATATATTGAATTCCCCACAGCATAAGGCTACATACGAGGAAAGTTAATCCTTTTCCGAGTTCTAGTGAAAATCCGTTTATTGAAAAAAGAATTTGCTTACTTTGTAAAACTGGAAAGAATGTTGATAAATATCCAGCAAAGGAAATAATAACAGATGCTGTTGCAGCCCAGTTAGCAGCCCAATATCCCCATGCCATACTATATCCCGCAACTTTACCAGCTTTTTTTGAAGGAAACATCGCTTGAGCGTAGCTTTGTGGTCCAGCTTTTAATTCTGGTTTCCGAATCGCTAAATTTCCAAATACAAGTGCAATCATAAATACGCCAAGGCCTGTAATACTCCATGCGAGTGTAGAACCCATTGGCCCTGATACTTGTGCTAAATTTGCTGGAAGCATAAATACGCCACCGCCAACCATATTCCCGATAACAAATGCTGTTAAAACCCATAATCCCCATTTTTTCGTTTCCATTTTTGTTAACTCCTTTGTAGTAAGTTTTGCTTAAACATCATTTTTTACTAGCTTTTTGACAATAAAAAAAGAGCCATGTAGATAAAAAAATACCTACATGGCTCTTTCGCCAAAGCGTAGGTACAACGGGAATAACCCTTGTACCTACGCGTAATTTTTCCGCTAGGTTTCAAGGGTTACGTATGATGATGATGTTTTTGTGCAAATGAAACTACAGTTGTTGTATAAGTAAGCATAGTTCTTTGCTCCCTTTCTCCTCTGATTTTGAAGTTAGTATACTACATGTTTTTTTGAATGAAAAGAAAAATATAAAAATTTTTATAAAAATACGTTTTAAAGATTAAATATTTACCTATATTTTTCTTGTACTGGAAAATAAGTGAGAGATTGGCAGAAGAGTGAAGCATGTTATAATACATATAGAATTAGAAGGTGACAAGGGGCTATTGTAGATGATGAGTAAGTATGAACAAATTTATACAGAAATCAGTAAATCTATTGATAATAAACAATTAAAAGAGGGATGCAAAATCCCATCAGAAACAGAATTAATGAAGCAGTATGAGGCAAGCCGAGGCACGGTAAGAAAAGCTGTAGATTTACTGCAAGAGCGTGGATATGTGCAAAAAATTCATGGAAAAGGTGTTTTTGTTTTAAAGCGAAAAAATATTGAATTTAATTTTGGCGGTATTGTAAGTTTCCAAGAAGAAAATGAACGTTTAGGACGTCATTGTATTACGGAAGTTGTGGAAATGGACAAAGAAAAAGCCACAAAAGAAATTGCGAAATTATTAAATGTAAAAGAAAAAACAGAGATTGATCATATTAAACGTGTACGAAATATTGATGGAGAAAAAGTAATTTTAGATATAAATCATTTTGTATCTGAGTTTATTCCAGGATTAACGAAAGAAATTGCAACTGCATCGATTTATAAATACATTGAGAAAGAGCTTGGGCTACATATTAGTTATTCGCAGAGGGTAATTGAAGTACAGCCGTGTACAGAGGATGACAGAAAGTATTTAGATTTAAATGGAACAGACTATGTTGTCGTTGTGAAAAACTTTACACATTTGTATGATGGAAGTCAGTTTGAATACACAGAATCACGCCACCGTTTAGATATTTTTCACTTTTCGGATGTGGCACGCAGGAAGTAAAGAGGTGGAACAAAATATTGTTTCATCTCTTTTTTTATAAAAAAAAAACACAAACTCGTATATACGAGTGTTGACTAACTTATATATACGAGTTAATATGTAATTGTAAACGGTATCAAAAAAAGAAAAGAGGGACGGGAATATGGGGAAAGACTATCGTAAAACAGCAGAGGAAGTGTTGCAGTATATTGGTGGGAAAGACAATATTGAACAAGCTGCACATTGTGTGACGAGGCTCCGTATCGCTTTAAAAGATGAAAGTAAAATAGATAATGATAAATTACAGTCTGTTTCATTAGTGAAAGGAGCGTTTCATAACGCTGGTATATTTCAAGTTGTAATTGGTCCAGGGGATGTAGATCGTGTTTACGCTGAATTGATAACGCTTGCAGGTATGGAAGAATCGACTGTAGCTGACGTAAAAGATTCTGGAAATCAGAAGTTAAATCCAGCTCAAAAGTTTGTGAAAATATTTTCGGATGTATTTATGCCGATATTACCAGCGATCGTAACAGCTGGTTTACTAATGGGTATTAACAATCTATTAGGGGCAAAGGACTTATTTTTTGATGGGAAAAATTTATTAGATGTTTATCCGAACTTAGGCGGGCTTTGGGATTTAATTAATATGATGGCCAATACAGCATTCGTATTCTTACCAGCACTTGTCGGGTGGTCAGCAACGAAGCGTTTTGGTGGTAGTCCAATACTAGGGATTGTTATGGGATTAATGCTTGTGCACCCGGCCTTATTAAACGCTTGGGACTATGGAAAAGCAGCGACTGGTTTAGAGGGTCAAAAGATTGAGTACTTCAATATTTTAGGACTGTTCCAAATTGAGAAGGTAGGATATCAAGGACAAATTTTACCTGTTTTAGTAGCAGCTTTTGTATTAAGTAAAGTGGAAATTTTCTTAAAGAAACATGTACCAAATGCAATTCAATTATTAGTTGTACCAATTACAACAATCGTTGTGACAGGTGTGTTAGCATTAGGAATTATCGGTCCGGTTACACGTCATATTGGAGATTTATTAACAGTAGGATTAGTAGGTGTATATGAAACAGTACCAGTAGTTGGAGCAGTATTGTTTGGAGCATTATATGCACCGCTTGTAATTACAGGTATGCATCATATGTTTATTGCAATTGATTTACAATTGATTGCACAGCACGGTGGCACATTCATTTGGCCAATGATTGCTCTTTCTAACATTGCGCAAGGTAGTGCGGCACTTGCAATGTTCTGGATTTCTAAAAATCAAAATGATAAAAGTATGGCATCAACATCAGCCATTTCAGCATACTTCGGTATTACAGAACCAGCGATGTTTGGTGTGAATTTACGAAATAAGTTCCCGTTCTATGCAGCGATTATAGGGTCTGCTGTGGCAGCGATATTCATTACATTAAATGGTGTATTAGCACCTGCTATCGGAATTGGCGGATTGCCAGCATTTATTTCTATCATTCCGAAATCGATTCCAATGTTTATTGTAGGAATGATTATTGCAGTTGTAATCCCATTTACTTTAACATGGTTATTTGCAAAAAGAGTCAAACAGAAGTAGGAGGAAGTTAAACATGAAGGATTGGCATAAAAGTGTAGTCTATCAAATTTATCCGAAGAGCTTTAATAGCTATTACAATAAAGAAACCGGTGATATAAAAGGGGTTACAGAGAAACTAGATTATTTAAAAGAACTCGGAGTGGATTATATTTGGTTAACACCGATATACCAATCACCACAAAATGATAATGGATATGATGTAAGTGATTACTACAGCATTGATCCATCTTACGGAACGATGGAAGAGTTTGAGGAACTTTTAGCAGAAGCGAAAGTACGTAACATTGAAATTATGCTTGATATTGTTGTAAATCATAGTTCGACTGAACATAAGTGGTTTAAAGAAGCGAAGGAAGATAAAAATAGTCCATATCGTAATTACTATATTTGGCGTGATGAAAAAAATAATTGGCAGTCTAAGTTTGGTGGATCTGCTTGGAAATATGATGAGAAGACGGAGCAATATTATTTACATTTATTTGATGAAACACAAGCTGATTTAAATTGGGAAAATGAACAACTTCGCGAAGAAGTATATGATATGATGCGTTTTTGGCTGGATAAAGGGGTAACAGGATTCCGATTAGATGTCATTAACTTAATTTCAAAAGACCAATGTTTCTTAAACGATGAAGGTAATACTGCGACAAGTGATGGACGCAAGTATTATACAGATGGTCCGCGTGTTCATGAATATTTACAAGAGATGAACCGAAAAGTTTTTGCAGGAAAAGATGTAATTACAGTTGGAGAAATGTCATCTACGACAATTGATAATTGTATTAAATATTCTAATCCTGAGCGTAATGAACTGAGCATGACGTTTAGTTTCCATCATTTAAAAGTAGATTATCCGAATGGTGATAAGTGGACGAAAGCAGAGTTTGATTTTATTAAATTAAAAGAGATTATGTCTAACTGGCAAATTGAAATGCAAAAGGGCGGAGGATGGAATGCGTTATTTTGGTGTAATCATGACCAACCTCGCATAGTGTCACGCTTCGGTGATGATAGAAAGTACCGAAATGAATCTGCGAAAATGTTAGCGACAGCTATGCATATGTTGCAAGGAACACCTTACATTTATCAAGGCGAAGAAATCGGTATGACGAATCCTAAATTCGAGTCCATCGAGCAATATCGCGATGTGGAATCGTTAAATATATACGATATCAAGCGAGAAGAAGGATTATCAAAAGAAGAGATTATCGGGATTTTAAAACAAAAATCTCGTGACAACTCTCGTACTCCGATGCAGTGGAATGAAGAGATGAACAGTGGTTTTACAACAAGTACACCTTGGATTTCAGTGACTGAAAACTTTACAGAAATAAACGTAGAGAAGGCATTAGAAGATAAAGAGTCTGTATTTTATCATTATAAAAAGTTAATAGAACTTAGAAAAACGTATGATGTAATTACAGAAGGAGAATATGCTATTTTGGATAAAAATGATCCTAAAATTTGGGCATATACTCGTACTACAGAAAGTGAAGTACTACTTGTTATAAATAACTTCTATGGAGAAGAAATAACGTACTCTGTACCAGCGCACGTTCAATTAGATGGAATGAAACAAGAAGTACTACTGTCGAATTATAAAGATGCCAGCAAGGATATTGCAAAACTTAACTTAAGACCATATGAATCAATTGTGTATCGATATACGAAATAAAAAGGTTGTATGCCGCATGGGCATACAACCTTTTATTTTAAGACACCACTATACAAAATGCTTACTTCTACTTCAGGTTTAAACTTTACTTTTGCATAATCTTTATCCCAATTTTTTTTCCTCCATAACTCAGGGTGATAAGCGATAAGGTGTCTGCCGATACCGAAAGCATCACAGTTTGCTTTTTGTAGCTTTTTTGTTATTTGTTTCGCTTCTTTCGTAAGTTGCTTTGATAATTCTTTATTTAGTTTTTTTCGTTCCCACATTTTATAAAGATTATCTCTTGGAGCCTCAAGCGCTATAACTTTTAGTTGAAGCTTAATGTGAGCATAAACATTTCCTTTTTTATCTGTTGTTATTTTTAAGTCTCGTTTTAATTTCCGATTGCTAATTTCCATCGTTAAATAATCAGATGTCGTCTCTGATTCATCGCTAGTAAGTTTTTGGGTGATACGGGCACTTGTTCCCATTTTTCCAGTTAATAACACGAATAAAACAGATTGTTTCAAAGGTAAATGCCCAGTTAATTTGTCTTTATTAAATAAAGATAATCCGTCTGTAATAACTTCTTTTTCTTTTATTTTTATAGAGGGGAGGGTAAAATCTTTACCTGGATCTAACATTTTTGTAGCAGCTGTTTCTAAAGTTTCTTTCGGAAACACACTCATATCTTCTAAGCTTTTTACTTTTTTCTTTAAAAAATCTCCAATTAATAAATTTCCTACTTTCTTTTTTTTGAGTATCTCGGATGTTTCACCATCTACTGCAATAAGTTTTACTAAAGCAGTTGGGTTTGTTGGGTCCCGAAAGCTGACATCTAAATAGGGTAGTATACCTTTCTTTAGAATTTTGGTTCCAAGTAATTGAACGCCATATTTGAAATAGCGGATATTCCCAGTTACATTTTTTTTTAGGGCATCACTTGTATCCCTTATGTTATATCCAGTTGCTGAATGTACTTCATTCTCGAATGAAGATTGTTCTCCGCTTGAACTTTTTACAAGTTCAAGCGTTTGTTGAAGTTTATTTTCTTCCGTAATATCATATCCAATGCTATAAGCTAATCTCGCTTCTCTTAATGGTTCTTGATCCCAACAGCCAGAAAGGAATGCACTAGTACATAATAAAAAAAGTAATTTAACTCTTTTTTTGAACATACTGCTCTCCTTTCTTATTTCTTATCACTGAATAAAGTAGAAATAAAAGAGGAAGGACAACGATGAAAATATAGGTGAACTTATCAGTGAAAGTTGCAATTACTTTTAATTCTTCGGGTGTATCGATAAATACGGCTACACTAAAGGCAATAATACCAACTATTGGAACAGCTTTTTTATGATTAGCAAGATTGAATATATGTCCAATTCCGATTGAAGCAGCACAATAATAACTAGCAATAGAAGCCACAACTGTTATCATCCATATTGGTATGAATAGTAAATCAGTACGGTCTATAATCCCGATATGTAAGGAGCGCAATAAGTAAGCAACTGGCTCTGGAATAAGCTCAACTTGCTTTGGACTAAATACGATAAAGCAAATCCAAACAGTGAAAGTATAAAAAAGGGTTACAAATCCATTAGCGATAGAAATTGCCTTTAGTTTTGCCACAGAACTCCCGTTTACTTTTGGGAAAGCGATAAGAATAATTTCAAAACCATACATAGCTGTAATGGTTTCCCTAGATGCTTGAATAATATTCCACCATCCGGCTTCTGTGATTGGAAAAATATAAGAAAAATCAGCTCGTGAAAACCCTAGTGCAATTAAAAGAGCCATGGGCAAAATGAGAATAGAGGCCATCACATAAAACCTTACAATTACTTTAAATGTATTATAGGCTACATAGCAGCAAGCTATTGTAAATAGTATGAGAATTGCAGACCAAGGGGTTGCTTGCAAAACCCATACTTTAATGACATTACAAGCGTTTAACATAACGGTCATACCAATAAGGGTAAAATAAAAAACATAAGCAAAACCTAATAGTTTTCCAAACTTATTACCAAATAGCATACAAACACTTTCATACATATCCGCATCAGGAAATCGTTTTAAGAAAAGCCACATAAGTAAAATGATAAGTTGAATTGCAAGACCAGCTATGAGAGCAGAAATCCATCCGCCGCCTTTCGCTATCGGATGAAGACGGTTAGGTAGAGAGAGTATACCGACCCCAATTTGGCATTGAATAACGAAAAAGGTAAATTGAACAAGTGAAATTTTACTTTGCGTGTTTGTCACCGTCCTCATCCTCTCTCGTTACATGTTGTCGTTGCATTTTTTTCGGTTTTGGATCATGTGGTCGTTCCCAAAACGACCACATTGGAAGTCTTACAAAAGAATCTTTCATATCTTTTATCCGCATCGGGGCAACAGGAGAAAGATATGGTGTATGAAATGAATGTAGTTGGCATAAGTGAACGAAAGTTATAATTAGACCAAATGAGATGCCTACATATCCGAATATAGCAGCAAGGAGCATTAACGGAAAACGAAGAATCCGAACTGCTGAACTCATATCATTTGATGGAACGAGAAAAGATGAGATTGCAGTTAAAGCTACAACGATAATCATTGTGTAAGAAACGAGTCCGGCTTTTACAATCGCATCACCAATTACTAAACCACCTACAATACCGATTGTTTGTCCAACTCGGCTTGGCAAGCGAATACCAGCTTCCCGTAATAATTCAAAGATTAATTCCATTAAGAGAGCTTCAAAAATAGGAGGAAGAGGCACTTTTTCTAAAGAAGCTTTAATTGTGTAAACGAGTTCAAGTGGCAACACATCAGGATGAAAAGCGACGGTTGCGATATATATAGCTGGTAAGAGAAAGGCAATCAAGAAACTAACTAAGCGAATCATTCGGACGAAAGAACCGACGATCCAGCGGTTATTATAATCGTCTGGTGATTGATAGAAAGCAAATAACGTAACAGGAACGATAAGTGCTGTTGGATCTCCATCAGATAAAATAGCAACTCGTCCTTCCATTAAATTTGCTGCGACTCTATCTGGACGCTCTGTATTTAACTGCTGTGGAAATGGTGAGAAAGACGTATCCTCTATAAATTCTTGTATATATCCTGGAGGCATAAGTGCATCTGTCTTAATCGTTTCTAACCTTCTTTTTACTTCTGTAACTAAATCGTCATTAGCTATGTTTTGCATATAAGCAATAGCTACTTTCGTGTGCATTTCTTCACCGAGTGTAAAATATTTAACAACTACATTTGGACTCTTAATGAGTTTACGAATAGAGGCTAAATTCGTTGCTAAATCTTCTACAAAACCAGTATGCGGTCCACGTACAATACCTTCATTATCAGGCTCTGTTATATCTCTCTTTAAAGATAGAGCCGTTTCAAAAATGCAAAAGCTTTCGACATGTTCATGAAAATATAAAGATTTACCTTGTAATAAAAGCTGCACACCATAATTTAAATTCGTTTCTTTTTTCATATTTAATGTAGAAAAAGCTTTATCTAAAGATAAATCCGACCGCGTTAATAATGGTTCAAGAACTAATTGATGAATTAGATTTGGATCTGCTAAAGATTCGATATATAAGATTATCCCTTTTCCGTTTTGAAAAGGGATATCTAATTTTTTTATATCATCAGAATGAGAAAGTTTATTTTCAATGTAATTAATGTTCTCAGGAAGTGATGGAAACATATGTTTTTGTTTTTTACTCTCTTGTTGTTCTTTTCTCTCTGTCATAATTTCCACCTCTTTTAAAGTGCAACTGTTTCTGTTAATTTTTGTCGTTTGTGAGAAATTTATGCTTGAATTATTTTTTTAAAAGAGAATTGAAAGTTACGTTATATTGTCTTTTGTGCATTATTCAATTTCATAGCAGTACTTCTCACATTTGTGTCGAATTAAGAAGATATATAGGAGGGATACATATGGAAATAGCTGTAGAACGTGTTTTTACGAAAGAGATCTTAAGAAGAGCGGCAAAGGCATTTCATGTAACAGTGGAAGAGAAGCCGCTTGGAGATTTTGAAAATTATATTTTTAAGGCGAAGGGAGATAATGATGAGGACTATGTATTACGTTTAACGCATTCTTCGCATCGCTCTAAAAAAGAAGTTGAAGCTGAACTAGATTTTTTACGATATGTTGCGGAGCATGGGGCAAAGGTAGCAGGACCTCTTAACTCAACTTCTCAAAATCTTGTAGAAGAAATTGGAGCGGAAGATAGCACTTTCTTTTTTGCTTCTTTATTTACATATGCAAAAGGTGAGCAAGTAAAAGGGGAAGGATCGCCTTATTGGGGAGATGATTATTTTGAAGCATGGGGAAAAGCGATTGGACAACTGCATCGCCTAACAATGAGCTATCCTAAAACAGACTATCGTGATACGTGGGAAGAAGACGAAAGTGGAATTGTTAATGAATTAGAAGATGATCAAGTGAAAAAGATTGCAGCGGTATTAATGGATGAGATTAAGGCCCTTCCAGTTGAAAGAGAAACGTTCGGTCTTATGCACGGTGATATCCATCCCGGTAATTTTCATTATGATGGTAAGGAGCTAACAATCTTTGATTTTGATGATGCGGCTTATAATTACTTTATACATGATTTAGCGATGGTTCTCTATTACTCTATTCTATTTACACCATGGACAGCGGAAGAGAAGACAGACTTTGCTCGTAAACAGCTACAAGTGTTACGAAAAGGCTATGAGCATGAGCACAGACTGGCGGATAGTTGGTATGAATCGTTACCGTTGTTTTTACGTCTACGTGATGTTGGTTTATACGGTACACTTCAAAAGAAGTTTAAGGGGAAAGGTATGCCAGATAACTTCCGAGAATTATCAGAAGAGCTATATGAAAGAATTATAAAAAGAGAAGCAATTGTGAATATATAATACATTTAGTTCGAAACAAAGTATATAAAACAAATATATACTTTGTTTTTTTATACAAAAATATGTTTACTTTATTAAAATAATATTGTCCTAGATTCAGTATACACTTATAATTTTATATATATTCTGAATATTCTTTATAAAGAAGGAGGGGGAATGTTGGAAGCTTTCGTGAATTGGTTAAATAATATTGTTTGGAGTCCAGCACTTGTTTATTTATGTTTAGGAGTAGGTTTATATTTTTCCATTCGAACGAGGTTTTTACAAGTAAGGCATGTAGGAGAAATGGTGAAGCTGACATTTCAAGGTGAAAAATCAGAGGCTGGTGTTTCTTCATTTCAAGCGTTAGCACTTTCGTTATCAGGACGCGTTGGGACGGGGAATATAGCTGGGGTAGCAACAGCGGTTGCCTTCGGTGGACCAGGAGCTGTATTTTGGATGTGGGCAGTGGCCTTTTTAGGAGCAGGATCAGCTTATATAGAATCTACATTAGCGCAAATATATAAGACGAAACATCAAGGACAGTTTCGTGGTGGACCTGCTTATTACATTGAAAAAGGTTTAGGTGTGAAATGGTATGCATTAGTATTCGTTGCAGCGACAATTCTTGCAACGGGGCTTTTACTGCCAGGTGTGCAGGCAAATAGTATTGCTGTAAGTTTAGAAACAGCTTTTGGAATTAACACCACCGTATCAGGGGCTTTATTAGTTGTTGTACTAGCTATTATCATCTTCGGTGGAGTAAAGCGAATTGTTAACGTTGCACAAGTTGTCGTACCGTTTATGGCAGTTGGTTATATTTTAGTAGCTTGCGTTATTGTTGCTATGAATATTGAAAAGTTGCCAGAAGCATTTATGCTAATTATAAGAAGTGCTTTTGCATTAGAAGCGGCTTTCGGTGGTATTATCGGTTTAGCAATTTCTTGGGGAGTAAAACGAGGTATTTATTCCAATGAAGCAGGGCAAGGAACTGGACCACATGCAGCAGCAGCAGCTGAAGTATCACATCCAGCTAAGCAAGGTTTAGTGCAAGCATTTTCCGTTTACATTGATACATTATTTGTTTGTTCAGCAACAGCATTTATGATGATTATTACAGGCATGTATAACGTATTTGATGCAAGCGGAAAAAACTTTATCGTTAATAAATTAAATGGCGCTCAGCCAGGACCAGGATATACACAGGCGGCGGTAGAATCTGTTTTTCCTGGATTTGGAAACGGTTTCGTTGCAATCTCGTTATTATTCTTCGCGTTTACAACAATTATGGCGTATTACTACATTGCAGAAACGAATATCGCGTACTTAAATCGTGATAAAGACCGTCCTTGGTTGTCTATTGTACTAAAATTTGTTTTTTTAGGAGCTGTATTCTACGGTTGTATTAAAACAGCAGCAACGGCGTGGGCTTTAGGTGATATCGGTGTAGGAATTATGGCATGGGTAAATATCATTGCGATTTTATTATTACAAAAACCTGCATTAGTCGCATTAAAGGATTATGAAAAACAGAAAAAAGAAGGAAAAGATCCAGTATTCGATCCGCAGCCATTAGGAATTAAAAATGCTGATTTTTGGGAGCATGAATACGGGAAAGATAAGAAAGAAGAAGTATCTTAATAGAATAGAAATGAAGAAGCAAAGGGGAAACCCTTTGCTTTTTTATGGACAAATTGAAGCTGAAAGTTATTTTTGGGACTATTTTTGAATATAAAAAGAATGTACATGCGTTGTTAGGGGAAGGGGGAGTATGTTGATAGAATTTCGTAATGTAAATAAATATTATGGTAATTTTCAAGTTTTGAAAAATATTAATGTGCAAGTGAAAAAAGGAGAAGTGGTAGTAGTTGTCGGGCCTTCAGGATCAGGAAAAAGTACATTGCTTCGATGTATAAATCAATTAGAGGCAATTACAGATGGAGGATTAATTGTACAAAATACAGAGGTACACAATAAAAAGACGGACATGAATGAATTGCGGCGAAATATTGGGATGGTCTTTCAACATTTTTATTTATACCCACATAAAACAGTTCTGCAAAATATTACACTAGCACCGATTAAAGTAAATAAAGTTTCCAAAGAAGAAGCAGAGAAAACAGCAATGTTTTATTTAGAGAAAGTAGGAATCCCGGAGAAGGCTAATGTATATCCACATCAATTATCCGGAGGACAACAGCAAAGAGTAGCAATTGCTAGAGGACTTGCGATGCAGCCGGAAATTATGCTGTTCGATGAGCCTACGTCTGCTCTTGATCCGGAGATGATCGGGGAAGTACTTGATGTTATGAAAACGCTAGCTAAAGAAGGGATGACAATGGTCGTTGTCACGCATGAAATGGGATTTGCGCGAGAAGTAGCAGATCGGATTTTATTTATGGATGATGGTCAAATTATTGAAGATACGACACCGGCGCAATTTTTTGCAAATCCTGAACAAGAAAGAGCTCGTTTATTTTTAAGTCGGGTGCTAAATCATTAGAGGAGGAATTCCATGCTTAAAATGAAAAAGTTATTTACTTTAATCGTATTTTCATGTTTATTCGTGCTTGTTGTTGCTGGATGCGGAAGTAAGAAAGATGAGGCAAAGGAAACAAATACGAAGCAAGGCGGGGCTGTTGAGCAAATTAAGAAACGAGGAAAATTAGTAGTCGGGGTGAAGAATGATACGAATTTATTTGGATTAAAAAATCCTTCAACAGGGCAAGTAGAAGGATTCGATGTTGATGTTGCGAAGGCACTTGCGAAAAAAATTCTTGGAGATGAAAAGAAGCTAGAGCTGAAAGAAGTAACGTCTAAAACACGTATTCCAATGCTGAAAAATGGTGATATTGATGCAATTATTGCGACAATGACAATTACGGAAGAGCGCAAAAAAGAAGTGGATTTCTCAGATGTATATTTTAAAGCCGGACAATCGTTACTTGTGAAAAAAGGAAGCAATATTAAGAGCATCGATGATATAAAACAAGGCGTTAAAGTATTAGCTGTAAAAGGATCAACATCTACAAATAACATTCGTCAAAAGTCACCAGAAGCGACTGTATTAGAATTTGAAAATTATAGTGAGGCATTTACAGCGTTAAAGGCAGGTAAAGGTGATGTGTTAACGACAGATAATGCAATCCTTTACGGAATGGCAAAACAAGATTCTAATTATGAAGTAGTAGGAAAAATTTTTACAGATGAACCGTACGGAATTGCAGTGCAAAAAGGTGCAGACGATTTAACGAAAGAGATTAATAACTTACTAAAAGATATGAAGGCGAGCGGGGAATACGATAAATTGTATGAAAAATGGATCGGTCAAAAACAAGAGAAGTAAAGTGAAACTTTATTTTTCTTGATAAATAGTAAAAGTGAGAGGATGAGAGTGCTCATCCTCTTCTTGTAAAGAAAGAGGGGAGAATATGTGCCTGATTTTTCTATATTAACGAATAACATTGATATGTATTTAGAAGGATTTAAATATACAGTTATGTCTAGTGTAATTGCATTGATAGGCAGTTTTATTTTAGGAGTAATTTTGGCAGTAATGCGCATCGCACCGATTCGTATTTTAAATTGGGTAGGTTCAGCTTTTGTAGAGTTTGTAAGAAATATTCCACTCGTATTAATTGCATTTATATTTTATTTCGCGTTACCTGTAATAGGAATTACTTTAAATGGTTTTGTAGCAGGAACAGTTACGCTTACCGTATATACAGCAGCGTTTATTGCGGAAGTTATTCGCGCTGGTATTCTATCAGTCGAGAAAGGTCAGATGGAAGCAGCACGTTCCTCAGGATTGACTTATACGCAAGCAATGTACCATGTCGTTTTACCTCAAGCTATGAAAATTGTAATTCCCCCTTTAGGAAACCAGTTTCTCAATTTAGTTAAAAACTCCTCAATACTTGGAATTATTGCTGGTGCTGATTTAATGTATCAAGGAGATTTAATTTCAACGAAGACGTTTGTTACGTTTGATGTATATATATTTGTCGGGATGTTTTATTTAATATTAACAATTCCGCTCAGTATGCTAGTGCGTTATTTAGAAAAACGCTTAGCAAAGGAGGCGGTGTAAATGGATTTTAAGGGAGCAATTACAGGGGATCATATTCTATTTTTATTAAAAGGATTACTTATAACGTTAGAGGTAGCGCTCGTAGCAATTGTACTTAGCTTTATTATTGGTAGTGTAATAGGGATATTGCGCTACATGAAAATACCTGTCGTCTCACAAGTATTAGGAATTATCGTTGAAGTAATTCGAAATTTACCACTACTTTTGATTATATTTTTCACGTATTTTGCACTACCAGAAGCAGGCTTGAAATTAGAAATTATAACAGCTGTAATTGTTGCTTTAACAATATTTGAAGCAGCAATGATATCTGAAATTGTTCGAAGTGGTCTATTATCGATTGAAAAAGGACAAATTGAGGCTGCAAGATCTTCAGGATTAACGTATGTGCAAGCGCTTTGGCATATCATTTTACCACAAGCATTAAGGAGAATGGTTCCACCGCTTGTCAGTCAATTTATTTCATTGCTGAAAGATACAGCATTAGCAGTTGTTATATCACTGCCAGAGCTTATGCATAATGCTCAAATTATTAGCGGACAAAATGTGAATTATATGATTCCAACGTTTATGGTAGTAGCTTGTATGTACTTTATCGTAAATTATAGTTTATCAATTTTATCCAGAAGATTAGAACTTCGTTAACCCTTACAATATATGTAAGGGTTTTTCCTTGTTTCTCCTTATTTTCCTCTAAATAGAATCTAAATCTAGCTATAATTAGATTTTTTATATTATTTTATCAGAAAAGTTTTAATTTTATATAGAAAATGTAATCGCTTTCGTGTATATTTTTATTATCAGAAAATTTTAACAAGATATAGGGGTATTTGTAGGGGGAGGATTTAGATGCAGCAACCAACGAATGAGAAATTACATCGTACGATGAAGAGTAGACATTTATTTATGATCGCACTTGGTGGTGTAATTGGAACTGGTTTTTTCTTAGGTTCGGGTTACACCATTAATCAGGCTGGACCAGGGGGGGCCATCCTTTCATATTTAGTAGGCGGATTTATTATGTATTTAACAATGCTTTGTCTTGGAGAGTTAACGGTAGCAATGCCGGTTTCGGGATCTTTCCAAAAGTATGCAACGAAGTTTATTGGACCAGGAACAGGCTTTATGATTGGTTGGTTATACTGGCTCGGCTGGGCAGTAACAGTGGGTCTAGAATTAACGTCAATAGGTTTAATGATGAAAAGATGGTTTCCAAATGTTGATGTTTGGGTATGGTGCCTTGTATTCGGCGTTATTCTATATGCGTCAAATGCTATCTCAGCGAAAAGCTACGCTGAATTAGAATTTTGGTTTTCTAGTATTAAAGTAATTACAATCCTTGCATTTGTTGTTCTTGGTGGTAGTGCATTATTAGGATTTATATCATATGACGGAAAAGAAGCAGCACCTCTTTTCTCTAACTTTGTAAGCGATGGTGGACTTTTCCCGAATGGACTAGCTGCCGTATTACTTACAATGATTACAGTTAACTTCTCGTTCCAAGGAACAGAGTTAATCGGGATTGCAGCGGGAGAAAGTGAAAATCCAGAAAAAACAATTCCACGTGCGATCCGTAATACAGTATGGCGCATTATGTTATTCTTCATTTTAACAATGACAATTTTAGTAGGATTAATTTCTTGGAAGGAAGCAGGCGTAATTGAAAGTCCATTCGTAGTTGTATTTGATAAAATCGGTATTCCATATGCAGCTGATATTATGAACTTTGTTATTATTACTGCGTTATTATCTGTAGCGAACTCTGGATTATATGCAGCGACACGTATATTATGGTCACTTGCAAATGAAGGAATGGCACCAACTTCTTTCAAGAAAGTAAATAAACGTGGTATTCCAATTACAGCGCTAGTCGTAACGATTGCGGTAGCTGGATTATCCCTATTCACAAGTTTCCTTGCAGAAGATACAGTATACATGTACTTATTATCGATAGCTGGTTTATCGGCTGTTTCAAGTTGGATCATTATTGCTCTATCGCAACTTCGCTTTAGAAGTCAGTATATAAAAGGCGGAGGAAAGTTAGAGGACTTAAAGTATAGAACACCACTATATCCGATTGTTCCAATTTTAGCTTTAATTACAAATAGCATCGTTGTTATTAGTTTAGCGTTTATTCCTGAACAAAGAATGGCGTTATACTGCGGTATTCCATTTATCATTTTCTGCTATATATATTATTATTATATGAGTAAGAAACAGCAGAAACCGATGAAAGTGGAGATGGACAAAACAAATGAAACTAACAATCAAACACGATGATATAAAGGCAGATTTATCGTACGCTCAATTAGCGATTGGAAAAGAAAACGGGTATTCACCGTTACAATTACTCGTTTCTTCTATCGCAGGATGTAGTGCAATTGTCTTTCGAACAATTTTAGAAAAGAAACGTATTACATACGATACGTTTACGATCGAAACTGAAATTGGTAGAAGTGAAGCTTTATCCAAACCAGTTGAAAGTGTTCATTTGCAATATAAAATTAAAGCGGAAAACATTACAGAAGAGCAGTTGGACAAAGCATTGCAGCTTGCAGTGAAAAATTGTACGATTGTTCAATCTGTAAAAGATAGTATAAAGGTTACGGAAACAATTGAACTAATAAAATGAAACATAAAAACGTGAGAGCCGTATTCTCACGTTTTTATGTTTTTAGAAAGAGGGGAAAGTGTAGTGGACTGTTTAGGTTGTAAATTAGCAAACGAAGAGGAAAAAATATATAAAGTATATGAAGATGATTATGTAACTTGCTTTTTAGATCATGCGCCTTTCTACCCAGGACATACTTTAATTGTGCCAAAGCAACATGTTGTAGAAGTAGAAGAATTAGATGACGTTGTAGCAAGATCAATTATGGATGCTTCTAAGCTGATTGCAAAAGCGATTAAGGCATTATATAAACCAGATGGAATTACAGTTTGTCAAAATGGTGGAGTATTTAACGAGTTAACACATTACCATATGCATGTCGTACCAAGATATAAAGAGCGTTCGTTTGCTGAGTTTTATACGGTGCAACCGGAGGAAAAGAAGAATCATAACTTTGAAGAGACAAAGAATTTGTTAAAAGAAGCGATA
This sequence comes from Bacillus sp. AFS012607, assembly GCF_002558005.1. Lineage (NCBI taxonomy): Bacteria > Bacillati > Bacillota > Bacilli > Caryophanales > Bacillaceae > Bacillus > Bacillus sp. AFS012607. Next base: position 126,197 of record NZ_NTVM01000023.1, read on the forward strand.
GAGCAAATACTGCATATTGAAAAGGTGTAAAAGAATTTTTCTTAGAGATACAGTCAGGAAAATTCTAATATTAAAAAGCCCAATTTCTCAGTTACAATAGAGAAATTGGGCTTTTGTTTATTCTATTATTAAATTTTATCTATAAAAAGATTTTGCAGTGTCACAAAGTACAGTGCTCATTCGTTATATAGAGTGAGAGGAGGAATTATATGAAAGTTACAAATAACGATTATGAAAAGATGGAAGAGCTATACGAGTTGTACGAACAAAAAATTTATTATGTAGCGTATTCTATTTTAAATAATATTCAACAGGCTGAAGATGCGGTTCAAGAGACGTTTATTACTCTTTATAAGAACTTGGAAAAGCTCCATAGCTTGAGCACTGAAGAGCTTAAACGCTATATTTTGAGGATCGCGAAAAACAAGGCGATTGATAGTTACCGGAAAAATAAACGACATGAAACATTTTTAGAAGAATATGAAAGAGAATCAATAGAAGCAGTAGATGAAAATATTGAAGAGTGGGAAAAACGTAAAATGTCTGAGGTTCAAATTGATACATTGCTAAAAGAGTTAAATGAATCTAACAGACAGGTGTTTAAGTACAAAGTCTTCTATAACTTAACGTATCAAGAAATTTCAAGTGTAATGGGGATTACGGAGGCTAATGTCCGCAAGCAGTTTGAACGCGCTCGAAAACGAGTCCAAAATATGATAGGAGGTATACAACATGACGAATTCAAAGAACTCCAAAGAAATATATGAACTTGCTGAAAAAATTGCTTTAGATGATTTTGATAAATCCGAAGAACAACATGAATTTTCACATACATATACGCGCAAAAAGAAACTGTTTATGGAGGAAATGAAGCTGAAGGACGAGCGACCACAGAAAAAGAGTAAAAGACATCGTATGTTAATCGCTGCTGCCTGCTTATTGATTGGTATGCCGACAACCGTTTTTGGTGCAGTAAAAGTCTATAATATGATTGTTCAAAAACAAAATTATGAAGTAAATGTGTCGGTAACAAATAAGGACACGAAAAAGGCTGATAAGTGGTATAAGCTGAAAATTGATAAATTACCAGAAAATATGGAAGCAATTGATGACTCTGCTATGAAATATTCATTTAAAGATAACGACGCAAATGGAGGCTTTTCATTTAGTCTTTGGAGAGTAGGGGAAAATGCGGACTTTCAAACTTTATATTCAAAAAGCTACGAAGAAAAAGAGATAGGTGGCAAGAAAGCAGTAATTGTTCATAAAGAAACTGGAAACAACAATGTAATGTTTGATAGGAAGGTCTTTCTCTTTTTTGAGAAAGAAGGGATTATGTTAGAAAGTTTTATTGGATCAGATATAAATGAAGAACAAATGATAGATGTCTTAGGGAATATTTCACTTGAGCCCACGTCAAAAGAAAAGGCATCACATATATCAAATTATGATAAAAAGTATTTTAGCCAAGCAGATGAACCTAAAAAATCTAAAGTGATTCCTTTGAAAAAAGATAGCAAACGACTATTTCATATAGGGCAAAAGGTTCCAGTAACGATATCTATGGATAACAGCCAAATTGAATATGTGATAGAAAAAGTTGAAGTTTTTGATTCGATTAAAGATTTTAAACAAGAGAACTTTAATGAACTTGGCCTAGGGATATTAAGCAAGAAGAAGGCTTTAGATCAGACGGGAAAACTGCTATCGTACAGACGGGATGTATATAAATTAGGGAATGGTAAAGATTCAATTGATACATTAGTAGATTCGCAATTAGTTAATGTTAAATTTGTCTACTTGACAACAACAGTGAGAAATATTGGTAAACAGGCGACAGAAGAAATCTATATGCATCCATCCATAAAGCAGCTTAAATTTGAAGGGAATGCATGGAAATACGCTAAAGAAGAGGGAATGGATGCAACGCGTATTATGACGGGAGAAGTTGATTATTTAGAGCCTCACGGAGATGGGAAAAGCTTCTACAATATTGGCAGTATCCTACCTGGCCAAACGATGAAAGTTAATTTAGGTTATTTTGTGGATGAGGATAAACTAGATTCAATTTTCCTTGATGCTTTCCGTTACAGTGGTTTTAGTGGAACTGAGAATATGAATTCGAAAAATCGTTGGTGGTTTGACATTCGTCAATAATAAAACAATAGGAACAACGGGACGAAAAAAGCTGCTTATATTTAGCAGCTTTTTTCGTCTTCATACATATGTAAAACTTCTTTCGCACGCATAAGTAAACCATCTATCAATTCTTTCGGTTCTAAAATTCGTGCATCTTTTCCAAGTCTATAAAATAAAGGGGTAATAAAGTTGATTTCGCCTTTATCAATTGTTGAATGTATATATCCTGTCCCGTCTTCGTTTATTACCACGAATTCTTCAAGGTAAGGAACACTTTTACATTGGCGCACGCCTTCTGTTTTCAGTAAAACATGCAACTGAGTAGGACTGTGTACTACGTTAGAGTTAGAGGTAAACCATTCTTCTAAATTCATGAACGTACTTTCATTTTTTTCTGTTGATAATATAGAAAGAATACGATCAACACGATACAGTAATACTTTTTTTCTCCTGAAGTCATAGGATGGTAAGTACCATAGCCCATCATGAGCGTATACACCGATAGGATGAACATGTTTTGTTTTTATCCCCGATTTAGATTCGTATTGAAAGTGTAAATTTTTATTTTCAATAGCCGCACTTAACACTGCGTTTAATAGAGGTGTATCAATTGTTCTCTTCGGATTCCAAAAAGCGATATAAGAACGTATTTTATTAACTTTCACTTTCGCATCATGTTGTAGAGAGCTATACAGTTTATGCGTAACGGAATTGATTTCTGTGTTAAAAGGTAAGTCTCGATAGTAACTTAAAGATTGAAAAGCAAAAAAGATGGATACCGCTTCTTCTTCAGTAAATAAAATAGGGGGAATGACTTTATTCGTTAATACTTTATATCCTCCATTACGACCTTGTTCTGCATAAATAGGTAATCCCATATCACTTAAATCTAAAATGTATCTGTGGACAGTACGAACGGAAATATTAAATTCATCAGCTATTTCTTGAGCTGTAAATGCTTTTTTTGCAGAAGCAAATATAAGAATATCTAATAAGCGTTTAGCTTTTGACAAATGTATCACCTTTTTTCTTTTTAAACATGACATAAATTGTCGTGTTTTATTGTTAGTATATTGTTTACAGCATAATGTTATCAAGATGGGATGTAAGGAGGAAAAAATATGTCACGTGAAATAGTTTTATTTATAGCCGCTAGCTTGGATGGATATATTGCGAAAGAAGATGATGATTTACAGTGGTTAATGGAAACCGAAGGAGAGGGAGATAACGGTTATACAGAAATGTACGAAACGATTGATACAATAATTATGGGAAAAAGAACGTACGATTATGTAGTAGAGCATATGGAAACATTCCCGTATTTAGATAAAAAATGTTATGTTTTTTCTAACTCACAAAAAGGTTCAAATGAACACGTGGATTTTGTAAATGAAGAGGTAGTGGAGTTTACGAAAAGGTTGAAAGAGCAAGAAGGATCTAAAATATGGATGGTCGGTGGAGGGAGTCTACTGAGAGAGTTCTTTAAGAATAATTTAATTGATGAATATGTTGTTACAATTACACCGCATATATTAGGTTCTGGAGTTCCGTTATTTCAAGACAAGAATCCAGAAATTAATTTAACTTTAACGGATACGAAACGTTTTGGGCAATTTGTAAATTTATATTATAAAGTAAAATGATAAAGTGAAACTTTAATCAGTGGGGGTTTTGTTCATCTCCCACTGATTATTAGTTGAACCAATCGGGCTTTTACGGGCAGTTGATCCCCCACCTAACTTCTTTGCTTCCGCTGAATTTTGATGTAGGGGTCTTACTGCCCGTTAATGCGGGATAAAAAAACACGACTATTGATGATAGTCGTGTTTCTTTATGGATGGTAATGAAACTATAAAGCAAGACCCGTAATCGACTTCGCTCGTTACAGTAATATTTCCGCCGTGTAGTTCTACAATTTCCTTCACGATAGAGAGTCCTAAACCAGTTCCGCCTGTAGATCGTGATCTTGCTTTATCGACACGGTAAAAGCGGTCAAAAATGTGAGGGAGGTCTTCAGGTGGAATACCTTCGCCTTCATCTTCAATTGTAATGGAGATACGTTTATGTTCGTCTGTAATAGAAATGTTTATATGAGAATGTTCTTTTGAATGTCTATAAGCGTTATTTAAAATGTTCACTATCACTTGTTCGAATCGCTGTTCATCTAAGTTTACTAGCAATGTAGGAGAACAAGAGAAAGAAACTTTAATGTATCTTTCTTTATACATGGCGTTTACTTTTTCAGCTATGCGAGTAAGGAAGGTGTGTAAATGCACTTCCTTTACTTGAATAGAAAAGCTATGTTGTTCTATTTGTGCAAGTGAAAATAAATCTTGAACTAAGTTTGTAATGTAATCAGACTCGTCTTTTATAATTGATAAATATCGCAAACGTTGTTCAGGAGGGGTGCTTTCTTTTAAAGCAATGTCAGCATAACCTCGTACGTATGTTAACGGTGTTCGTAATTCGTGAGCAACACTTGCTAGAAATTCACTTCGCTCTGTTTTCATATAATGTAAATCATTTGCGAGCGTTTGAATAGATGATGCTAGTTCACCAATTTCATCATTTCGAGTAGTCGTTAATGAAACGGACAAATCGCCTTTACTCATTTTTTCAGTTGCATGTTTCATGTGTAACAATGGCTTTGTTAATAAACGTGATAATAGGAAAATTGTGATGACTGTGAGTAGAAACGTGATGGCACCAGCAATAATGAATTGTTTCGTTAATCCATTAACCAACTTTTCAATTGATTCTGTTCCAAGAAACATGTACACATAGCCTTCATGTTTTCCATCGACTACAATAGGGCTAACTGTACATATATAATTAGATGTTTTCCAATGATTTTCTATAATCGCTCCATTATGGTCTGTTCGAGTTTGCATTTTACTAATATGATCGTTTATAGTCGTGTTTATTTCGTTAGATTTAGCTAGTATTTCTTTATTTGTATTTGTAATAACGACAGTTGTTTCAGCTTCAGATTCCATTAGTGCTACGTGAGAGATTGTTTGCTTATCATAATATTTTTCAAGTACATCACGATGACTGTTTCCACGTTTTAATAAAGCAGTCATTTCTTCATTTACTCTAGTGTTTACGAGACTATAATAGAGCAATACAAATAGAACACTTTCAATTAAAAGTGTGACAATTAAAAAATAAAATCCGAATTGAATAGAGATTCGTTTCATCACTTTGCTCCTTAATGTTCGGTATCAATCCATCGATAACCTACTCCATACACGGTTTTTAAATGATGATCAATAGGGAAATTTGCTTTTCGCAATTTATCACGCAAATTACGAATATGTGAATCGACTGTGCGATCTTCTGTATTTGTGTTTAATCCCCAAATTCGTTCAATGAGCTGATCACGGCTTAATACATAATTCACATGGCGTAAAAATAACCCGAGTAAAGAGAATTCGATCGGTGTGAGAAGAAGTTCTTCATTATGTACAGAAGCGAAGTGTTTTGTTTCATCCCATACAATACCGTGATATTGGATTTGTTTATGTTCATTTGTACGTCTTAAAACGGCTTCAATTCTTGCGAAAAGTTCTTCTTCATGGAAAGGTTTCGTTACGTAATCATCCGCTCCGAGTTTTAATCCTTGGATGACATCTACTGTTTGATCACGAGCGGTAACCATAATAATAGGAACGTTACTAAATGAACGGATTCTTTTGCACGTTTCCCATCCGTCCATCTTTGGCATCATAATATCGAGTAAAACAAATTTAAAGTTTCGATTTTCTATATGTAAAATAGCTTCTTCTCCGGAAGTCGCACATACGCAGTTATATCCAATTGGAGTAAGATAAAGCGTTAATAATTCAAGCATTCTCGGTTCATCGTCTACGAGCAGTATATCAATCATAGAGAGCCCTCCATATTTATAATCGTTACTTAAAGTGTAATGCAAAATCATGAAGAAATGGTGCAGATTATGATGTGTCTGCATAATTTCTTCAGAATTGCTTGTTATTGTGGAGTTGAAATTACATTTTAGGTAATCATATTGGCTCAAAAATGATTAATACGGAGGCGGTATAGTGAAAAAAATGACCCAAATTTTTGGGATAACAATAATTACAGCAGTTGGTCTTGCTGGATGTGGGCAAACGAATACAGACCATAAAAATCATGAATCTACAAAAGAGAAGAAAACAGAGCAAAAGGAAATGAAAATGAATCAGGAAGTAACCGCGCCAAAAGAAATGAACGAAGGGGCATCGAATGATTTATTAACGACAAGTCTAAAAAATGTAACGAGGTTAAATACAAATGACCCCCTAAAAATGGCAGTGTTAACTTCGCAAACGATATGGCCAGCAACCCATAAAGAGAACCAGCCAGGTGCTGTTATTTTAGTACCAGCAAGCGAGTGGCAATTAGGTATTGCGAGTGCAGACCTTATTCATCATCCGAATAACGGGCCGATTTTATTTATAGAAAAAGAAAAGATACCGGAAATGACGTTAAAAGAAATAAAACGATTAAATCCAATCGGAACGAAAGATGGAACACAAATTATGGTGATGGGAGATGTAGGTACTAGCGCGCTTGAACAATTGAAAGGTTATAAAGTAAAACAAATAAAAGAAACGGACCCAGCTATATTTGCGAAGGATGTTGATAAGGAGTATGCCGATATAACAGGAAGCTACCCAAATAGTGTTATTATCGGTTCGTCTGCAGAAGAAGGACGTTTATATACAACACCCGCTGTAAATTGGATTTCTCATATGCCGGAACCACTACTCTATACAGAAAAGAATAAAGTGCCAGAAGCGACAATAGAGGCATTAAAAATGAGAAAAGATAAAGCAAATATATATGTATTAGGGCCAGAAAAAATTGTTTCAAAAGAAGTAGAAAAAGAGTTAAGCAAATACGGGAAAGTAACGCGTATTAGTGGAGAGACCCCTACAGAAAACTCGATTGCGTTCGCTAAATTTAAAGATGAAAAAACAAAATTTGGCTGGGGATTCACAAAACCTGGTCACGGTTTATCATTTGTTTCAAGCAAAACACCAGATTTAGCAGTTGCTGGAGCACCTTTTTCACATATGGGTAAACACGCACCTATTGTCTTGTTAGAAGAAGGGAAAGCTTCACAACCAGTGTATGACTTCCTTGCTACTATTCAGCCGAAGTTTAAAGATGATCCAACACTTGGACCATATAATCATGGCTTCTTATTAGGAAGTACGAGTGATATTTCATTTGAAACACAAGGAATACTAGATGAGAGGTTAGAAATTGTTCAGGAAAGTGGTCAAGGACACGGTGGACATTAATAAAGTGAGTAAAGGCGCTGCTAAGGTAGCGTCTTTTTCTTTAGGAAACTTTTACATAGCAAAAAATCTTCTACTCGTTATATAATAGCTTTCGTGCAGTCGGCTAGATTTTCTTATGGAGAAAATCAAATTATAAAGGAGTAGAGGAGTGGTATTTTGTTTCAAACGATAAAAAATGACTGGTTTTCTAATGTGAGAGGGGACGTGTTATCAGGAATTGTCGTTGCTTTAGCATTAATCCCTGAAGCGATAGCCTTCTCTGTTATTGCAGGCGTGGATCCGACAGTTGGACTATACGCAGCCTTTTGTATTGCGGTTACCATTTCATTTGTTGGCGGAAGAACTGGAATGATTTCAGCTGCAACAGGTGCAATGGCATTATTAATGGTAACGCTTGTTAAAGATCATGGTTTGCAATATTTATTTGCTACAACAATATTAACAGGTATCGTCCAAATTATTTTTGGCGTGTTCAAACTGAGCTCATTTATGAAGTTTGTTCCGAAATCTGTTATGAGTGGTTTTTTAAATTCACTTGGAATTTTAGTTTTTACAGCGCAATTACCGCATTTTAAAAATGCAACTTGGCAAATGTATGCACTCGTTGTATTAGGACTTGCAATTATATATTTATTTCCACGTATTACAACGGCTGTACCTTCTACGCTTATTTCAATTATTATTGTGACGAGTATTGCACTTATGAGCGGATTACAGTTGAAAACAGTAGGGGATATGGGAAGCCTACCGAAAGAATTACCGTTCTTTAGTATTCCTGATGTGCCATTTACATTAGAAACATTAGGGATTATTTTACCTTATGCAGTTATGCTTGCAATCATTGGTTTACTAGAGTCTTTATTAACAGCTTCAGTTTTAGATGATATGACGCATACAGAAAGTAATAAGCATAAAGAGGCACGCGGACAAGGGATCGCAAACATCGTTGCTGGATTTTTCGGAGGAATGGCAGGATGTGCAATGATCGGTCAATCTGTTATTAATATTAAATCAGGTGGACGAGGTCGCCTATCAACATTTGTAGCGGGCGGATTTTTAATCGTATTACTATTCGTTTTAGGGAATTATGTCGTTCATATTCCGATGGCAGCTTTAGTTGCGGTTATGATTATGGTTTCAATCGGAACGTTTGATTGGAACTCTGTAACAACGATTCATAAAGTACCAAAAGGAAACGCATTTGTTATGATTGTAACAGTTGTGATTGTCTTAATTACACATAATTTAGCATTAGGTGTAATTATCGGAACAGTAATTAGTGCGGTGTTATTTGCATTCAATATGGCAAAGATTCACGTGAAACATTTATATATTGAAAATAAGAAAATATACGAAATTCACGGTCAACTTTTCTTTGCATCTACAGCCGATTTCATAAATAATTTTTCATTTAATGAAGATGTAAAAGAAATTGAAATGAATTTTACTCATGCGCACGTATGGGATGATTCAGCAGTGGCATCAATTGATAAAGTTATCATGAAGTATGAGCAAAGTGGTGTGAAAGTAAGTATAACAGGATTAAATGAACGTAGCTCAAAACTTGTTGCAAATTTGGCTACTTATAATAAAAGAATTGCTAGTTAAAAGCCTCCTTTTTAGGGGGCTTTATTATATAATACGAGTAGGATAACGAAAAGGGGATTCAGCATATGTACAAACAAATTATATTAGCATGTGACGGTTCTGAACATGCACTTCGAGCAGCGGAACATGCAACATATATTGCGAAATGTAGCGAAGAAACAAATGTTGAAGTTGTGTACGTAGTAGATAATAGAACGGCAAAATCAGATATTATACAAGGTCAAACAGACTTAGAAACAATATCAGCTAGTCGAAAAGATAAATTAAAAGAGATTGAAGGTCTATTAAAGAAAGAGAACATTTCTTATACAATTACGATATTACATGGTGATCCTGGAGATACAATTGTTCAATATGTAAATACAGGAGATATAGATCTTGTTATCGCTGGAAGCAGAGGGCTAAATACACTGCAAGAAATGGTGCTTGGTAGTGTCAGTCATAAAATAGCAAAACGAGTGAAATGTCCGGTGATGATTATAAAATAAAATAGAATGTAATGAAGACCTTAGTATAACTGAGGTCTTTTTTATGTATAAATAACTCTTATTTGTGGAAATACTAGATATATAAGTTGAAAAGATGTTAACTTACAAATTTGTAAGTTAGTTGTTAGAGAAATCGATGTTATGAAATTTTTCCCATTGGTAAAATAAAAGTATCACAGGGGAGATAGGGAGGATGGAAGCAATGAAATCATTTCAAAATTTGTCATATAGTCAAGGGGTAAGCTTAATTTGTCTAGGGGGATTTGCTGCATCTGTTACGTTAGCTGTTTTAATAAAGGTGTTTCATCAAATTTTTTAATATTAGAGTAGGGAAGGAATTGGTTGTTATCATTAGTAGGAACAGCAATGAAAATAAAAAATAGCTCTTAGCATGTATGTAGATGCTAAGAGCTATTTTTATGATTTTTATATGTTATTTAAGCTTGTTTTGATTTTACTGACCCTGTATTTAAAGTAAGGGCAAGGAAGAACATTGCAAGTATGCAAGATGCAAGTAATAAGATGAATCCGCCATCCCACCCGAATGCATCTACGATAAAGCCCATAGCGGCACTAGCGAAAGCAGCTCCGCCTAAGTAACCGAAGAATCCAGTTAAGCCTGCTGCAGTTCCAGCAGCTTTCTTTGGTGCTAAGTCAAGAGCGTGTAGACCAATTAACATAACCGGTCCGTAAATTAAAAATCCAATTGCGACAAGAGCGATACTATCAACCATTGGATTACCAGGAGGATTTAACCAGTAAACAAGAACTGCGATAAATACACCAATCATAAATAAAATACCAGCAGGTGCACGACGTCCTTTAAATAGTTTATCACTCATCCATCCGCAAAGAAGTGTACCTGGAATACCAGCCCATTCATATAGAGCGTAAGCAGTACGTGAGCTACTATGAGTAAAGCTTTTTTCTTCTACTAAATAAGTAGGAGCCCAGTCTACAACGCCGTAACGTACGAAATACACGAAAACGTTCGCAATAGCGATGTACCATAAAAATTTATTGTTTAGTACGTATTTAAATAAAATTTCCTTTGCCGAAAGTTCGCGTTCGCGATCTTTTATTTTCTCATCTGGTGGATATTCTCCAGTATGCTCTTCAATAGAAGGTAGTCCACAAGATTGAGGTGTATCTTTCATTGTAATTAGTACATAAATACCAACTAAAATTGAAAGAATACCTGGGAAGTAAAAAATACTATGCCAGTCATTTGCAAAGAAGTATAAGCCTAATGTTACAAGAGAAGGCATCAGCGCGCCGCCGACATTATGAGCGACGTTCCAAATAGACATTTTTGTACCACGTTCGCTAATAGAGAACCAGTGAACCATCGTACGACCACAAGGAGGCCATCCCATGCCTTGTACCCATCCATTTAAAAACTGAAGTACAAACATAAGTATAATGCTCGTTGTAATGAAAGAAAATGAGCCGAAAATAATATTAATGATACCTGATAAAAATAGCCCAGCTGCTAAAAAGTAGCGAGGATTACAACGGTCGGATACGATACCCATAAGAAATTTACTTAATCCGTAAGCGATAGATACTGCTGAAAGGATAACCCCAAGTTCCCCTTTACTAAATCCTTGCTCGATTAAGTATGGCATTGCTAGTGAAAAGTTTTTTCGAACAAAGTAGTAACCTGCATAACCAATGAAGATACCTAAGAATACTTGTAAACGTAATTTACGGTATTCGCTATCAACGCGATCAGCTGGTAAGCGTTCCGCGTGGGGCGCAGGTTTAAATAATTGTGTGAAAAACATAAAATGAAAATCCTCCCCTAATTAATTCGAAGCGTTTTAAGACAGAGAATATAAAAAGGCCATGAAATATAAAAAAGTTTCCTTTTTTATGATTCATAGCCGTGTACTCCGTTTCTCCGTGACTGTCAATATTAACTTCGTCGAAAATTATACAACTTTGTGACAAAAATGTAAACGTTTTTATGAATAAAAGTATTGACGGATTTTGTTCGTGGGATTAATATTTAAATACGTTAAATATTTTATTGTTTAAATAAGAGGTGGATAACATGCCAAATGATATGACGCATATCGATAAAATTCAAGCTCTAGCCTTTTCGATTGGAAAGAAAATGCAGACGGAGTTATTAGAACAAATGCAAGCAACAGGACTTACACCACCGCAGTTTTATATTTTAAAGATTCTAGATCATTATGGGGCTTCAAGAGCGACAACATTAGCAAAAAAGATGTACGTGAAGCCTAGCGCAATTACAGTGATGATTGATCGTCTAATCGATCAAGAACTTGTAGAACGCTATCACGACAAAGATGACCGTCGTGTTGTCATCATCGAGTTAACGAAAAAGGGGAAATCTAGAGTAGAAGAGGCAATGACAGCTCGCAACGAGCATATTGCAAAATACTTTTCACATTTAGAGTTGCAAGAAAGAGAAGATTTATTACGTCTCTTTGAGAAGTTAGAAACCATTATTTGCGGGACACAAGAGAAAAAAGAGAATAACTAAGAGGAATTGAGGAGATTACATGGAACAACAAGAAAATCAAAATAGAAAGTTGTTGTTAATCGGTTTAGTAATCGCGATGCTATTTGCTGCATTAGATGGAACAATTGTTGGTACAGCAATGCCACGTATCGTCGGTGACCTAGGCGGATTAAGTTTAATGACATGGTTAACAACAGCATATATGTTAACATCAACGACAGTTGTACCAATTGCAGGTAAGTTAGCGGATTTACTTGGTCGTCGTAACGTATATATAACAGGGCTAGTTATTTTCATGATTGGTTCGGCGTTATGTGGTATGGCAAATGGTATGACAGAATTAATTATTTTCCGTGGTATTCAAGGTCTTGGTGGCGGTATTATGATGCCAATGGCTATGATTATTATTGGAGATATGTTCACGGGAAAAGAACGTGCGAAATGGCAAGGTATTTTTGGTGCGTTATACGGTCTTGCTTCTGTAATTGGACCACAAGTTGGTGGGTGGATTGTAGATGCAGTGAACTGGAGATGGGTATTCTACATTAACTTACCGGTTGGTATTTTAGCAACAATCTTTATTGCAATGGGATTAAAATCACATAAACAAACAGGACCAATTAAAATTGATATCGCTGGAATCTTTACGATGATTCTAGGTGTTGTAAGTTTATTACTTGCGCTAACGTTTGGCGGAAAAGATTATGCATGGGACTCTTGGCAAATTATCGGTTTATTTGCACTAGCTGTAATTGGTATCGTTAGCTTTGTTATTGTTGAAACGAAAGCTGAAGAGCCGATTTTACCAATGCATTTCTTTAAAAATCGCACATTTACAATACTGAATGCGATTGGATTCTTTATGAGTATTGGAATGTTCGGCGCGATTATGTTCGTACCATTCTTCATGCAAGGTATTGTAGGAGTAAGTGCTGCTGAATCAGGAACAATTATGACTCCAATGATGATTACAATGATTGTAATGAGTATTATCGGTGGGCAACTTGTATTAAAAGTTGGTGTAAAACCACAAATTATCGCAGGTATGCTTATTATGGCGGGTGGTTTCTGGTTATTAACAACGATGGATATGCACACAACGAAGCTTACAGCTACTTCTTATATGATGGTTATCGGTTTAGGAATGGGTCTTGTAATGCCGACATTAACATTAGCGTTACAAGAAAGCTTCCCGAAAAAAGACCTTGGTGTCGTAACGTCATCAAGTCAGTTCTTCCGTCAAATTGGTGGAACATTTGGTATTACAATTTTAGGATCAATTATGAATAACACTTCAGGTACAACGTTAACAAATAAATTAGTACCTGTATTAGATACATTCCCGAAAGAAGCGGGACAAATGGTAACGAAATTTAAAGATATGATTCACACAGATCCACAAGGTTTATATTCGATGCTATTTAGCCCAGAGGCATTAAAACAAATGCCAGAAGCGTTCGCTAACAGCATTGTACCTATTTTGAAAAACTCTTTAGTAGACTCGCTTCATACTGTATTCTTAACAGGATTAGTATTTATCGTAGTAGGTGCCATCTTTACGATTTTCTTACAAAAAATTAAATTATCAGATCGTAAAAAAGATGCTAAAGAGCCTGCTGTAGAAGAAAAAGAAAAAACTGTATCATACTCGTAATGAAGAAGCATCGCCTTATGGCGGTGCTTTTTTGAGTATAACCTTAAAAGCTTTTTAGTGAGAAATGATTGACGTATTTTTAGAAATACGTTATATTATTTTCTGTAAACGGTTACATGAAATGAGGAGAAAAGAGAATGAGTACGATTAAAGACGTTGCGAAATTAGCGGGAGTATCTGTTGCGACCGTTTCCAGAGTTTTAAATAAAAATGGATATGTTCACGAAGATACATTAAAAAAGGTAGAGCGTGCAATTGAGATGTTAGATTATAAGCCTAGTACAGTAGCGCGTTCACTGTATAATAAAAAGTCTCGTTTAATTGGCTTAGTTGTTCCAAATATCGTGAATCCGTTCTTTCCAGAAGTTGCACGTGCCGTAGAAGATGTAGCACATAAACAAGGTTACACAGTTGTCCTTTGTAACTCTGATGAAAGTTTAGAAAAAGAGAAACAATACATTGATGTACTTAGACAAAATAATGTAGATGGATTTATTGTAGCAACGAATCCACAAAATAGTGTTAATTACATGAATTTATCTGTCCCGGTTGTTGCGATTGACCGTATGTTTAATGAGCGTATTCCTACTGTATATGCAGATAACTATGCAGGAAGTCAGGCTGCGACAAAGTTGTTACTAGATAAAGGATGTAAACATATTGCACATATTCGCGGTCCACGTGATGTGAGTACTGCAAATGAACGTTTTGAAGGTTTTGTAGACGTTATTACGCAAAATAATCTTTCGTATATGATTGCAGAGAGTACGTTTGATCCAGCAAATAGTGAGCGTGTAGCGATGGAATTATTAGAAGAATACCCGCATATTGATGGTATTGTTGCTGGGAATGATTTAATTGCGATTGGTATTGTAAAGGCTGCACTTCAAAAGGGGATTGCCATTCCAGATGATTTACAAATTATTGGATTTGATGGAATTTCTTTAACAGAAATGATGTATCCATCTATTACAACAGTTGCACAACCGATATATGAAATGGGGAAAATTGCAACAGAGTTGTTGTTAGAGCAAATGGAAGGAAATACATTAGAAGAGAAACACTATCGTTTGCCGATTGAAATTATAGAACGAAATACAACGAAGTAAGGAGATGAAACAGATGCCAAATATTGCAGTAGTAGGAAGCATTTCAATGGACTTAGTGGCTGTTTCAAAAAAACGGCCGAAAGCAGGAGAAACAGTAATTGGTGAAGCGTTTCATACAATCCCAGGAGGGAAAGGGGCAAACCAAGCAGTTGCTGCAGCTAGGTTAGGAGCAAATGTAGCGATGGTTGGAGCGGTAGGAAATGATGATTATGGAACAGTAGTTAGAAAAAATTTAGAGAACGAACGCATTTTTATCGATTATGTGGTACCGGTTACAGATAGAACGACAGGAATTGCTCATATCGTTTTAGCAGAAGAAGATAACAGTATTGTTGTCGTACAAGGGGCAAATGCTCTTGTAAATAAGTCAGTTGTAGATCGCTCCAAAGACCTTCTTGTAAAAGCGGATATGGTTGTTCTTCAACTAGAAATTCCACTTGAAACAGTAAAATATGTATTGGCTATTTGTGAGGAACATAATATTCCTGTTATGTTGAATCCAGCGCCAGCACAAGTTTTATCAGAAGAAATTTTAGAAAAAGCAACTTATATTACGCCAAATGAACATGAGTGCCGCATTGTATTAGATGATTTTACATCACCAATTGAAGATTTATTGGCGAAGTATCCAAATAAATTATTGATGACAGAAGGTTCTAACGGTGTTCGTTTCCATAATGGCACAGAGATTGTACATGTTCCTAGCATTGCTGTTGATGTAGTGGATACAACTGGAGCTGGTGATACATTTAATGGTGCGTTAGCAGTTGCACTTTCTGAAGGAGAGACACTTCAAAAAGCAATTCGTTTCGCGAATATTGCCGGTGGTCTTTCTGTAACGAAACTTGGAGCACAGGGCGGTATGCCAACGAGAGATCGAGTACGTGAAGTGCAGGTGATTGTTGGATGAAAAAGCATGGTGTATTAAACAGTGAAATCGCGGCAGTCCTTGCTTCACTTGGGCATACAGATACGGTTGTAATTGCTGATTGCGGGTTACCGATTCCGGATGGAGTAAAACGAATTGATTTAGCTGTTGAGATTGGAAAACCGAGTTTTTTAGAGGTGTTACAAGTTGTAGCTGATGATATGGCAATCGAAAAAGTGACGTTAGCAGAAGAAGTCATTATAAATAATGCGGAAGTAAATAAAGAGATCGAGCAAAAATTAATAGAGCCAGCATTTGAGTATGTATCTCATGAACAATTTAAAGAGCATACAAAGAAAGCGAAGGCGATTATTCGTACAGGCGAGGCTACGCCTTATGCAAATGTAATTTTACATGCAGGCGTGATTTTTTAATAAAGGGAAGTGATGGGAATGCATATTGAAATGAAAAACATTTCAAAGGCGTTCAATGGCAATCCTGTTTTGAAGAATGCACAGTTTATGATTGAAACAGGAGAAGTCCATGCATTGATGGGGGAAAATGGAGCGGGTAAATCAACGCTCATGAAGATTTTAACAGGTGTATACAAAAAAGATGATGGGACAATCACGATTGATGGGCAAGAGCGCACCTTTAAAAATGCGAAAGAAGCTGAAGAGTACGGCATCGCATTTATACATCAAGAACTAAACATATTGCCGAATTTAACAGTAGCTGAAAATATGTTTCTTGGTAAAGAGTTAATGTATGGGAAAACAGGTATTTTACGCACTCGACAAATGAACGCGATTGCGCAGCAGCAACTAGCAGAGCTAGGATTGCATGTAAGAGGTGCTATGTTAGCAGAGGAACTATCGGTTGGACAACAGCAAATTATCGAAATTGCGAAAGCGTTAATGACAAACGCGAGCGTTATTATTATGGATGAACCTACTGCGGCACTGACGGATCGTGAAATCGAAACGCTCTTTATAGTAATCAATAAGTTACGTAAAGAAGGTGTTTCATTCGTGTACATTTCGCATCGTATGGAGGAGATTTTCTCGATATGTGATGCCATTACGATTTTGCGTGATGGAGAATACGTTGGAAAGAGATTAATTCCAGAAACATCATTTGATGAAGTAGTGAGTATGATGGTGGGGCGCAGCATTGGTGAACGTTACCCAGAGCGAAATAGTCAAATTGGTGATGTCATTTTTGAAATGCGTAACGGAACGAAGAAAGGGAAATTTGAAAATGTTTCGTTTCAAGTAAGGAAAGGTGAAATCCTTGGTGTAGCTGGTTTAATGGGAGCTGGTCGCACTGATATTATGAAAGCGATATTTGGTTATGAACCTTTAGATTCTGGACAAATTTTTATAAATGGACAAGAAGTAAAGATTGATAGTCCGATAGATGCAATTAGACAAAGAATTGCTTTCATTACAGAAGATAGAAAGTCTGAAGGATTAGTGTTAGATTTTTCAATTCGAGAAAATTTAGCTTTACCGAATTTAGAAAGTCTTTCAAAGGGAAGTGTTCTAAGCAACGAGCTAGAACAACAGTTTACAGAGGATATGATGAAGCTTCTTAATGTGAAAGCATCTAGCGGAGAGCAGGCAGTGAAATCTCTTTCTGGTGGAAATCAGCAAAAGATTGTAATCGCAAAATGGCTAGGCATTCATCCGCAATTACTCATTTTAGATGAGCCAACAAGAGGTGTCGATGTTGGAGCGAAAAAAGAAATTTACTCTATCATGAATAAGCTTACTGAGCAAGGCGATGCCGTTATTATGGTATCATCTGAGCTTCCGGAAGTTTTAGGAATGAGTGATCGAGTTCTTGTTATTCATGAAGGAAAAGTCGGCGGCATTTTAGGGAAAGATGAGGCATCACAAGAGTCTATTATGGCACTAGCTACAGGGGGAGAGTAAGGATGGCTAAGAAGGGGAATGTATTACAACAACTCGGTTCTTTAATCGGTTTAGTATTAATTATCGTCGTAATTACAGTTTTAAATCCAGCGTTCATTGAAATTCCAAATTTATTTAATATACTGCGTCAAGTATCGATTAATGCGCTTATTGCATTCGGAATGACCTTCGTAATTTTAACAGGGGGTATTGACTTATCGGTAGGTTCTATTTTAGCATTATCAAGTGCACTTGTTGCTGGAATGATGGCAAGTGGCATGGATCCGTTCCTTGCAATGGCAGTTGGACTATTAGCAGGTCTTGTAATGGGGGTTGTAAACGGTATCATCATTGCGAAAGGAAAAGTAGCTCCATTTATTGCAACTTTAGCAACAATGACTATTTTTCGTGGGTTGACGCTTGTTTATATGGACGGACGTCCGATCACTGGTCTTGGTGATCATTTAATGTTCCAAATGTTTGGCCGCGGTTATTTTCTTGGTATTCCGGTACCAGCTGTTACAATGATGATCGCTTTCGCAGTACTGTACTTCATTTTGAAGAAAACGACATTTGGCCGTCGTACATTTGCAATTGGTGGAAATGAAGAAGCAGCAGCACTATCAGGTATTAATGTTACGAGAATTAAAGTAATGATTTACGGTCTTTCTGGAATTTTGGCAGCGCTTGCAGGTATTGTCTTAACATCACGACTAGATTCTGCACAGCCGACTGCAGGTACTTCTTACGAATTAGATGCAATTGCAGCAGTTGTATTAGGTGGAACAAGTCTTTCTGGGGGAAGAGGATGGATTGTTGGTACATTCATCGGTGTACTAATTATCGGTGTACTAAATAACGGTTTAAATTTATTAGGTGTATCTTCTTTCTTCCAACAAGTTGTAAAAGGACTTGTAATCTTACTAGCTGTATTAATTGATCGCCGAAAAGAAGCGTAATGGAGGGACAGTTCATGAAGAAATGGTTACTTATACTCGTTGCATGTATTATGGTCATTACTGCTGGTTGTTCAATGGAACCACCAGAATGGGCAAAGGATTCTAGCGATAAAGGTCGAAATAAAACTATTAAAGTTGGATTCTCTGTTTCAACTTTAAATAATCCCTTCTTTGTAACTTTGAAAAAGGGTGCAGAAAAGAAAGCGAAAGATAGCGGCATCGAATTGATTGCTGTTGATGCGCAAAATGATGCAGCGAAGCAAACGAACGATGTTGAAGATTTAATTCAAAAGGGTGTCGATGTAGTTGTTATTAATCCGACCGATTCAGATGCTGTTGCTTCAGCGGTAAGTGCGGCAAATGCAGCAAATGTTCCTGTTATTACAGTAGACCGCGTTGCGAATTCAGGTAAGGTTGTTTCTCACATTGCATCTAATAATATCGAAGGTGGTCAAATGGCTAGTGATTACATTCGTGAATTAGTCGGCGAAGGAGCAAACGTTGCTGAGTTAGAAGGAATCCCTGGATCGTCTGCTGCTCGTGAACGTGGGAAAGGATTCCATAACGTAGCCGATAAGTCTTTAAAAGTAGTTGCCAAACAAGCGGCTGATTTTGATAGAGCGAAAGGATTATCTGTTATGGAAAACATTTTGCAAGCAAATAGCGATATTAAAGCCGTGTTTGCGCATAACGACGAGATGGCATTAGGTGCACTTGAAGCATTGAAGTCTGCTGGAAAAACAGATGTAGTCGTTGTTGGATTTGATGCAACTGAAGATGCTGTGAAAGCGGTTAACGATGGGCGTATGGCTGCAACAGTCGCTCAAAAACCGGAATTAATCGGAGAGAAGGCGATGCAAACAGCAAAAGAGATAACACAAGGTAAAAAAGTGGACAAATCTATTCCGATTGAATTAGAGCTTATTAAGAAAAATAAATAAATATAAAATGAAAATTAGGAAGGAAGAATAACAAATGAAATTCTTTATTGATACAGCAAACATTAACGAAATTAAAGAGGCAAATGCATTAGGCGTAGTAGCTGGAGTAACGACAAACCCATCACTTGTAGCAAAAGAAGGCGTAGATTTCCATGAGCGTATTCGTGAAATTTGCAGCTTTATAGAAGGACCTGTAAGTGCAGAAGTAATTAGCTTAGAAGCTGATAAAATGATTGAAGAAGGAAAAGAATTAGCGAAGATTGCTCCAAACGTTGTTGTAAAAGTTCCAATGACAACAGAAGGTTTAAAAGCAGTAAAAGCGTTCTCTGATTTAGGAATTCGTACAAACGTTACATTAGTATTCTCAGCAGTTCAAGCATTACTTGCAGCTCGCGCTGGTGCAACATATGTTTCACCATTCTTAGGTCGTTTAGATGATATCGGTCATAACGGTATGGATTTAATTCGTCAAATCGCAGAAATCTTTGCAATTCATGGCATCGAAACAGAAATCATTGCAGCATCTGTACGTCACAGCGTTCACGTAACTGATGCAGCATTAAACGGTTCACATATTGCAACAATCCCAGCAAACGTAATTGCTTCATTAGTGAAGCACCCATTAACAGATCAAGGAATTGAGAAATTCTTAGCTGATTGGGAAAAAACACAAGAGAAATAATAGAAAATCAAGAATCCTAGTTTAATTGACTAGGATTCTTTTTTATTTAAAAGAATTTTCATGCAATTTTGCATATTGTCTTTTAAATTTGTTATATAAGATATTTAATATATATCACATAACTCTTTATTTTTCATATTTCGATATAAAGTGAAACTTTAATCAGTGGGGGCTTTGTTCATCAGCACACTGATTATTAGTTGAACCAAGGGATAAACAGATAGAGGGTCTGACCAGAAAACTGGAGGGCATGATTCTATAACAGAAAGTTCAATGTTTATAGAATTATGTCTTTTTATATAGGGAGGGTAGTAAACAGAGATTTCGACAAAAACGCACTGATTTATCTGAATTTTAAGTTTTATAAAAGGAGAGAAATGGAATGAGAAGAAAAGCCCCATTTAAAGTGTTGTCATCATTAGCAATTGCAGCAATTATCGGATGCACATCTGTAATGAGTGCGCCGTTAGCATATGCAGAAACGCCAGCAAAAGAGAAAGAGAATGTGTCTACAACGCCAATTGATTACAATTTAATTCAAGAAGATCGTTTAGCGGAAGCTTTGAAAGAAAGAGGAACAATTAATCCAGCATCTTCTAAAGAAGAGACGAAAAAGGCTGTCGAGCAATATATTGAAAAGAAACAAGGAGATCAGGCGAACAAAGAAATTCTTCCAGATGCTCCCTCACAAGAAACGTCTGATTTCACAAAAAAAGTAAAAGAGAAAAAGATGGAAGAAAAGGAAAATGTAAAAAAGACTGAAAAAAATATTAATCTTGAGCAAAAGCCAGAACCAAATAAAAAGCAATTGAATGGGCAAGTTCCAACTTCAAAAGCAAAGCAAGCTCCATATAAAGGATCTGTTCGATCAGATAAAGTATTAGTGCTACTCGTTGAATTTAGTGATTATAAACATAATAATATTGATCAAACACCAGGTTATATGTATTCGAAAGACTTTAGTAGAGAACATTATCAAAAGATGTTGTTTGGTAAGGAGCCTTATACATTATTTGATGGTTCAAAAGTAAAAACATTTAAACAATACTATGAAGAGCAGTCTGGTGGTAGTTATACGACAGACGGATATGTAACGGAGTGGCTAACAGTTCCAGGAAAAGCATCTGATTATGGAGCTGATGGTAGCAGTGGTCACGATAATAAAGGTCCGAAAGGTGCACGTGATTTAGTGAAAGAAGCTTTGCATGCAGCTGCTGAGAAAGGACTAGATTTATCTCAGTTTGATCAGTTTGATAGATATGATACAAACGGGGATGGGAATCAAAATGAACCTGACGGTGTAATTGATCATTTAATGGTAATCCATGCTGGTGTTGGTCAAGAAGCTGGTGGCGGTAAATTAGGTGATGATGCGATCTGGTCACATCGTTCAAAATTAGCAGTAGATCCAGTAGCGATTGAAGGTACAAAATCAAAGGTAGATTACTTTGGTGGAAAAGTAGCAGCACATGATTACACAATTGAACCAGAAGATGGAGCTGTAGGTGTGTTTGCGCATGAATTTGGACATGATCTTGGATTACCAGATGAATATGACACGAAATATACTGGAAATGGTTCACCTGTCGAAGCTTGGTCATTAATGAGTGGAGGTAGTTGGACAGGAAAAATCGCAGGAACGGAGCCGACAAGTTTTTCACCACAAAATAAAGACTTCTTACAAAAGAATATGGGTGGCAACTGGGCAAAAATATTAGAAGTAGATTACGATAAAATTAAGAGTGGTGTGGGAGTTCCTACCTATATTGATCAAAGTGTTACGAAATCAAATCGTCCAGGCGTTGTACGTGTTAACTTACCAGGTAAAAGTGTTGAAACGATTAAACCGGAGTTTGGAAAGCATGCATATTATAGTACAAGAGGCGATGATATGCATACAACGTTAGAGACACCTTTCTTTGATTTAACAAAAGGAACAAATGCAAAATTCGATTATAAAGCAAATTATGAGTTAGAAGCAGAGTGCGATTTCGTCGAAGTACATGCAGTAACAGAAGATGGAACGAAGACGTTAATTGATAGACTTGGAGAAAAAGTAGTCCAAGGAGATAAAGATACAACAGATGGGAAATGGATTGATAAATCATATGATTTAAGTCAATTTAAAGGCAAAAAAGTGAAACTACAATTCGACTATATTACAGATCCGGCTGTAACATATAAAGGTTTTGCGATGGACGATGTAAATGTAACTGTTGATGGACAAGTTGTATTTTCTGATGATGCAGAAGGACAGTCTAAAATGAATTTAAATGGTTTTGTTGTTTCTGATGGGACAGAGAAGAAAGCTCATTATTACTACTTAGAATGGAGAAACTATGCGGGATCAGATAATGGATTAAAAGCAGGAAAAGGTCCAGTGTATAATACAGGTCTTGTCGTTTGGTATGCAGATGATAGCTTTAAAGATAACTGGGTGGGGGTGCATCCAGGTGAAGGATTCCTTGGGGTTGTAGATTCTCATCCAGAAGCACTTGTTGGTAATCTGAACGGGAAACCAGCGTACGGTAATACGGGCATGCAAATTGCAGACGCTGCATTTTCATTTGATAAAACACCAGCATGGAGTGTAAATTCATTAACACGTGGCCAGTTTAACTATTCTGGATTACAAGGTGTTACAACTTTTGATGATTCAAAAGTATATAGTAACAAGCAAATTGTAGATTCAGGAAGAAAAGTTCCAAACCTTGGACTTAAATTCCAAGTTGTTGGACAGGCAGAAGATAAATCGGCAGGCGCTGTTTGGATTAAACGTTAATAACATAAAAGCACATTCTTCATATGAAGAGTGTGCTTTTTAATTTGTACAGTAAGTTATTATTTTAGTTTATGTAATACAAATGTTTATTCATGTGTAGTGTATCAAATTATGTGGAGAAAGGAAATATTTCCGAGGAAATTGTCGAAGTATCGTCGTTATTTATAAACTTTCTTTTTAAAAGAAGTAATGTATTATTGCCTTTACGGCTCAATTTATTTACATTGTTATTTGGTTATACACAAAAGTAATATATTGGGCAAAAAAGAGTTCTATTCAATATGGCTCTTTTTATAGATAGAAAGGAGTAAGCGATAAATGAAAGAAGTTATTGGATGTCCACAGTGTGAAGGGGATATTACTGTACAACATATTATTGATCTCCCACATCCTTTTTCATTAAGGTGTCCACATTGTAAGGTGAAGTTGAAAGAAATAAGGGTAACGTCATGTTTAATATTAGCGATGATTTGTATAATTCCATTGTTTATTATTATTGGAGAGAGTATTAAGGAATTACTAGTAAAATATTTTTCTATTGTAGACAATGTACCAACTGTACTTATTTTCTTTTTATTTTGTTATCCATTGTATTATTTCTATGAAAAATATAATGCTATATTGTTTATTAAATATGGTTTGCTGAAAGTTAAAAGTTGAATTGAATAGGAGATTATCATTATGCTTTGGAAAATATATTTAGTTATTGTAGCAATGTTAGCTATTATTTCGTTAGTAAGGGGTATGTTTCAAACACCAATTCAAAAGTTTGACTTTGTAGTATCTATTATTACGTGGATAGGGCTCTTTGGTTTTGTATTTGATATACAAATATTAACCTCGATTGTTTGGAAATGTATCTTCTTGTTTAGCGTCATTTGGACTTTAACTGCAGTTTTTGTTTTTCGTTTATATGAAGAGCGAGATGAGCCATTACCTTTTATATTTAAATTAATTGGAATTATTCCAACGCTTCCATTATATTACGGATTATATCAATATGCATTTTAAAAAAGACAACGATGGATTATCCCATCATTGTCTTTTTTACTTTGCTTCTTACATAAATCATCCCAGCAAATGTTAATAAAAATGCTGTCCCGATAATGAAGCTGATGCTAGGTGATGCTCCGATTGCGCCGACTGTAAAGGAGCCAGCAACAACTCCTAATGAGAAGAAGGCATAAAATAATCCGAATGCCTTTCCGCGATTATCGTCTGTAGTATTTTCAACGAGTAAAGCGTTAATAGACGGAAAGAGGATTGCGAATCCAATTCCATAAATCATCATTACAATAAAGAGCATACCTTTTGTAGCAAATAATCCGAGTAAAGATAATGCGAATGCCATAACTGCAATTCCGATTAGCATTAGTTTCGAACGATTAAATCGATCGTAAATACGATTTGTTGGAAGCAAGAAGAAGAGGATAGCAGTAATACCAAATACACTTAACATCATGCCTGTTGTAGATGCTTTAAGCGCTAATGCCTCAACTTTTACTGGTAACATATAAGTGACAATTCCTTGTGAAAACATTAATGTGAAAGCACCAATATATGCTTGTAATAACGGTTCTGATTTTAACAGTTCAATCATATCTTCTTTGTTCATCATTTGCGTTCTTGATGTATCTTTTCTTGATACGTTATTTGGTAAGAAGAATAGAGATACGATTGTACCAAGAGCCATTAAAATAGAAATAGTAATGAAGACCCATTCTACGCCAGCAGTTGCTTTCATAATACCGCTGAAAGCAGGTCCTACGATTGCCGCTGTTCCAACAGCAGCACCAGATAGAGCCATTGCTTTTCCTTGTCTTTTTGCATTTGTTTGTTTTGATAAAAATGTAAAGGCAGCAGGAATTAAAAAGCCATCACTAAATCCATGCATAAAGCGCACAACTAATAGTTGTTCACCACTTTGAACAACGGTGTATAACAAGACTATGAAACTCGTAATTCCCATGCTTATATAAAGGATTTTTTTTGCACCAAATTTATCGACAGCGGCTCCAGCAATAATATTACCAATCATATTAGCGAATGA
Source organism: Bacillus sp. AFS012607 (assembly GCF_002558005.1). Classification (NCBI taxonomy): domain Bacteria; kingdom Bacillati; phylum Bacillota; class Bacilli; order Caryophanales; family Bacillaceae; genus Bacillus; species Bacillus sp. AFS012607. The sequence goes on from NZ_NTVM01000023.1 coordinate 151,199, forward strand.
GTACATACCGACAACTAGCCCGATAATAAGAGGAGTTCCTCCAAGGCTTTGAGCGAAAGTACTCATAATAGGTAATTGTGAAAATGTATCTAAAAATGCCACGATAACGATAAAGTAAATAAAATATTTCAAGCGATATTCACCTCTCCAATGCTATTATGGCACAATGCTAATTTCACCTGCAATGAAATTGAATTAACAGATGTGGAAAAAAGTACAAAGTGACAAAATATTGAACGTTATTTGTAAAAAATTAGTAGGGATGTGATTGTTTTTTTGAAATATATGGATAGAAGTATTATAATAAATTTGTAAACTTCACCAGGTTAAGTATATACATAGAGAGGGATGTATAAAATGAAAGCACTACTTTGGCATAATCAACGTGATGTACGAGTAGAAGAAGTACCAGAACCAACAGTAAAACCAGGAACAGTGAAAATCAAAGTTAAATGGTGTGGTATTTGTGGGACAGACTTGCATGAATATTTAGCAGGGCCTATTTTTATTCCAACAGAAGAACATCCATTAACACATGTGAAAGCACCTGTTATTTTAGGTCATGAGTTTAGTGGTGAGGTAATAGAGATTGGTGAAGGAGTTACATCTCATAAAGTGGGAGACCGTGTTGTTGTAGAACCAATTTATTCTTGTGGTAAATGTGAAGCTTGTAAACATGGACATTACAATGTTTGTGAACAACTTGTTTTCCACGGTCTTGGCGGAGAAGGCGGCGGTTTCTCTGAATATACAGTAGTACCAGAAGATATGGTTCATCACATTCCAGATGAAATGACGTATGAACAAGGTGCGCTTGTAGAACCAGCAGCAGTAGCAGTTCATGCAGTACGTCAAAGTAAATTAAAAGAAGGGGAAGCTGTAGCAGTATTTGGTTGCGGTCCAATTGGACTTCTTGTTATCCAAGCAGCTAAAGCAGCAGGAGCAACTCCTGTTATTGCAGTTGAGCTTTCTAAAGAACGTCAAGAGTTAGCGAAATTAGCAGGTGCAGATTATGTATTAAATCCAGCAACTCAAGATGTGCTAGCTGAAATTCGTAACTTAACAAATGGTTTAGGTGTAAATGTTAGCTTTGAAGTAACAGGTGTTGAAGTTGTATTACGCCAAGCGATTGAAAGTACAAGCTTCGAAGGACAAACTGTAATTGTTAGTGTATGGGAAAAAGACGCAACAATTACTCCGAATAATTTAGTATTAAAAGAAAAAGAAGTTATTGGTATTTTAGGATACCGTCACATCTTCCCAGCTGTTATTAAATTAATTAGCTCTGGTCAAATTCAAGCAGAGAAATTAATTACGAAAAAAATTACAGTGGATCAAGTTGTTGAAGAAGGATTTGAAGCACTTGTAAAAGATAAAACACAAGTGAAAATTCTTGTTTCACCTAAATAAGATAGAATCGAAAAGAGTAGCCCTTTTCTAGAAATAGAAGAGGGCTACTTTTTTTCTATACTGAAAGGTGATAGACTTTCCTGTAACTAAAGGTATTTTGTTTGGAAGGGGAAGTCTAATGCTTTCATTTATATTGACATTGAAACGGATGCTAAAAGCTTGTTTGCGAGCATGGAAAGATAAAGAATTTCAAGTGTTATTCGTATTAACAATTTTGACATTAATATCTGGTACAATCTTTTATAGTACAGTGGAGGGGTTACGTCCTCTGGATGCTTTATATTTTAGCGTTGTGACGCTGACTACTGTCGGTGATGGGCAATTTAGTCCCCAAACTGACTTCGGAAAGATATTTACGATATTATACATATTTATAGGGATCGGATTAGTGTTTGGATTTATACATAAGTTGGCAGTTAATGTACAATTGCCAAGTATATTATCGAATAGAAAAAAAGAGTAAAGCATGTGGGTGCTTTACTCTTTTTTTACATTAGTTTAGACAAGCCTTAATAATAGTTTATTAAAATGAAAGTGTATTCATTCATTATATTCACTGTGTATAAAGTTATAATGATATGAACATTTGCATATTTTGATTTAGTGATAGAATTTTCATGAAAGGTGGGATATTCTAGTCATAGGTTAACCGGATGACATCATAGGATCCTAACAAAATGTTTACAATAATTCAATTATAAAATGGAGGATTTTATATGAAAAAGAAAGTACTTGCTTTAGCGGCAGCTATTACATTAGTTGCTCCATTACAAAGTGTTGCATTTGCTCATGAAAATGATGGGGGACAGAGATTTGGAGTTATTCCGCGCTGGTCTGCTGAAGATAAACATAAAGAAGGCGTGAATTCTCATTTATGGATTGTAAATCGTGCAATTGATATTATGTCTCGTAATACAACACTTGTAAAACAAGATCGAGTTGCACTATTAAATGAATGGCGTACTGAGTTAGAGAACGGTATTTATGCTGCTGACTATGAAAATCCTTATTATGATAATAGCACATTTGCTTCACATTTCTATGACCCTGACAATGGGAAAACTTATATTCCGTATGCAAAGCAGGCAAAGGAAACTGGAGCTAAATATTTTAAATTAGCTGGTGAGTCTTACAAAAATAAAGATATGAAACAAGCATTCTTCTATTTAGGATTATCTCTTCATTATTTAGGTGATGTAAACCAACCGATGCATGCGGCAAACTTTACGAATCTTTCGTATCCACAAGGATTCCATTCTAAATATGAAAACTTTGTAGATACGATAAAAGATAATTATAAAGTAACGGATGGAAATGGGTATTGGAACTGGAAAGGTACGAATCCAGAAGATTGGATTCATGGAGCGGCAGTAGTTGCGAAGCAAGATTATGCTGGCATTGTAAATGATAATACGAAAGATTGGTTCGTAAGAGCAGCTGTATCACAAGAATATGCAGATAAATGGCGCGCTGAAGTTACACCAATGACAGGTAAGCGTTTAATGGATGCACAACGTGTTACTGCTGGATATATTCAGCTTTGGTTTGATACGTACGGAAATCGTTAAGTATTTGAAGAAGGTCAAATCTCAGAATAGAGTATTTGGCCTTTTTATCACTATACAATACATGGAGGTATGAAACGTGAAAGGTAAATTGCTAAAAGGTGTACTTAGCTTAGGTGTTGGTTTAGGAGCTTTATATAGCGGAACGTCAGCTCAAGCAGAAGCATCTACAAATCAAAATGATACATTAAAAGTGATGACGCATAATGTATATATGCTATCAACAAACTTATATCCAAACTGGGGACAAACTGAGCGTGCTGATTTAATTGGGGCGGCAGATTATATAAAGAATCAAGATGTTGTTATATTAAATGAAGTGTTTGATAATAGCGCATCAGATCGTTTATTAGGTAATTTGAAGAAAGAATATCCAAATCAAACAGCAGTATTAGGTCGTAGTAGTGGAAGCGAATGGGATAAAACGTTAGGGAACTATTCATCTTCAACTCCTGAAGATGGTGGCGTTGCGATTGTCAGCAAATGGCCAATCGCTGAAAAGATTCAATATGTATTTGCAAAAGGATGCGGGCCAGATAATTTATCGAATAAAGGATTTGTATATACGAAAATTAAGAAAAATGATCGTTTCATTCACGTAATTGGGACGCATTTGCAGGCTGAAGATAGTATGTGCGGAAAAACTTCACCTGCATCTGTACGTACGAACCAATTAAAAGAAATTCAAGATTTTATTAAAAATAAAAATATACCAAATAATGAGTATGTGTTAATTGGTGGTGATATGAACGTAAATAAAATAAATGCAGAGAACAAGAATGATTCAGAGTATACATCTATGTTTAAAACATTGAACGCTTCTGTACCATCTTATACTGGACATACAGCGACTTGGGATGCAACGACAAACAGTATTGCAAAATATAATTTCCCTGATAGTCCTGCCGAGTATTTAGATTATATTATTGCAAGCAAAGACCATGCGAACCCATCGTATATAGAGAATAAGGTGTTACAGCCGAAATCTCCACAATGGACTGTTACATCATGGTTCCAAAAATATACGTATAATGATTACTCTGATCATTATCCAGTAGAGGCGACTATTTCTATGAAGTAGTTTCAAAAAGTTTCTTCGTAAAGAAGAAACTTTTTTTATTTGCAAACAGGAAAATCACACTTTCTTTCCAATATGTATAAGACATATTGAGAAGAGGAGAGAAAAATGTGGATCGAGGAATTTTTAAAGAAGTTCCATTACCGTGTGCATTTTTGGATGAAGTGGCTTTAGATAGAAATATTCAATCAATTATAGAGTTAAGTGGAAATAAGAAGATTCGTATAGCGAGTAAATCGTTACGTTCTGTTCCGATTATGCAAAAGATTTTAGCTGCAAATGATCGATTTCAAGGTATTATGTGCTTTTCACCTAGAGAGACTTTATTTTTAATAGAACAAGGATTTAATGATTTATTGCTTGGATATCCTGCTTATGATGAAAGAGCTTTGTATGAAATTAGTTTGCTAACAAAGAAAGGTTTCATTATAACTTGTATGGTGGATTGTGAAGAGCATATTGTGTATTTAGAAAAAATTGCTGAGAAATCTAAAGGATGTTTTCGTGTTTGTTTGGATATTGATATGAGTAGTCGTTTCTTTCAATTTCATTTTGGTGTACAAAGATCCCCAGTAAAAAATGTGCAGGATGCGTTGAAAGTAGTAGAAAAGGTGAGAAGGTCATCATATTTAATGTTAGATGGTGTGATGGGTTATGAAGCTCAAATTGCTGGGGTGGGAGACCATATACCGAATCAATGGCTGAAAAGTAAAGTGATTTCGTATTTAAAGCAGAAATCAGTGCTAGAAGTTAAAGAAAGAAGAGAATATATTGTAAAAGCAATACAAAAACTTGGTATTGAGCTAAGGTTTGTAAATGGAGGCGGAACAGGAAGCATAAAAACAACTGAGAAAGATAATTCAGTTTCAGAGATTACAATAGGTTCTGCTTTTTATTCTCCGAAGCTGTTTGATTATTATAAAGAGGTGAAATTTCATCCAGCGGTCGGATTTGCCTTACCAGTTGTGCGTAAACCAGTCCCGTTTATTTACACTTGCCTAGGTGGTGGATATATTGCTTCAGGAGCAGTTGGAAAAGATAAAGAGCCTGAAGTTTGGAGACCAAAGGGTGCAAAACTATTAGCTTTAGAAGGTGCTGGCGAGGTACAAACGCCAATATTTTATAACGGCGAGGAAAGAGTGGACATAGGAGAGTCCATTTTGTTTCGTCATAGTAAGGCTGGTGAATTATGTGAATGCTTTCCTTTTTTGTATCGTGTTAAACAAGGAGAGATTGTTGGGGAGTATTCAACATATCGGGGGGATGGCCAATGCTTTCTATAAAGGGACAAAGGTGGAGGAATTGGACAGGGAATGTAGAAGGGACGCCGCATTATACGATGTATCCAGAAAGTATACAAGATGTAGTAGAAGTAGTGGGGGTTGCACGAAAAAAGGGGCAGAAAATTCGTGTTGTTGGTTCAGGACACTCGTTTACACCCCTTGTGCAAACGGAAGAAGTTTTAGTTTCTTTAGATGAATTGAAGGGCATTGTGAATATTGATGAAGAGAAGATGGTCGCTGAAGTGTGGGCAGGAACAAAGTTATATGATTTAGGGAAGTTACTTGAGGAAAAAGGTTATGCGCAAGAAAATTTAGGGGATATTGATTCGCAATCTATTGCAGGAGCGATTAGTACGGGGACTCATGGAACGGGTATTACCTTTGGGAGCTTATCAACACAAGTTATAGAGATTACGGCAGTTTTATCTAATGGTGAGAGTATAGTTTGTTCGGAAGCTGAGAACGTAGAATATTGGAGAGCGTTTCAGTTGTCACTTGGAATGTTAGGTATCATTGTAAAGATAAAATTGAAGGTTATTCCAGCGTATTCACTCGTTTATGAAAGTGAAAAACAGTCATTATCTACTGTAATGAACAAACTAGAAGAGTATAAGAAGCATCGTCACTTTGAATTTTTCGTTTTTCCTTATTCTGATGAAGTACAAGTAAAACTTACGAACGAAACAACGAATACAGGCAGTGATTTGAAATGGCATAAACTAAAGGTGGAGTTACTTGAAAATAGGATGTTCTCTTTACTATCTAAAGGGTGTAAATGGTTTCCTTCTATAAGTAAAGGAGTGAGTCGATTATCAGCTAAGGCTGTACCAAACACAAAAATAATTGGCCCGAGCTATGAAGTATTTGCTACATCACGTACGGTACCATTTTATGAAATGGAGTATAGCATTCCTTCAAAGTATATGAGGACTGTGGTAGAAGAAATCTCAAATCTTATTGAAAAGAAAAAGTATAAGGTGCACTTCCCGATCGAATGCCGCTATGTGAAAGGTGATGATATATGGCTTAGTCCAGCCTATGGAAGAGATTCAGCGTATATCGCTGTTCATATGTATAAAGGTATGAAATATGCTGCTTACTTTGGCGAAGTGGAAAAAATTTTTCTGAAGTATGAAGGGCGTCCGCATTGGGGGAAAATGCATACATTATCGTATGAGCAATTACAAGATATATATCCAGAGTTTCATTCGTTTTTACAGGCGAGGAAGTCTCTAGATGAACTTGGAATGTTTTTTAATCCTTATGCAGAAAAGTTATTTATCCCGCATTAACGGGCAGTAATACTCCCATCTCAAAATTCGGTGGGAGATAACCGCTCGTTTTGGGAGGGTTGATTAAAGTTTCACATTATGTATATGAAAAAGCTGACAAATAATTATTTGTCAGCTTTTTTTAGTGTAATTGCATTTCTTGTATGACTAATATGCTCATAAAATAGTAGTTTATCACGGCTAAACACATGCAGTAAAACATGAATAATAAACAGGCCGTTAATGATGAATAGGAATAACAACGTAACGAGTAATACTAAAGGTTCTGTATGATTTAACATAGAACTACTAGAAAGAATATAATTGATTCCGCCTAATGCAAAATAAAATATACCGTATCGAATAAATAGTTCTTTTAATGTAATACGATCTGATTTTCCTTTCAGGTGAATGCGAAGCAATGCTTTCCCAATTGTTTTTCCATTCGTAAAGTATGGAATAATAATAAAGTAAATAAGGATTGAACACGTAATGAAAATGAGTTCATACATATTGGTGTAAGATTGCATATTAGAAACGAAGAAAGAATTTCCTTTGTTTTTAATGACAGGTACAACGATAGATAAGAAAATCCAATCAATTTGCATCGCGATAAGGCGACGAATGAATCCGACTGGTTTCGTTTCTAAATTAATATGACTATCTAACTCGTTTGTTTTTGGAAGGAAGTACGTAAATATTGGTGCAATGATAAAACCAATTACGCCACCTAATGTATTTAAAAACAAATCATCGATATCAAATAATCGGTATGCACAATTGTATATACCGTATAATCCAGTCACTTGTGTTAGCTCGAAAAATAGTGAAAGGAAAAAGGAAATGTAAATTGTTTGTAGGAAACTACGTCGGAAATAATAACGTAAGTAAATACCGAATGGAACAGTTAATAGAACATTAAATGCAACTTGTAAAAAAGCAGACTCTTTTAATAAGTAGAAATAAGTAGCCGGTTTCGTTAAAACTGCCGATGTATGACTACTAATCTCTTGTATGAAATAAAATGGTGAGAGTTGCATGTGTTGTGTATTAGCCGATTGTAGGCTACAAGTATCAAACGTTTGTGGCAACGGCAAAATAACAAGAAAATAGGCATTTAATAAGTAAAGTAATAATGAGTATAAAATAAATGAGCGCCATTTATTTAAATAACCGTATTTTCGATAATTAAATATTAGAAAAGGGATTAAAAGAAACATTGCTAAAAAAGGAAATAAAATAAATGCTGTTTTTACTGGAAATAAATATGCAGTCAAAGTGAAACTCCTTTCAATAAAAATTCGTTTATCATTATAGCGCTAAAAATATTTAAATACAAAGTTAAAATCTTTCGAAATAGAAATAATTACTAATTTTATAGGAATTAAGTTATAATAAATTTAATATGAGGATATTATGATTATGTAAGTTGAGAGAGGGTACAAGAGATGCGATATGAACTTTTTTCTGTAAGTGGGGATCATATTACGACTTTTGAAAGTGCATGGCGTTTTCAGGAGGGAGAACAGATTTTTGTTCATGATGATCAAACAAAACGAAACTTTATTATTATTCGTCTGACGCATGATGTATTTCAACAAAATAAACATGTTATTCGTTTGTATTGTCAAGAAAAGAAAGTGTATGCATAAGAGAAGCCCTCTTACAGTATGAAAAGTAAGAGGGCTCTTTATCCCGCTATTTGTGGGAAGCACGATTGGTGAGGATTAAAGTTTCACTTTATCATTTTTCTCCTCGCAAGGAATAAAAAGAGAAGAGTTAATGCACATAGGTAGCATTTGATTTGGAAGAAAGGATATAGCCTTGTATTTTGTACCTCAAAGTTTCATGGCCTTTTCTTTGAGAAAGCCATGTATGGTAATCTTGTTGTGTTTTCCATAACATACGAAACATATATTCTGTCTTATCATTTGTACGATGAACATGTGAAAACTCTATGTTAATAAAACCGTTCGTTCCAGGGGAAGGATAATATTGTTTAAGCTCACAAAGTAGCTCACTTTCATATCCGTACTTAATGTGAATGAGTTTAGTAACTATAAGTATATAAACACCTCTTTTACGATAATAGTAGGAAAGATAGCTTTACTATAATAGTGAACTTAATAATTATTATAATATTATGAAAATTCGAAGTGAATGATAGGTTTTAACTTAATAAAGGTATAAAAAAGCGAGTCATCTAGTGTAATAGAATGACTCGCTTTCGATTTGTAAGTTTCACTTTATAAGAAAATAAGAGTAAGTACACCTACGATAATACAATAGAAAGAGAAATACTTTAAATTTCCTTTTGCCATAATGTTCATAAACCATTTTAGTGAAATATACGTCATGATAAATGTTGCGATGAATGCAACGACATATGGTACGAATAATGTGTCTAGATTTGGATCATTTGCAATGTCTGTAATGCTTAACAATAAGCCACCTAAGCTAACAGGAATGTATAGTAAGAATGAGAAGCGAAGAGCTGTTTCTTGCTTCATACCAAGTAACATTGCTGCTACGATTGTGGCACCAGATCGGCTTATTCCAGGAATCAGTGCGCAAGCTTGTGCTAATCCGACGATGATTGCATCTTTCATAGAAAGGTCGCCATCATTTTTACGACCGCGTAAATTTCTAATAATCCAAAGGCCGACAGCAGTAATAAGAAGGGAAATCCCAACCATCTTCACACCTTTTAAGTACTGATCGATGTAATCTTTAAATAAAACACCAATAACACCTGCTGGAATGGTTGCAATAACAAGATAAATAATAAAGAAGAAATCTGATTTCGCGTCTTCTGCTCTTGTAAATATATAAGAGAGACCATTCTTCGTCAGACGAATTAAATCATTTCTATAAATAAGTAATACAGCTAATAATGAAGCTGAATTAACAAGTAGTTCGAAGCTAAATCCTTCTATTTTTAGTCCTAGCAAATGTTGTGCTAAAACGAGGTGACCACTTGAAGAAATCGGAATTGGTTCTGTTAGTCCTTGGAACAGACCGAGAATTAAATATTTTAAAACGTAGTAAAATTGTTCCATAATAACCTCCTTGTTTATTAGTTGAAAGAAACAACTTTTCCATTATAACAAAGATATGGATGAATATTGAAAAGAAATAAATATTCGAAATAAAATAAAAATCCCTTATAGCAGTATAAGGGATTTTTATTTTTAATTAAGAAGTTACTGTTCCTTGAAGACTTTTAGACAATTGAACATCGACTTTTTCAGCATCATGAATATGATTCATAATAGTAGTATTTAATTTTTGGAACATTTGTTGTGTATTAGCGAATTCTCGTAATATGTCATCATTACAAGACTTTTGGTTTTCAATAGCCTTAATAACATTTGTAGCGCCATTTTGTAACGTTTGAATCATAACTAAAATATTTTCAATTCTAGCGTTTGTATCGGCGCTCATTTCTACACCTTCATCGACTAAATGTAAATTATCTTTTGTATTATCGTATGCTTTTTCAATTTCTTCTTGAATTTTTTTCGTTAAGTTGCCGATGTTTTTTGTGCTTTCTGCTGTACTTTCCGCTAGTTTTCTTACTTCATTGGCAACGACAGCGAATCCTTTACCGTGCTCTCCAGCACGTGCGGCTTCAATACTCGCATTTAAGGCAAGTAAATTTGTTTGTGCTGCAATGTTTTGAATGACTTCTACAATTTGCTCGATTTCCTTTGAGCGTTCGCTTAGATGATTCATACTATTAGACGTGCGTTGAGATTGTTCACCTAATTTATTAATTACAATAAGTAAGCGGTGAACGGATTCTTTTCCTTCATTAGAGCAGTCAATAATTTCTGCAATAGACTGAATTAAGCTTTGTTCCTTTTGCAACATTTCATTATTTAACTCATTGGAATGTGTCGTACGTGTTGAAACATTTTCGAAACATGAACTTAATTGTTGAACTAAATTTTGGAGTGTATTGTGTTGGTTATTTACAAGTTGATGCTCTTGTACAACGCTTTGTACACGATCGTGGATAGTCGAAATAGTCTCTTGTTTTTCAATATCTTTTTGTTTCAATTCTGCTTCTAATTCTTGTATACGCTCTTCTAATTGAGCAATTGTATGTTGGAGTGATTTCTTTTGAGTAAACATGTATTTATTTCAACCGCCTTCGAAAGTTATATTTTCTCTATATTTGGATTTTAGCATCTTTTGTATTTTTTAAATATAGGAATTGTTAAATATTTAAGAATCTATTACATTTTATTCATAATTCTCTTTTTTTTGTCACGAAAAATAAACTGTATTTAATCGTTTTGTAAACAAACTGTAAAATAAATCATGTATAACTGTATAAGAAGGGAGTCGGATTATGAACTATTTTAAGCGAATCAGCTGTCTAGTATTAGCAGGAATTATCGGTCTTTCTAGTACAGTCGCTGTTAAAGCAGAGTCAAACGACGAGAAACTTAACAACATGCAACAGCAATTGCAACAAAACGATGCAGAAATGCAAAAGAAAGAGCAAGAGAAGCAAGCTGTTAGTAAAGAAATTAAAGGTATTGAAAACGAACTACATAATTTAAATAATACAATTGCAAAAAATAAAGAGGATCAAGCTGCTATTCAACGTAAAATCGATGAAACACATAAGCAGATTGAACAAAAAAAGGAAGAAATTGTCGTTTTAGAGGATAAAGTCCTTGCTCGTAAAGACATTATGAGAAAACGTATGGTTTCTGTTCAAAACAGTTCAAATACAAGTTTAGTAGTAGAAGTTGTAGTAGAGTCAAAAAACTTTGCAGACTTCTTACAACGTATGAACGCAGTTTCTACTATTCTAGAAGCTGATAAAGAAATTTTACGTCTACAAGAACAAGATCTTCGTCAAATTGAAGAAGATAAGAAAACAATTGACGAAAAAGAAGCATCTTTAGTAGTAGACAAACAAAAATTAGCAAAAGCGCAAGCTGAACTGCAAGATAACTTGAAAAAACGTCAAGATAACTTACAAACAGTTCAAGCTAAATATAATGAGGTTGCAAGTCAGCTTAATTTAGCAGCGGAAGAGAAAGCTAAAATTGAATCAAATATGAAGGCAGTACAAGAAACAATTGCTCGTGAACAAGAAGCAGCAAGAATCGCAGCGGAAGAGCGTGCAAAAGCAGAAGCGGCTGCAAAGGCTGAGCAAGAAGCTTTAGCGAAAGCACAAGCAGAAATTGCTGAAAAGCAAAAGCAAGAAAAAGCTAGTAAACCGGCAGAACCAGTTGCTAATAATAATTCGAAGGTAGAACCTGCACAACCTTCTAAGCCAACTGCTGGTGGGAAAGAAATTTATGTAGAAGCTACAGCTTATACAGCTGATCCAGCGGAAAATGGTTATGCGTCAGGTCAACAAGTATTTTCTGCATGGGGACCAGGTGGTAAAGGTTATAATCTAACTGCAAACCCAGGAATGAAATTAATTGCTGTAGATCCAAGTGTTATTCCATTAGGCAAAACTGTAAATGTTGAAGGTTATGGAGTCGCAATTGCAGCAGATACTGGTGGAGCGATTAAAGGTAACAGAATTGATGTGTTAATGCCTGATAAAGGGTCTTCTAGTCAATGGGGAAGAAAAATCGTTAAAGTTACAATTTTAAACTAAAACGTAATCCAACTTTACAATACGTAGAGTTGGATTTTTTACAATATTAATGTTAAGTTAAGTTTACATTTTGTTAAGGATAGCATACAATAATGGTGAGAGGTGGTAAATTTGACCATTTTAAACAGAGTAAAAGAATTAAGAGCTCGTTTTAATTTTTCACAAAGTGTATTAGCAGAAAAGGTTGGAGTGACGAGACAAACAGTTGCTGCAATTGAAAAAGGGGATTACGTTCCTTCATTGTTACTAGCATTGATGATTTGTGATGTATTCCAGTTAAAGATGGAAGACGTGTTTGTTTTAAATAAGGAGGGGGAAGAGGATGAGTAGAATTGGTTTTTCTTATATTATAAATGTACTCTATACTGCACTAGCATGCTGGACATTTGTTGAATTTTATAGTGTTATTACAGAGTTAGCAGACATATTTAAAAACGAGAAATTCCCGTTTGAAGTAGCGGTTAATGGAGTACCATTTATTTTATTATTTATTGGAGCTATTATAGTTACAATTTTTTATAGAATTCAAAAGAAAAAATATAAGAATTTATCTTTTTGGATGTATCCATTATTATTTCCACTAGAAGATGAACGTGAAAAAGCGATTACGGATAAAGCTTGTCGAACAACATTTGTATCGTTATGGTTTGTGTTACCTTGTGCAGTTGGATTTTTAACTTTTTCGCCTATTATTAATGAATATCTTCCTGGATACCCATTATATATTCTATTTTCTATTTTCTTTATTCAAATGACAGTATTTCACGTATCATTATACAGAAATAAATTAGCTTAAAAAGAAACCTTCTTGCACCGGCAAGAAGGTTTCTTTTCAGCTAATACTTGTACATATGGCGATATTATTTTATCATTTTATATAGAGTAAGATTTTGTAAGGGAAAGGAATTGTATATGAATAAGCAAAGAATTTATAGTATAGTAGCAATCCTGCTATTTGTTGTAGGTGGCGTGTTAATTGGAAAGCCATTTTATGATGGATATCAGGCTGAAAAGAAACAGACTGAAAATGTGCAGGCTGTTCAAAAGATGGATTATGAAAAGCATGAGACGGAATTTGTAGATGCTTCCAAAATTAATCAACCAGACTTGGCGGAAGTAGCGAATGCATCATTAGATAAGAAACAAGTAATTGGTCGTATTTCGATTCCAAGTGTTTCAGTAGAACTGCCTGTTTTGAAAGCTTCTACTGAAAAAAACTTATTAACAGGTGCAGCGACAGTAAAAGAGAATCAAGTTATGGGAAAAGGAAATTACGCACTAGCAGGACATAACATGTCTAAAAAAGGTGTTTTATTTAGTGATATAGCTTCTTTGAAAAAAGGCGATAAAATTTATTTGTATGACAATGAAAATGAATATGAGTATGCGGTTACTGGTGTATCTGAAGTAACTCCTGATAAGTGGGAAGTTGTGGAGGATCATGGGAAAGATGAGATAACGCTTATTACATGTGTATCTGTAAAGGATAATTCTAAGCGTTATGTTGTTGCTGGTGATTTAGTAGGAACGAAGGCGAAGAAGTAAAAAAGAAGGTGAACTCTTTAAAGAGTTCACCTTCTTTTTTACTAATGTTGAGAAAAAATAGAATGTTTTGGTTTGTATTTAAGTATTCTTCTATTTATGTATAATAAAGTTATAATTCTATATTTTGGGAGGAACAAGAGTGAGACAACAGGTGAAGAAACTTCTTTTAACAACGAGTATAGCGTTATTGGTAGCTCCAATTTCAGCTTATGCGCATCCAGGGCGTACAGATGCTAATGGCGGACATACGTGTCGTACAAATTGTGAGAAATGGGGATTACAGTACGGGGAATATCATTATCACAATAAACCAGCTTCTAGTAGTGGTGCAACGAGCCCAGCTCCTAGCCAGAATAATAATAGTGCTGTAGAAGCTGAGAGACAAGCAGAAGCACAGCGTAAAGCTGAAGAAGAGAGACAACGTGTAGCCGAAGAACAAAGAAAAGCTGAAGAGGCACGTAAGCAAGAGGAAGCGCAGCGCCAAGCTGATATGGAAAAAGGTCAACTTGAAGGTCAAAAGAATGGAGAAACTGATTTTAAAGCAGGAAAAAATGATGCAGAAGTGCATGTAGCTGGAAAATCTGATGCATATAAACAAGCGTTTAAAGCGACTTATGCAGCCGCATGGTCTTTAGAAGAGCAGAAGAAAACGCATTTTGAAAAAGGAAAAGAACAAGGTTTAGCACAAGAGACGATGGACGATAGTCAAGTTGCTCCAGAGTTTAAGGTAAACTTTGTAGACGGGTTCAAAGTAGGGAATAAAGAAAGAACAGAAAAAATTGAAAAAGAACAAGCTGAATTAGGAGAAAAGACAGGGAAAGAACTAGCTGAAAAGAATCCTGGAAATAGAGAGAAGGAAGTATACGTGAAGGCATATGAAACAGCGTATGAAAAAGGCTATAAGTCTACAAAAAAGGCAGTAGAAAAGGCTGGCTATAAGTATGCATTTGAAAACTATAATTTAAAAGTTCCTGCTAAGTATGAAAGAAATGAATTGTTAAAGAAATGGTTTACTGAAGGGTTTAAATTGAATAAAAAAGCAGCAGAAATTCGAGAAGAAGGGTATAAAAAGGGAGACAGCTGGTTCTCATTCTTCTATAAGAGTTTCGTACCAAGTGAATATAAAGAACATAAAGAGCTGTACGAACAAGCAATAGAAAAAGGTAAAACGGCATAAAAAAAGATGAGGAGAAATTCCTCATCTTTTTTAATCCATCCATTTCACTAATTTCTTAGAAATTAATAATAAAACACAACCTAATACAATTGCCACAGCGCCAATAACCGTGAATACTTCAGCGTATCCAAGTGAGGTTGTGAAGCTTGCAAGTTGTCCGCCTAAAATGTTGGCGATACCTGAACTTGCTAGCCATACACCCATTAGTAAAGATGCTAATTTTACCGGAGCAAGCGCACTAACCATTGATAGTCCGACAGGTGATAAGAATAGCTCACCTAACGTATGGAAAAGATACGTAAAGACGATAAATAGTAAGTTTGCTTTTTCTGTAATGTTATGTTCATCACTACCTGTTTTTAATGTAGCGATAACGAGAATGATATAACCGATACCAAGCAAGATCATACCAAGTCCCATTTTAGTTGGGATTTTTAAATCACCGCGCTTGCGAGTTGCAAGTTTTGCCCATAATGCAGAAATGACTGGAGCAAGTAAAATAATAAATAATGGATTGACCGATTGGAACCAAGATGTTGGAACTTCCCATCCGAACACAGAGCGGTCTACAAATTTGTTTGTATATAATGTTAACGAGCTACCAGCTTGTTCAAAGCCAGCCCAGAAGAAGACAACGAAGCATGTTAAAATGACGATAACTGCGGTACGTTGTTTTTCTTTTTTTGTTAACGGTGTATCTCCTACTGATGGTTGTCCATCTGTTGTTTGTAAATCGCGAGTTGGTTTTTTACCGATATCACCAAGGAAGCGATTTGATAATGTTGTAAATAAAATTTGTCCAATAATCATTCCGATTGAAGCGGCTAAGAAACCGTAACGGAATCCGTAATGTACAACGCCATCAACTGTTGTTTTGAATAAATTTTCTGATAAAAACCCGCAAACGAGTGGAGCTAAAAATGACCCGACGTTAATACCCATATAGAAAATGGTAAATGCACTATCACGTTTTGGATCGTTCTCTTCGTATAATTCTCCAACCAGTGTAGAGATGTTCGGTTTGAAGAATCCGTTACCGATAATAATAAGCGCTAATCCGAGGTATAGGCCTAATTGGTTTTGCAAGGCAAATAGTGTAAGGTTACCGATTGCCATTGTTATACCACCAATTGTGATTGCTTTTCGTCTACCTAGAAAACGGTCTGTTAAGTATCCACCAATCATTGGTGTGAAATAACAGGCTCCAGTATAAAATCCGTAAATAGAGAGTGCCCATGCGGGACTAAACCCAAGACCACCGCTTACTAAAGCTGTCGTTAAATATAATGTTAATAATCCTCGTAATCCATAGTAACTAAATCTTTCCCACATTTCTGTAAAGAAGAGTAAGTATAAACCTGGAGGATGTTTCTTTTTTCTTTGTTGTTCTCTTTCTAGTTGTATCGCTGATTCCATGTTATTTTCCTCCTGACACAAACAAAAACAAAGTTAATAATTTTGTACATTTAATATTTTACTTTATTAACTATTATAAGTCAATAAAGGTTGATTTTTCAGAAGAGATTGGAAAAAGGGAATAGCTATAGAAGGGGTGTTTCTTTTGTGATAGACTATGGACTATGTTTTCTTTGTAAGGAAGCGGGTTATTGTACTTTTTTTATATGTGGAATTGATTTCATAAAAGATGAAATTAAAGAAGGAGAAAGAAATGAAATTGTTACAGAAAAAAGAAATTTTACTTATTAGTCTTATGTTATTCTCGATGTTCTTTGGAGCAGGGAATCTTATATTCCCACCTTTTCTTGGATATGAAGCAGGAGAACATGTGTGGATTTCGTTAGTAGGATTTATTATATCAGCAACAGGTCTTCCTATATTAGGTGTTATTTCTATTGCAAAAGCAGGAAGTTTTCAAACGTTAGCGGGTAGAGTTCATTCTTCATTTGCAATTATTTTTCCATGTATCGTGTATGTATTTATTGGACCTGGGCTTGGTATACCACGTGCGGGAAGTTTAGCCTTTGAAATGGGGCCAGGTCAGTTATTCCCTGAAGCAGGAAGCGGAGTATTATTGTTTTACACAGTTATTTTCTTTAGTATTGTTTACTGGTTAAGTTTATCACCATCTAAACTAATGGGGTTGTTTGGAAAAGTCTTGACGCCGTTATTATTATGTATGATTGCACTTATTTTTATAAAGAGTATGTTTACAACAGTAGGAGATATGAAAGAACCAATAGGGAACTATGGCCAAGCTCCTATGTTTCAAGGGTTTTTAGATGGATATTTAACAATGGATGCGTTAGCTGCTTTAATCTTTGGAATTGTTATTGCAAATGCATTACGTGCAAAGGGTATTGAAGATGATAAAGGTTTAGCGAAATATATGAGTATTGCTGGAATCGGGGCAGGACTATTATTATCGATTATTTATGTCATCCTTGGATATGTGGGGGCAATTAGTGGCTCATTAGGAACATTTGATAACGGTGCCAAAGTGTTAGCACAAGTTATGACTACATTATTTGGACAGGGCGGAGTCGTTTTATTAGGTCTTATTTTTACTATCTCATGTTTATGTGTTTCAATTGGACTTGTTACGTCTTGTAGTCAATTTTTTTCGAGTGCATTTCCGAAAGTATCTTATAAAGTGTGGGCATTTATAGTAAGCGTTGTTAGTATGATCTTAGCTAATTTAGGATTAACGCAAATTTTAAAAGTATCAGTACCAATTCTTGGATTTATTTATCCAATTGCATTAACGCTTATTATTCTAGGGTTATTCCATAAGTATATTGGGAAGTATGCATACGTATATACAGTAACTGTTTGGATTGTAGCAATATTTAGTGCAATTGATATTTTAAATAAAAATGTAATGATGAATCAGTGGACGTCAGTATTAAAATACATTCCGTTTTATACAGAAGGTGTTGGATGGATTGTTCCAGCTATTGTAGGCATGTGTCTTGGTTTCATCGTTAGCATTGCTTTAAATAAGAATAAATGAGTAAAAAGGTGTTTTCCTATTTTGGGAAGACACCTTTCTTTTTTTGGAAAAATACTATTGAAAATGAATAGACTAAGAGTATGATAAAGGTAATTGGTAATATATAGGTTTAATGAGAGTTACGAATAAGGGGGTAGCATATGAAGAAGGATTTGGATAAGAAAATAGAAGCACTCGAAACGGCAATTGAAACGATTCAAGAAGCACTTGCTGAATTAAAGGTGAAGCAAAGGGAAATAGAAGTAGAAAACGCTCAGCAACATGTTAGTAAGGATAAGAAAGAATATATTGAAACGGTAATGGAGGAAAAGCCAAAAGAAGAAATAGTTAAGATAAAAGAGCCTTTGCAAGAATGTGAGGTAAAACAAGTAGATATATCTGCTTTTAAACCAGAGCCATTTAATATTATTAAGTTTTGTCAAACGTGGTTACCGCGTGTATTTGTCGGTATTATGTTGCTTGGAGTGATCTGGTTATTTAAAGCAGGGATAGATGCTGGTTTATTAACACCAGCAATACGAATTGTGTTTGGTATCGCATTATCTATCGGTTTGTATTATATAGGAGATATTCAAATTAAAAGAGAGCGGCAGGCGTTAGGATTAGTATTGGTTGGAGGAAGTATTTCGGGGATTGTTTTAACGACGTTTGCGGCACATTATTTGTATGCATTTATTCCGGCAAGTATCGCGTTTCTCTTTAATATTACATGGGTTATTTTAGGGATTTATTTAGCGAAAAGATATAACTCGGAATACCTTACTATCTTCGTAGCGGTAGGAGCGTTCTTCGTGCCATTCTTGTTAAATAGTACGACTCCTAATCCTTATATTTTCTTTGGATATGAGACAGTGTTAACACTTAGTTTATTATGGTATGGATTGAAAAATCGTTATAAATATTTATATATGATTTCTTACGCTGTTGCGGCCATTGTTCTTTTTGTCTTCTTTGCTGTTATGTCAATATTAGTAGAGAACTTGCAAATACAGTTAACGATTGTATATGGTTTGATTCATTTACTATTATTTTGGCATATGTTTACGGAGAGAAGTTTTATACCAGAACCGCGTTTGGCGATATTTAGTGCGAATGCAGTGTTCTTTATACTAGCTATTTCAAAAATACCTGATTTTACAACATGGGGATTAATTATTAGTGCAATTGTGCACGCTGCTATGTTTGTGCTTGAGTATAGGAAGAATAGACATTCTACATTTACAAATCTCTTATTTGGTTTCACAATGGGAGCATTTAGTTTAGCGATTTTATACGAGTATAGTTTAGTAAATGCAGCGATCGTACTATTATTACAAGGTTTCCTTGGAATGGTTACTTCTATTAAAGGAAAACAACAGATAAAATTGTATGTTAGTGCAACGATTTACGCGATTGGAATGATACAAACGATTTTTAGTCCGTTTGATCAATTTATTTCGGCAGGCTTTGTTGCTCATATTATTTTAATAGGAACATTCTATTATTGCATGAGACAAGCGAAAGAAGTGTTAGCGAGTTTTGGTAAGTATGTGTACTCTATAGCGCTCTACTGGTTAATGGTCATTGTATTTATTACAATTACTAGAATTGGTGAAGTTCTTTCTACAGATGGAAGTATAATTAGCGTATCTGTATCGTTATTATGGATGATATATGCGTTATTTGCAGTTTGGTTTGGCCGTTATAGACAGATGAATGAAATATTATATGCTGGATTAATCGTATTAGTAGTAACGGTAGGGAAGTTATTCCTACTTGACTTACCGGAGGTTTCGATGATGATTAGGGCAGTGTTATTCCTAATCGTCGGTAGTATAGGTATCGTTATTTCAAGAATGTTTTTCTCAAAAGAAGAGAAGTGAAAAGAAGGCAATCCATGTATGGATTGCCTTTTTCATTATTTTTTATTAATCGTTACAGTTTCATTATATTTCGCTGTTGTATTTTGACGTAGACGAAGCGTTGCTTGTCCAGTTGTATTTGAATCAATCTGTACATTTACAACTTTTTCAGCAGAGCCTAAGCTGTTTGTTGTGAAAGAGAATGCACTACTATATCCGAAAGCAGATGGCCAAGTGCCGTTTGTATTTTGAACTTTTGCTACTTGTGTTCCACCAGTAGTGAATATACCTAAAGAATAGTTGTTATAAGTTGTATTAGGTAGTAAGTTGTTTACTTGAATCTTCATTTGGAAAATTTCATTGTTTGGTAGAATGCTAGGGTGTGTAACGACGTAGTCGCTTGTTGTTACCGCACCGTTATAACCGTATGAACCTGGTTTAAAAGTATTTGTATTAAACCATTGATAACCTGCATTTGGTGCACTCCAAGGTTCAGGTTGTGGTTCTGTTGATAAGCTTGGCTGTTCAAATGTTTGTAGAGCTGTAGGTGAATCAAGTTGTAAACCATTTACTTGATCTAAACTTGTAAATGTCTCTTTATTCGATAACCAATTTACGATGTTTTCTAATAAAATCGCATCGTTTTCTTCTTTATAACCATCGTAAGTTTTCTTTGTTTGGCCAGAATCTTCACGAACGTACTTTGGCGTTGCATCTTCAACAGGAGAAGAGTCACCAATAAAGGCAGCTTTTCCAAGTCCTATTTTTGCAATTGCAGCATATGGGCCTTCTGCAATACCACCGCCATTATAAACGCCACTATCAACAGCGTTATTCCATTTTGATGGATTTTCTGGAAGGTAAACAAGTCCTTTTGCTAGTTTTGGGTTTGTAATTGCTAGAGTAGAACCAGCATGCATTGCTACAGAAGAAACACCTTTTGTAATTCCGAAAGATTGTTCAGGCGATACAATTGTTTTCGCTGAAACATCACCAAGTGCATTGTAGCGGAAGCGAATACCGAAGTTGTCAGATAGCCAATCAGAGCTTTCTACTCCTTGCATAGCTTGTGAATTTGCTTCTTCATTAGACATTCCTTTTGCTGGATTATCCCAAGCACCGCGTCTATATCCATTAAATACTTCAGAAGAGTCCCAGCGATTTTTATTACGATCCGCATTGTAATGATCGGCAATAAAGAAGATACTACCACCATTTTTTACATATTGTAACATAGCGTCCTGCTCAGATTTTTTGTAAGGAATATTAGCTTCTGGAACGATAAATACATTGTAACCATTTAAGTCTTCGTACGTAATAGGTGTTGATTTACGAAGTTCTTTTACGTGATATCCGTTTTTTGCAATGCCGTTTCCGAAGTCAGAAAAGCCGCCGTCAATAACCCAGTCAGCTGTCCCAGCAGTTTGACCGTGTGTATTATCGAATAATACTTTCTTCCCATTGTTTTGATTTACAACTTTTGCAGCAATTTCAGGAGCTGGGTCTACAGAGCTTTCGGCATAAGTAGACGGTATGAACGAGGTCCCTATACTTAGTGTAATTGCTGTTGCTAAAGAAAATGTAATCCATTTTTTATTCTTCATAGAAGAATCCCCCTAATAATAAATATATGTGCTTTAATAATGTAATTTATTTTTCTGTAAAAATAAAGACGGAAAACATAAAAAATATTAAAAGATTGTAAAAATACCGTGAATTTTGTTGAGAAATATTTATATAGATATAAAAACACCCCTTCCAAGTAATAAGGAAGGGGTGTTTTGCTTAACTAATTTTTGAGTTAGGTGTTTCATCAATCTTATGAAACCCTTTCATGTAATATACGATTGCTAAGCCGATAAGCCAAATTGGGCCGACAATCAATGCAATTCGTGTATCTTCTGAATACGCCATTATACCTAGTACTAATACAAGGAAAACGAGTGAGAAATATGAGCTTAATGGGTATAAAGGCATTTTATATGATAACTTTTGTTTATTTTGAGTAGGTAAGCTTTTACGGAATTTAATTTGAGCAACTAATATAATTCCCCAAGTCCAAATTGCGCCGAAAGTTGAAATGCTAGTAAGCCATGTAAATACCTTTGCAGGTACGAGATAGTTTAATATAACACCAATGAGTAAAACGATAGCAGTTGCTACAATTCCTTGGCTTGGAATGCCGTTTTTATTTAAACGACCAAATCTTTCAGGAGCTTTTTTCTGCTGAGCTAATGTAAATAGCATACGGCCTGTACTAAATAAACCACCGTTACAAGAAGAAAGAGCTGCTGTTAATACGACAAAATTAATAATACCTGCTGCTTTTGCGATACCAATTTGCTGGAATGTTAATACGAATGGGCTTCCTTTCTCACCAAGTTCGTTCCATGGATAAATTGCCATCATAACGAATAGAGCTCCTACGTAGAACAGTAATATTCTCCAAAACACGTTATCAATTGCTTTTGCGAGTGTTTTCTTCGGATTTTGAGCTTCACCAGCTGTAACACCGATTAATTCAACGCCTAAATAAGCGAATAGTACCATCTGCATGGAGAGTAGTAACCCAGAAAAACCATTTGGGAACCAGCCACCATGTGACCAAAGGTTTGAAATACCAGTAGCGATACCACCGTTTCCGAATCCGAATAAAATAATACCAGCTCCGACTACTATCATACAGATAATTGTGACAATTTTAATGAGAGCAAACCAAAACTCAAGTTCTCCAAATACTTTTACCGATAAGAAGTTAAAAGCGCTCATTAACAATAGAGCAAGTAATGCCCAAGTCCAGCGCGGGATATCTGGGAACCAGTACTGCATGTAAATACCAGCTGCTGTAATTTCAGCCATACAAGTAACAACCCATAAGAACCAGTAATTCCAACCAGTAATATAACCAGCGAGTGGGCTGATATAATCATATGCATATTTACTAAAAGAACCGGCAACAGGTTGTTCAATTGCCATTTCCCCGAGAGCTCGCATAATGAAAAAAATAACGAGTCCGGCAATCATATAGCCTAGTAAAATAGAAGGACCGGCTAGTTTAATAGCGGAAGCGGATCCTAAAAATAGCCCAACACCAATAGCTGAGCCAAGTGACATTAAAGTAATATGTCGTTCTTTTAAACCACGATTTAAAGTTCCAGATTTGTTTGTGTGCTGCATAAGAAGAATCCCCCTTGTAGAGTGAACGATATTTGAATGCGTTTGCTAAATATTTAACTATTTCAAATTATAAAACATTTCTATCTGTTATGCTACAAAAATAATCATAATGAACTGTACTACATCTGTACTTGTCAGACTTAAACTTAAAATTCGAACTATTAGGGAATATATTGACTCTTCTTTTTATTGATTGTTAAGATTAAGTATTATATTTTCTCACATACTAGTAAGAAAAGAATGTGTGATAATAATTCAGGTGTAGGAAGGGTACATAAGCATGTTTCAATTACAAAAATATAACACTTCTGTGAAGCAAGAGTTTTTAGCTGGCATCACAACTTTTTTTACATTTGCGTATATTCTTGTCATCAATCCAAAAATATTATCTGATGCAGGTGTACCATTTGACCAAGCGTTTACAGCAACAATTATTGCCACCGTTGTTGGAACAGTAGGTATGGCAATTTTCGCGAATTACCCGATTGTTATTGCTCCAGCTATGGGAATGAATGCATATTTTGCTTATTCTGTTGTACAGAAGGCAGAAGGGATTACATATGTAGTTGCCTTTTCAGCTGTATTTGTAACGGGGATTATTTTTCTTTTATTATCTTTTACTTCGTTTAGGCAAAAGTTAATTTTAGCAATTCCTGATAGTTTAAAGCATGCAATTGCAGGTGGAATTGGACTATTTATTGCTTTTATTGGATTGCGCCTTTCTGGAATTATCGTAGATCATCCGTCTAATTTAGTTACGATTGGTGATTTTCATTCTCCAGCTGTTATTTTAACTTTAATTGGTTTAATATTAGCGGCGGTATTAATGGCATTACGTGTGAGTGGTGCATTATTTATTAGTATGA
Organism: Bacillus sp. AFS012607; assembly: GCF_002558005.1. Classification (NCBI taxonomy): domain Bacteria; kingdom Bacillati; phylum Bacillota; class Bacilli; order Caryophanales; family Bacillaceae; genus Bacillus; species Bacillus sp. AFS012607. The sequence goes on from NZ_NTVM01000023.1 coordinate 175,015, forward strand.
TTGTGACAGGAATTATCGCCTTCTTTACAGGGCAATTGAAGTTTGCTGATAAAATTGTGGCGATGCCTCATTTGCCAGAGGGTATTATCGTTTCCAACCCAACCAATGCATTTTCAGATGTAATTGAATACGGATTATATGGTGTTGTATTTTCATTTTTACTTGTACTTTTATTCGATACAACAGGTGCATTACTTGGTTTAATTAAACAAGCAGGTTTAATTACAGACAATACAGAGAAGCGTTTTGGTAAAGCGTTTATTGCAGATGCAATTGGAGGGACTACAGGTTCTATCTTTGGAACAAGCCCAACAGCAGCGACGATTGAATCGTCAGCAGGTATTGCTGCAGGTGGGAAAACTGGATTAACAGGGATTGTAGTTGTTGGTCTAACAATTATAACGGCATTTTTCAGTCCTGTTATTGCTTCTTTATCAAGTGTGGCCGCTATTACAGCTCCTTCATTAATTATAGTAGGTAGTTTAATGGCACAAAGCATTCGAGATATTAATTGGAATGAATTTGAAGATGCGTTACCAGCATTTTTGATTTTTATAGGTATTCCGTTAACATCTAGTATTGCAAATGGAATCGCAATTGGATTTTTAGTATATCCAGTTTTGAAAATTGTGAAGGGTAAAGGAAAGGAAGTACATCCATTACTATACTTATTTACAATTTTATTTGGATGTCATTTATTCTTATAATATAGATATAGGAGAGGGAGCTTCTTATGAGAGGCTCCTTTTTTGTGTATAATAAAGTGAGACTATAGGCAGTAGGGAGGATCCCCACTGTGTATTAGCCCGCACTAATTGGAATAAGGTGAAAACTTAATTGGTTTTGTAAAATATAAATTACTTAAAGGAATATATATGTTACAATAAAGGTGGAGGAGGAACATGAATGGCTGTAAGTAAAATAAAAGTCGCGCGTGTTCAGTTAGATTTAACACAGCAACAATTAGCAGAAAAAGTAGGCGTTACAAGGCAAACGATTAGTTTAATTGAGAAGGGGAAATACAATCCATCTTTAGATTTATGTTTGAAAATTTGTTATGCAGTAGATAAAACGTTGAATGAGTTGTTTTGGGAGGAAAAGGAGTGATAGGATGAAAATCGTGAAAGATGAACGTTTAATGATTGAAGGGTTAAAACATATTAGATTGGCTTTCATCTTACAAAATATCGTCATACTAGCTATCATCTTTTACCGCTATGTCTTGCAAGAGGCAGGATATGAAAGTGTTTCGGATTTATTAATGATATTTATTGGCGGGATCGTAGTTATTAACTTCTTAAATTTAAAACATTCTGTAGAGGTATATGAGCACACAGGCGGAGTGTCACGTAGCTATTTCATGAAATTATTATTAATTCCAGTAGGTATTATTATTGGGATATTAGCTGTTTGTATCATTGTAACACCAGATATCTCGATAAAAGAAATAAGTATAACAGCACTTATTATGTTTGCTTGTTTTTTAGTTCCTAGTTTATTTATCTACATATATATGAAAAAGATAAAAAGTGAAGATTGAAATATAAGAAAAGCTTTCCCGTATTGAGGAAAGCTTTTCTTATATCTTTTTATACAAAACTTTATGAAGGCCAATCGGTTCAATTTCAAAGATTTCACCATGCTCCTGAAAGTCTAATCGCTTGTAATAGTCAGTTACAGTAATACGGCCATTACACCATAGAATGTTTGCTTTCCGTTCTTTTAAAATTTGTTCTGCCTTCTGAATTAAGGAGCTTCCAGCTCTTTTGTTCCGAAAGTTAGGTAATGTTGCCATTCCTCGTAGTCTATAATGGATACCATTTTGCAAATCAGGATATATTTCTTTTGAGAAGGAAGCGATGCTAATTAACTCATCGTTTATAAAGGCACCTAAGTGGAATGTGTCTTTTTCGTAGTCAGAAGAGTATTTACAGTCTGCTAGGGACTGATTGGGACGCAACACCGCTTGGCGTAATAAGTGTGTCTCGGATGCATCAATATACTGCACAGTAATCATATTATCATCCTTTCTTATAAACCTTTTTCTATAAGTTGTATAAAGAAGTATGCAGGTGCAGCGAGAAGGCCGAGTATACTAGCGGTTCCTAGAAGGAGTGAAAGAAAAAGGCATGAGTATTTAACTCCATTTGATTTTTTCCAACCATAGCTGCAAATTTCAATGCTAACACCGATGAGAATAATGGCGACGAGTACTTCTGCTAATAATAAGAGAGCTAAAGTTACAATAGACATAATGTAATCCATCCTCATAATATGTGATAGTAACATTTTACCATATGAAAATTAAAAAATGCCCCTCAATTATGTGGGGGGCATTTTTTTTACTCTAATATGTTTTTTAGTGTATCGATATGCTCTTTTGAACCTGTTACAAGTAATGTATCACCGTGTTGTAGTCTTGTATCACCATGTGGTATTAATGCTTTATTACCGCGGTAGATTTGAATGACAAGTACATCACCTAAAAACGGGAGGCGGCGAAGCGCAATGCCGTTATATTTATTGCTGCGCAGTTCAACTTCGCGTACTGTTTCGTTTGCTGTTGTAATTAAGCGAACGAGACTAGGTTTATCAATAAGTGCACGTAATAAAATACGTGTAGAGTTAATTGTTGAGAATACAGCGATATGTTCTTGCGTTGCTTTTTCTTGTAGAAGTGGATCTTCTACACTTGCAATAACATGTTCAACACCTAGCTCTTTTGCATGTTCTGCCAATAATAAGTTTTGTTCATCATCGCTTGTTGCAACAACGACGCGATCTGCATCAAATGCTGTTTGTTCAGTTAATGATGCAATTGTGATGTCATCTAATTTCACGATAGGAAAGTCATGTGATTTCGCTTCTTCATCATTTATTTTGTTTTGACGCATCATATATAGCGTTACGTCATAATCTTCTCGTTTTAAATCTAGTGATAACGGAAGGGTAATTCTGCTCGCGCCAATAATAGCTACTTTTGGTTTTGGTGTTTCTACTTTTGGGAACATTTTTTTAAATAATATAGGTGCAAAAATACAAGTAATAACTGCGCTTAAAATAAGAGAGGCAGATAAACTTGGACTGATAATCCCCAGTTTTTCACCAATTTGTGCAGCCGCAATAACTAAAGAAAGTGTCGATGTTAATAAAATTGCACTTCCAAGTACGATATTACGTGGATACCATTTTCGTAAGACGAGTGATGGTAAGAGTTTTGAAATAAAGAGTCCTACAATTAAGATTGGGATCATTAGCATGCTAGAAGGTTCTTTGAAAATAGACCATACCTCTAGATTTACACCAACCATTACGAAGAAAATAGGGATGAAGAAACCATAGCCGATGGAATCAAGTTTTTCAACCATATCTTCATTTGGTGATAATAACGATACAAGTACGCCTGCTAAGAAGGCACCTAAAATATTTTCTGCTCCAACAGATTCCGATAAACCAACTAAGATTAAAATGAGTGCAAAAACAGCCCGTGTATCAATTTGTACACTACCAGCTTTTAAACTATCTAAGTATGGAATGTTTTTAAAGCGTTTTGCAATAAAGTAAATGACAATACCGGCACCGAATAGAAGAAGTAAGAGCCACATACTCTGGCCGCTTTCGGAATTTAATCCGACGAAAACAGCGAGTAAAATCATTGTAACTAAGTCTGCAATAACAGCAACTAATAAAATGATTTGTCCGATTGCAGTTTTTCCTAGGTTGTTCTCTTTTAATGTTGGTACAACAACACCTAAAGAAATAGTTGAAATAATTAAAGTCATGAACATTGCATTATCTACGAATCCTAGCCATACGAATAGTAATGATAGGGCATAAGATAAGATGAAAATAAATAAGAAGATAATGCTTGCTGCTTGAAATGTATTTGGCTCGTTTGTCGTATTTTTTTTCCCTTTTTGTTTAAAGATAGAAAAATCAATTTCTAAACCGCTTAAGAACATGAGGAAGATAAATCCTAATGTTGATAAAACTTGAAGCCATATATCTGGCTCAATAATATTAAACCCACTTTTACCTACAAAGATTCCTGCAATAATTTCTGCAACGACAACAGGAAGTGCTTTTAATTTAAAGCGTTGTAACAAAAGGGGAACGAAAAACGCGATTGCAACGATAACCATAAGTGATAGAACAGAAGTATGATGTTCCATTGCGTTCTCTCCCTTCAAATAAATATAGTACCTATTTAGCCATATAATAGGTAGAAAAGCAACGCATATGGATTCGATTTCATAAAGAAAGACTTTTCTTAACATTTGTCATAATAAGTATATTTTTCATGATTCTGTTGTTAATTCCGTAATGTGGATGTAATAGGGGAGGGGATAAAAAAAGACTGCTGAGGAATCTCAGCAGTCTTTTTCATGTACATTACATTGAGAAGAAGATCCATACAGTTAAACCAACTGTTGCAGTTGCAACGAAGAAACTGTATATCATTGTAAGAATTTGAACTCTTCCTTCTCCTTCTTTTAAATGCATGAACATAATTAATTGTAACAATGCTTGCGCAACAGCCATGATGATAATAGTTGTTAAGACTGTTGAAAGTGGCAATGTTGTGTAAAGTGCCACGTATAACGCTAGAAACGTTAATGCAAGCGATAAAATAAATCCGAAAACGTGTGACCAAGGGAATCCGCTATGCGCATGCCCATTTGCTTGATTGTTGTTTTGAGCCATTTACGCCACCATCCCGTTCAAGTAAACTAGTGTGTAAATGAAGACCCAAACAAGGTCAAGGAAATGCCAGTATAAGCTGATAATGAATACTTTACGAGCTGTAACTGGTGTTAGACCTCGTTTTAAAATTTGGATAATAACACAAATTGCCCAAATGATACCGCCTGTTACGTGGGCTCCATGCGTTCCAAGAAGAACGAAGAATGCAGATAGGAAAGCACTTGTTTGAATTGTTGCGCCTTCACCAATATACATAATGAACTCTTCAATCTCGAAGAATAGGAAACCTGCACCTAAAAGTAATGTAAGGACGAACCATCCAAGCATCGCTTTTTGGTTGTGCTTACGCATTTCGTGAATTACGATACCACATGTGAAACTACTTGTTAAAAGTAGTAATGTTTGAATTAAAAGCGTTTTAAGTTCAAACAGTTGCGCTGGAGTTGGGCCATCTGCCGTACGACCAGCAAGGACTAGATAAGAGGCGAAAAGTGTTGCGAACAGCATAATTTCAGCCCCAAGAAAAATCCAGAATCCTAGGATATTCAATCTGCTTTGTTCGGATTGATATTCCAAAGGTAAGCTTTTATCTAAAGCCGCCATGTCATTTCACCTCTCATGCTATATGTTCTGTTTCTTTAATTTCATCAACACTTACGTAGTAACCATCGTCATAATCGAATGAACGATAGATTAAGCAAGCTAAAATACCAATACCACCGATTGCTGCAAGCCAGAACCAGCTAAATACTAATGCGAAACCTGCAAGACCGAAGAATAAAGACGCAATAATAGGCACACCAGAGTTACTTGGCATGTGAATTGGTTTGATATCTTCTGCTGCTGGTGTAACTGTTTCTCCGCGTTTTTTCATGTACCAGAAAGCATCAGCTTCTTTAATTTCAGGAAGCTTTGCGAAGTTGTAATGTTGTACAGGAGATTGAGTTGCCCATTCAAGTGTACGACCATCCCATGGATCTCCAGTTGTGTCACGTTCACCGTGACGTGCACTCCAAATTACGTTGTAGCAAAGAAGTAGGAAGCCAATACCCATCATTACCGCACCAACAGATGCGATTTGGTTTAGCCATCCCCATCCAAGACTTTCAGAGTAAGTGTACATACGACGAGTCATACCGTCTAAACCTAAGAAGTACATTGGGAAGAAACAGATGTTAAATCCGCTCATAAAGATCCAGAATGTCCATTTACCTAGGCGTTCATTTAACATATGACCAGTCATTTTTGGATACCAGAATGTGAATCCAGCAAGCATAGCGAATACTGTACCTGCGATTAATACGTAGTGGAAGTGAGCAATTAGGAAGTAGCTGTTATGGTATTGATAATCAGCTGCTGCCATTCCAAGCATAACCCCTGTAACCCCACCGACTACGAAGTTTGGAATAAATGCCAATGACCAAAGCATTGGAACTGTAAAACGAATACGTCCTTTATACAGTGTAAACAACCAGTTAAAGATCTTAACCCCGGTTGGAATCGAAATCGCCATTGTCGAAATCGAGAAGAATGAGTTAACCGCTGGACCTGCACCCATCGTGAAGAAGTGGTGAAGCCATACGACGAAACTTAGTAAAGAAATTGCAACCATTGAGTATACCATCGCACTGTAACCGAATAGACGCTTACGTGAGAATGTACTAATGATTTCAGAGAAAATACCGAATGCCGGTAAAATAACGATATATACTTCAGGGTGACCCCATACCCAGAACAGGTTGGCCCATAACATCGGCATACCGCCGCTCGCCATCGTAAAGAAGTGAGCATCGAATAGACGGTCAAATGTCATTAATGCAAGAGCAACTGTTAATACTGGGAAAGCGAAAATAATGATAATTGTTGTAATTAAGATTGACCAAGTAAACATTGGCATTCTCATTAAAGTCATACCAGGTGTACGCATTTTTAAGATAGTAACAAGGAAGTTAATACCGGTCATTAGCGTACCGAGACCTGAAATCTGTAATGCAATTGCGTAGTAGTTATTTCCTACGCCTGAAGTAAACTCTGTACCTGCCATTGGGAAGTAAGAAGTCCACCCAGCGTCTGGAGAACCACCGATTACGAAAGCGATGTTGAATAACATTGCTCCGACAAAGAATAACCAGAAACTTAAAGCATTTAAGAACGGATATGCAACGTCACGAGCACCAATTTGTAATGGTACTACAAGGTTCATTAATCCCATAACGAATGGCATTGCCATGAAAAGAATCATTACTGTACCATGCGTTGTAAAGATTCCGTTATAGTGTTCAGCGTTTAAATAAGTTGTTTCTGGGAATGTTAACTGTGCACGGATCATTAAACCATCCATACCACCACGGAATAACATGATAACCGCAGAAATAATATACATGGCTCCGATTTTTTTATGGTCAACAGTTGTCAACCATTCGTCCCAAAGCCATTTCCATTTTTTATACTTTGTTAGTACGAAAATGATTGCTAATGTCACAAGAACGATAGAAGCGTCTGCACCGTAAATAATCGGGTCACCTGTGACAAAGAATTCATCAAGCTTCACTGTGTTCACTCCAATCTGTTGGAATAATAGCTATTATTTTTTGTTTTTGTAGTAGTTGTAATCACAATATTCAAGTGATTTTGGATCTACATAACTTAAGTGGTGACTAGAGAACGTCATGCGTCCAACTACACCAGGTTTAATAATTTCGTTGTACTTCTCTTCGGTTAACTTATCAGCCTTTTCTTGTACTTCTTTAACCCACTTGTCATATTTCTCTTTAGTTTTTGCTTCAACTTCGAACTCCATGTGTGTGAATCCTTCACCAGAGAAGTTCGCACTACGGCCTAGGTAAGAACCTGGCTTATCAGCTTGTAAATAAAGATCCATAATCATGCCATCCATTGTGTACTTCATACCACCAAGTTCTGGTACCCAGAAAGCATTCATTGGGCCGACAGAAGTCAGTTTGAATTGAATTGGTACACCAGCTGGGATATTTAAATAGTTAACGGTTTCAATTTTTTCCTCTGGGTAACTGAATAACCATTTCCAGTTTGCAGATGTAACATAAATTTCAACTGGTTTAATATGTTTGGACTCTTTCGGAACCTCTTCCGAAGCATAAGTTGCTTTTACTGTTGGAATCGATAATGCGATAACGATAATAACAGGAACAAGCGTCCAAATAATTTCTAGTAATGTGTTACCGTGTTGTTCAGGTGGCTCATAGTCCATATTCTCTGGTTTTTCACGATAACGAATCAAGATGACTGTAAACAGAATGAATACAATTGCGATAATTAATGACATAAGCAAGAATGACCAAACAATTAAATCATACTGTGCTTTTGCAACAGGTCCTTGCGGATTTAATACTGCGAGTTTTTTATCACAGCCACCGAGGAACAGAAGTAATGATAACGGAAGAAGCGAAGCCAACTTCCAAAACGCTTTCTTTAGTTGCACGATTGAAAATCTCCTTTCTCCTTGGATTGAAACTATGCCAATAAAACAATATAAACCTATTAATTTATAGAAGGCAATAGTTTTTGATATATTGTTAAAAAATAGACACAAATGCACACTTTTTAAGGTGAATATCATTTGTAACTTGATTACATTGTAAACTATTTTCCAGAGAAAAACGTGATTGTGAAAATTTTAAGATAAATAAAGTTATACCAGGATATCCAAGAAATAGAAAAAAGCTATCTTATCATAAGAAAGATAGCTGAATATTTTGTATATTTAGTTTATTTTTTGTGTGATAGTTCGTGGCTGTTCAAGTGTGACAATTTTTTTATATTTAACTTGGTATAAAATGTAACAAATAATCATAAATGGAATGCCACAATAAAGAGCAATTCTTTGATCTGGAATGAAAGCCAAACTAACAAATGTAATGAAATTGAGTAAGAACGCCACGATTGGAACTAGCGGATAGAGCGGTGTACGATATTTTAAATCATTTATGTCGCCACCATTTTTCACGAAATTTCTACGGAAGAAAAACTGTGAAGCGGCAATTGACATCCAAACGACAACGGCAGCCATTGCTGCAATAGATGTTAAAACTAGAAAGACAGTATCTGCCGCAAATACACTTGTTAATAAGGAAAGGCTAGCAAAAATCAGACTGAAAATTAATGCATTTAGCGGTACACCTTTTTTAGTTAATTTCGTAAATGCTGGGCTTGCCATTCCTTGTTTTGCCATCGCCCACAGCATACGAGAATTTGCGTATAGACCAGAGTTAGCAACGGATAATACAGCTGTAATAATAACAAAGTTCATAATGTCTGCTGCATATGGGACCCCGGCTACATCAAAAACAAGTACAAACGGACTTTCGACTAGATTAGCCTCTTGCCATGGGAGTAAACCTACAACAACTGATATCGCTAAGACGAAGAAGAAGAGAGTTCGCCAAATTGTATTTTTGATCGCTTTTGGAATTGTTTTTTCAGGATTTTCACTTTCTCCTGAAGCGATTCCGATTAATTCTGTTCCTTGGAAGGAGTAATTTACTGTAATCATCGTAAGAAGAACAGCTAATGCACCGTTTGGAAATAGCCCGCCATTTTCAGTGAAATTATGAAGCATCGGAGCTGGCTTTCCATTAAAGTCTAGTAAACCGAACATAACAGCGCCACCAAGTACGATGAAAATAACGATTGTTGCAACTTTTACACTTGCGAACCAAAACTCTGCTTCTGCATATGCTTTTGCTGATAAAGCGTTTACGAGGAAGAGCGCTGCTGCAAATGTAACGCACCAAATCCATGAAGAAACGTCTGGAAACCAGCGTTTCATTAAAATACTTACAGTTGTTAACTCTACGCCAACTGTAACAGCCCAATTTAACCAATACATCCAACCGACAACAAATCCAAAACCAGGTGAAATGAATTTGCTTGCATAGCTTTGGAATGAACCTGCTTCTGGCATAGCAACAGATAATTCACCAAGACATAACATCGTTAAATACATAACAAATCCACCGACTAAAAATGCAAGAATAGCGCCACCAGGTCCGGCATTATGGACGATTTGACCAGATCCCATAAATAGCCCGGTTCCGATAACACCACCGAGTGCAATCATAAATAGGTGTCTACTTTTCATTGTTCGTTTTAAATTTGTTTGTTCAATTTGTTGATTCATATGCCCCTCACCCCGTATTTTCTTGAATGTGTGAACTTCATTTTATTCTGAGTTTTTAATCATTAGTGGGGGATGCAACACACACTCGGTTTATTTGCTATGAAATGAATGGAGTATGTAAAAAATGAACTATGACTAAATACTCTAAGAATGTTTGTTAACATGGTGATATCTTCACCATGTTAACAATTTTGATTTTAGCAAAAAATTCTGGAAATGTATATTTATTTTTCTTATTATTAAAAATAATTAGAATTTTTATAATTAATTCTATGAGCGATAATTCACATGATCTTTCTAGCAAACTAGTAAGAAGAAGGGTACAATGATAAGAGTTGTGTCTGTAAAATAATAATTAATGGAGTTTTGTTTATAATGAAAAAGTTAAAATATCTTTTTGTTTTTGGTATTATACTTGCTGCTGCATTTTTTATAGGGAAAGATAAAATCATGCAAAAGGCGCAAGTTTTACGCTTAGAGTTTCTATCTGAAATGAAAGAAGCAGCTATGATTGAAGATGTTCCGTTTATTAAACAATTACCAGAATTACCTCGAGGATGTGAAGTGACAAGTTTAGCTATGTTGCTGCAATATAAAGGTGTACAAGTAGATAAGATGCAACTTGCTAGCGAAATTTATCGTGTTCCATTTGAACAAAATGGTTTGCGTGGAAATCCTTACGAGGGGTTTGTAGGAAATATTTATACAAAGGCAAAGCCTGGATATGGTGTATACAATAAACCAATCTTTGATTTAGCAGAAAAATATGTTCCTGAAAAAGTAATTAATTTAACAGGTAGAGACATGCAAGATATATATAAAGTAATTAGTTCTGGCTCCCCGGTATGGGTCATTATTAATACGACGTTTAAGCCGCTAGCTGAAAGTAGTTTTGAAACATGGAATACGAGTTCAGGCGAAGTGAAAATTACATATTATGAGCATAGTGCAGTAGTAATTGGATATGATCAAAACTTTGTATATGTAAATGATCCTCTGAAAAATAATCCACGTTTGGCTGTTCCACGAGCAGAATTTGAGAAAGCTTGGGAGCAAATGGGAAAACAAGCGATTACTATTTTATAATAAAAAAAAAGTCATCTTTTGGATGGCTTTTTCTTTTTGGTTTATCATAATTGAAAATTCAGAAGATTCTTTTAAAAGTTAACAATTCGCGTTATAATAACATTTAACTTGGTGAAGAAGGAGTGAAGGGGTATGGATGTTGCAAAGGAACTTGTTTTGTCAAAAAATCAGTTAGTTGAGTGGAGAAGGCATTTTCATAAGTATCCAGAGTTATCTTTTCAAGAAGAAAAAACATCGCAGTTTGTGTTCGATATACTTCGGAAATGCCCATATTTAGAAGTGTCACGGCCGACTAAATATAGTGTGATGGCAAAGTTAGTAGGTAAACAGCCGGGCAAAACAGTTGCGGTTCGAGCCGATATGGATGCTCTTCCTATTCATGAAGAAAATGAGTTTGATTTTATTTCTACATATAAAGGTGTGATGCATGCGTGTGGTCATGATGGACATATAGCGATATTACTTGGGGTTGTATATAAGTTAGTAGAAGCAAGAGAGAAGATTAAAGGGGAGATTCGTTTTCTATTCCAACATGCTGAAGAAAATTTTCCTGGTGGTGCAGAGGAGATGATTGCGGCAGGTGTAATGGAAGGTGTGGATTATATCATTGGTGCTCACCTTTGGGCGTCGTTAGAGGTTGGGAAAATAGGCGTTATTTATGGTCCTGCAATGGCTGCACCGGATGTTTTTAAAATTAGGATAGAGGGAAAAGGTGGACATGCTGGAATCCCTCATGAAACGGTGGATAGTATCGCAATCGGTACACAAGTCGTTTCGCAACTTCAGCAAATTGTATCTCGCCTCACGAATCCATTAGATTCTCTCGTAATATCCGTTACTCAATTTCATGCGGGGACAACTCATAATGTAATACCAGAGCAAGCGGAGATTGAAGGGACAGTGCGAAGTTTAAGACATGAGTTACGAGGTGAAACAGAGAAGAAGATTGAGCGGATTGTGAAGCATATTACGGAATCTTACGGAGCGAAATATACGTTTTCTTATGAATATGGATATCGACCAGTTGTAAATAATTATGAAGTTACAGAGCTTGTTGAACAAACGGCATTACAACTTTATGGAAGAGATAGAGTTGTTCGTTTGCAGCCGACGATGGCTGGAGAAGATTTTTCGGCGTTTTTACAAAAGGTACCAGGGACATTCTTTTTTATCGGAGCGGGAAATAAAGAGAAAGGTATTATATATCCTCATCATCATCCTCGTTTTACAATTGATGAAGATGCATTACCGATTGGAGTGGAAGTCTTTGTATCAGCCATTATGAATTTTATAAGTAAAGGAGAATGAGATGAAGAAAATATACATCCTAGCGCTTATTCCAGTTCTTTGTTTAGTAGTTGGGCCAATATTTGCGAATTCAGTTACTCCTTACGTATTAGGGATGCCATTTTTATTATTTTGGGTATTATTATCAGTGTTTATTACATCTCTTTGTATGGGGCTTGTGTACGTGTTTGATCCCGCTAATAAGGAGGATGTAAAATGACTGCATTACTTATCATTATTTTATTTTTGTTTCTCGCACTATTTTTAGGGATTCGGGCACAACATGGAAAAGATATGAATTTAGAGCAATGGTCAGTTGGGGGAAGAGGATTTGGCACTATTTTTGTTTTTCTCCTGATGGCAGGTGAGATTTATACGACGTTTACATTTTTAGGGGGAAGCGGCTGGGCGTATAGTAAAGGAGCACCTACCTTTTATATTTTGGGATATGGTGCTTTAGCTTATCTTTTATCGTATTTTTTATTACCACCAATTTGGAAGTATGCGAAAGAGCATAACCTTGTTTCGCAGTCGGATTTTTTTGCGAAGAAATATAGAAGTAAAGCGCTTGGACTTATTGTTTCAGTTGTTGGTGTTGTTTCCATCATCCCATATCTTGTTTTACAGTTAAAGGGACTGGGGATTATCGTTTCAGAAGCTTCTTACGGAAGGGTGTCACCTGTTGTTGCAGTATGGATTGGTGCTATTGTTATAACTATATATGTAATGGTTTCAGGTATACACGGTTCGGCTTGGACGGCTGCTTTGAAGGATATTATGATACTGTTTATCGTTATGTTTTTAGGTATATATTTACCGTATCATTATTATGGAGGATTTCAGCCTATGTTTGAGGCTGTAGAAGCAGCAAAGCCGGGATTTTTATCTTTACCTGAAGAAGGAATGAGTATTTCTTGGTTTGTTTCTACTATTATATTAACGGCCCTAGGTTTTTATATGTGGCCTCATACATTTGCTTCTGCTTTTTCTGCAAAAAATGAAAAAGTATTTCGTAAAAATGCAGCAATTATGCCATTGTATTCTTTAGTGTTACTTTTCGTATTTTTTGCAGGGTTTGCTGCTATATTGCAAGTTCCTGGGTTAAAGGGAGCGGATGTGGATCTTTCGTTATTCCGTCTTGCTTTACAAACTTTTGATCCTTGGTTTATTGGAATTATTGGTAGTGCGGGAGTATTAACGGCGTTAGTTCCAGGCTCTATGCTTGTTATGGCGGCTTCTACACTGTTAGCGAAAAATATTTATCGAACGATGGTTCCATCTGCTTCAGATAGACAAGTTGCTAAAGCTGCAAAGTTATTTGTACCTGTAGTAACGCTCGTAGCAGTTTTATTTACATTTAAAGGAGGAGAAACAATAGGAGCCCTTCTATTAATGGGGTACAGTATTGTTACACAACTTTTCCCTGCACTTGTATGTAGCTTGTTTCCACGTCAGGTTATTACAAAGCAAGGAGCGATTGCAGGAATGGGAATGGGGTTATTAGTTGTTGCATATATCACTTTATCGGGCTCTAATATAGCTACGATGTTTCCGAGTTTTCCGCAGTCTATAAAAGATTTAAATGTAGGTATAGTCGCATTGTTAATTAATATGATTGTGATGTTTGTAGTTAGTGGATTTACAAAAAGTGTATCTATAAAGAAAAACAGCATAATAGTAGAAAAGTAATTCGTTTATTAGAGCTATCTTTGAAAAGAGATAGCTCTTTTTTGTATATATTTTCTTCTATTAGCGGAATCTAACTAAAAACTTGTTGAAAAGGAAGTTAGGTGGGGAAATTGTTAGAGCTTGAAGGTAACTTATTTGAAGTTATGAAAGAAATTAGGGATGAGTTAGGTTCACCTAATGATTTAACAATTAGAGAAGTTGCTCTTGCTGGGAGTTTTACACGTTGTGCGGTTGTGTTTTTATGTGGATTAACAGACAAGGATAATGTTTATAAATATGTCGTTCGTACGCTGCAATACGAAGAAATTCCAAGTGAGGAAGCCGTTGTTCAAACGTTATTGGATCGTTTTATTTCTATCGCAGAAGTGGGTGTAAAGACGAAGTTTCCAGACATTATGAATGCGATTTTAGCGGGAGATACGGTTATATTAATTGATAATATTCAAACGGCTATCGTGATTAATAGTAGAGCTTGGGAAAAAAGAAGTTTAGAACCACCAGTAACTGAAGATTTAATACGTGGACCGAGGATCGGATTAAATGAAGATATTAATGTGAATAAAATGTTAATCCGACGTAGTTTACGTGATCCAAAGTTGAGGTTCCAATCTTATATTATGGGGAAGCGATCGCAGAAAGAAGTAACCCTAGTATATATAGAAGATATTATTAATCCTCACATTGTAAAAGAGTTGGATCGCCGTCTTCAATCAATAGTGACAGATGTCGTTTTGGAAACAGGTACGATTGAACAATTAATTCAGGATAATAATTTATCCCCATTTCCACAGTTTTTGAATACAGAGAGGCCTGATAATATTATAGCCTCATTAGCGAAAGGAAAGGCAGCCATTTTGGTAGACGGATCCCCATTTGCTCTTATTGCGCCACTCGTATTTGTTGATATTTTTCAATCTGTAGAAGATCATTACGAGCGCTGGGTGATTGGAACGTTATTACGATTTTTACGTATGGGTTCAGGTATAATTGCGGTTTTGTTACCAGCTATGTATGTAGCACTTGTATCTTACCATCAAGGACTTATTCCTTCTAAACTGGCTTATTCAATTGCAGGTGCTAGGGAAGGTGTTCCGTTTCCAGCGTATATTGAAACGTTAATGATGGCCTTGACTATGGAATTAATACGAGAAGCTGGAATCCGATTGCCGAAACCGATGGGACAAACGATAGGGATTGTAGGAGGTCTTGTAATTGGAGAAGCTGCGGTAAATGCAGGGATTGTAAATCCATTTTTAGTTATTATTATTGCAGTTACTGCGATTGCTACATTTTCGCTTCCTGTATATAGCATTACAATTACGTTCCGAATTTTACTTTTCGTCTTTGTATTAGCTGCAACGGCTTTTGGTTTGTATGGGATTATTCTAGCTCTGATCGCACTTGCTATTCATATTACAAATTTAACAAGCGTTGGTATACCGTATACAACTCCAATTGCTCCTGCATTTTATAAAGATTGGAAAGAAGAATTTATTCGCATGCCAAAATCGATGTTGAAAGATAGACCAGAGTACTTACAAACAAAAGATTCTACAATACGTCCAAAGGAGCGAAAATAATTGAAACCATTTGAGTATGGCGATGAAGAGATTGGATCTCGGGAAATTGGGTTTGCGGTATCATCGACCATTATTGGTATAGGAGCATTGTCTATGCCAAGAGATATCGCTAACCAAACTTTATTTTCGGACGGTTGGATTATTTTGCTTTTGGGTGGATTGATCTGTACAGTTTTAGGTTGGTTTGTGACGAGGGTGGCGATCTTATTTCCGAAACAAAATTTTGTTCAATATACGAGTGCGCATTTGACGAAGCCTGTTGCATACACAATTAGTAGTATTTTAGTATTAACGTTTGCTGCTTTGACAGCATATGAATCGCGAATGATTTCAATTATTTCTCAAACGTATTTATTTAGTGATACACCGATACAACTACTGTCTTTCTTCTTCTTGCTAGTTGTTATTTATGGAATAGCAGGATCAAGAGCAGCCTTATTAAGGTTAAATGTTTTATTCTTACCTATTGTTTTAATTGCGATAGTACTTCTTTCTTTATTGAATATAAATTTAATGGAAATAAATAATTTACTACCAGCTTTTCAAACGAAAGTAAGTCAATATGCTGTTGGAGTTAAAAATTCTATTTTTACGTTTATTGGATTTGAAGTAGCTTTATTTTATGCGGTGTTGCTGAATGATAAGTCAGCGAAAAAAGCGCCAATGGCAGTCGCGAAAGCGGTGATGGTAAACGTGTTGTCATACATTTTAATTTATGTAACTTGTATTAGTGTTTTTACGTATATGACCACACGTGGATTGACATATCCAACAATTGAATTAGGGAAAGAAATTGAAATTGGCGGAGGGTTTTTAGAAAGGTTCGATGCGATTTTTTTTACGACTTGGATTATTACTATTTATAACACTACAGCAATGTATTATGACGTCGCATCTTTATTGTTTTGTGCTATGTTTCCGAAAGTGAAGAAACATATTTTTATTTTCGTAAGTGCCCCTATTATTTTTATGGCGAATATGATACCTAGTAGTTTGAATGCTTTATCAAGTTATGGGACTTATTTAGCTTGGATAGATATGGGGTTTGTTGTGTTAGCGCCTTTGCTCGTTTTAATTGTATATAAAATAAAAAGAAGGAATGGTGGAAATGAAACACCTTCTTAAAATTATAATGGTTATGACTTTAACTGGATTTATGAGTGGGTGTTCTGAGTTAGAAGAGATAGAAGAAAGAGGATTTGTAGTAGGAGCGGCTTATGATATCGTGAAGGAGAAGAAAGCGAATCCAATTATGAAAGGGACGTATCAAATGGTACTTCCTAGTAAGTTAGCGCAGCAAGGTGGACAAGGTGATGGAGATGGCGAAAATTATATTAATGTTAGTGCGAAAGCAGATAGTGTGTTTGAACAAATAAGAATAATCGCTAAAAAAATTAGTCGTACATTATTTTTCCCTCATATACAAGTGATTATTTTCTCTGAAGAATTACTTTCACATCCATACATTTTACAAAATACGTTAGATGTATATATTCGCGATCATGAAATGAGAAGAAATATTCGTTTGTTTGTTTCAAAGAAAAATGCAGAATCTATTTTAAAACAGAGTGCAAAACCTGAAAATTTACCGGCGCAGTATATTGATATGTTAGCTGAACACCCTCCGAAAAATGCCCAAATGATTGAGGCTGCAAGAATTGGTGAGGTACAGGAAAAGATGATCTCTAACCGGAGTTTTGTATTACCTATTCTTGAACTAACAAAACAAGGGGTGCAAATGGACGGTGCAGCATTGTTTCGTGGAAAGGATAATAAGTGTGTAGGCAACTTGAGTGGGGAAGAAACATTAGGGATGAATTATATAATAGGTAAAAAAATTGGAGGTTTTTTTACCATTCGTAAAAAGGATCAACTTATTACATATGAAATTCATAAGTTGCGTCGAAAAATTAAAGTATCTACAACGAATGCTACAAAACCAAAGTTTAATATTCATTTATCTCTGGAAGGTACAATAGCTGAGTTGCATTTTAGTGATCATAAAAAGGTTTTGAATGAAAAGCGTTTAGAGAAGGATATATCGGAAGAAATGGAGAAGCGTATTCAAAAATCAATTAAACTTGTTCAAAAAAAATATAAGGTAGATGTATTAGAGTTAGGGGAAGTGTATAAGCGACATAATTATAAAGAGTGGAAAAAGGTAAGTAAGAATTGGGATCAAGGCGAAAATTACTTTAGTAAAGCTGAAATTACTGTTCATGTTCACCCGACGATTGAGCATTCAGGCTCGGCTTTACCTAAAAGAGTGAAATAAGGTGATGTAAGTTGTTTACGGGTTTAGGGATTAGTTGCACGATATTAATGGCAGTTCTTCCAGGAGCTATATATTTTATTCATAAAAAACTCACAACGTATGGAGCGCAGCCGTGGAATACTGATGTACAAAAAAAGAAACCTGAATGATTTTCAGGTTTCTTTCGTGCAAAGCAAACGTGAAGGGGGATACCTTCTATGTATGCTTTGCTTTATACAAGCCCTAACCAATGTACCAATTGTGTAGAGAGGAATGTAACAACAATGGCGATAACGGTAGGGATTGCAAACGATAAGAATGTCCATTTTGCACTTTTTGTTTCTTTATATATGTTAACCAATGTTGTTCCACACGGGAAATGAAGAAGTGAGAACAACATTGTGTTTAACGCTGTTAACCAAGTCCAACCATTTTCTAGGAATAGATTTTTAATTTGATTAAAATCATCTATTTCAGTTAAAGCCCCAGTTGATAAGTAAGACATTAATAAAATTGGGATTACAATTTCATTAGCGGGTAGTCCAAGAATGAATGCAGCTAGAATAAACCCGTCAAGTCCTAACATTTTAGCAAATGGATCTAGGAAGTTTACAAAATACATAAGTAAGCTTGTGTCACCGATAAAAATGTTAGCAAGTAACCAAGTTAATGCAGCCGCAGGGGCAGCAACAACTATAGCTCGTTTTAAAACATAGATTGATTTATCGAGTGTTGCGCGAACAATTGTATTCCAAACTTTTGGCTTGCGGTACGGAGGTAACTCAAGTGTGTAGTGAGTTGGAACCCCTTTTAAGGCTGTTTTTGATAGTACCCAAGAAACAGTTAATGTCATAATAACACCAATTACAACCATTCCAACTACAACGCCAGCAGTAACCAATGTTTGCATACTGCCTGTATAACCAGCAGCCATAAATAGTGAAGCCATTAAAATTAACATAGGCCAGCGACCGTTACAAGGAACGAAGTTGTTCGTTAAAATTGCTAGCATACGTTCACGTGGTGATTCAATGATACGTGTTGACATAATGGCTGCTGCATTACAACCAAATCCCATTGCCATTGTTAAAGATTGTTTCCCGTGTGCGCCGGATCGTTTGAATAAGCGGTCCATATTAAACGCGACACGTGGTAAGTATCCGTAGTTTTCTAGTAGCGCGAACATAGGGAAAAAGATTGCCATAGGTGGTAACATAACGCTAATAACAGCTCCGATACCACGGAATAAACCAAGTATTAAAATGCCATGTAACCATTCAGGTGCATGCGCTGCTTGGAACCAAGATGTTAAATATCCTTCGGCCCATCCGAAGAATTCGGCAATCATATCAGATGGTACGTTAGCGCCTGCGATTGTAAGATAAAAAATAATAGATAAAATACCGAGCATAATTGGGAATCCCCAGATTGGAGATGTGAAAATTTTATCTAGTTTTTCGGAACGATATAATTTATCAGTATTTGTATATTGGACGGATTCTTTACATATGCTTGCAGATGTTCGGTAAATATCTCCGACTATATCATCTCGTATATCTTCATTTGAAAGTGTTTGTGCATGTTGAATAATATAGTCTAATGGAAGAGCTTTACTGGCTGAGTGAGATTCCATTAATTATGACCTCCCTTACAAGTGGTTCATTATGGTGTTTTTGAAGTGTAGTTAAGAAATTTTTATCTCCATCCAATATACGTAACGCAATCCAACGTGCTGGATACGTATCACCGAACACCTTATAAATTTGTGGTTCTAATTCTTGAATCATATTTTCGACTTTTTCGCTGTAAGTAATTTTAATTGGTGTTGGAATTAGTTTTTTATTTGATACTTTTGCAATAACATTTAGTAAATGACCAATGCCTACTCGGTTACGTGCTGAAATTTTAACTACAGGTACACCAAGTGATTTTGCTAATTTTTTTTCATCAATAACAATACCTTTTTTCTCGGCTTCATCAATTAAGTTAATGCAAATGACTACGTTGTTTGTCATTTCCATCACTTGGAGTGCTAAATTTAAATTTCTTTCCATAGCAGTTGCGTCTAGGACAACTACAGTTACTTCTGGTTTTTCAAATATAATATAATCCCTCGCCACTTCTTCGTCCGCGGAATTTGAGTATAATGAGTAAGTTCCAGGTAAATCTATTAATGTATAAGTACTTCCGTTATGTTCATACTCTCCTTCAGCTTTTAAAACAGTTTTTCCTGTCCAATTTCCAGTATGTTGTTTTAAACCTGTCAAAGTATTAAATAATGTACTTTTCCCGGTATTCGGGTTGCCAGCTAAAGCAATACGATGTTTGCTCATCTGAAATCATCTCCTATTAATACCCCGAAAATAAGGGAACTTTCTTCTTTTCGCAGTGCAATAGTTGTGTTGCTCACTTGATAGGCGACCGGATCTCCAAGTGGACTGCGTTGCAATACTTTAATCGTTGCCCCAGGGATAAATCCCAAATCTAATAAACGTCGTTTCATAGTTCCTTCTAATTGTATCTTCTCAATTTGTACAAATTCCCCTGTTTTAAAATCGGAAAGGGGTTTAGTATTAGCCGATACCATAAAAGTTACCTCTTCTCTATATTGTTAGTGTTAGTTTAAAAAGTTTCCTTAGGTAAACTTTTTGTTAGTAATATAGTAGACTACATTGGATGATGCTGTCAATTAGTACTTTAAAAATATTCATTTAATTTTAGAATTGTTCCAATTTATTTAGTTGTACTAAAAAATACTACTGAAATTCTTTTTAATGTGCATAAATTAGGCGTGTAAAAGTTACAAAATACAGCGGGATTGTAAATATAACTTTAACTAAAAGGGAAAAAGAGAGAAAAACATTTACATTGAATTTACATTGTTAAGAATAAATTTACATTACAGCATAGTTAGTGTGGTTTTTGTTGGATTCTTTAACTGTAAATGTTGGGATTCATAGATTTTAAGGGTTATTATCGTCATTTACTTAAAATTAAAAATTGCTTAACACTCACATAATATTGTTGTCCTACAATGAATTTGTGTTCGAAAGAAAATGAATTCGAAAAGTGATAATCCAAATGGGGGTACAAGACATGGTTATGAAAAAAGGTATTAAATTCTCTTTAGCAGCTTTAGTGGTAGCAGGAGCATTAGTTGGGTGTGGAAAAGCAGAAGATACAACTAGTAAAGAAACTGCTAAAGGAAGCGATAATACAAAACAAGAATTATCGGGTACGATTGCAGCAGCTGGTTCTACAGCTCTTCTACCTCTTGCGGAGGAAGCTGGAAAGAAATTCATGGAGAAAAATTCAAAAGTTTCTATTCAAGTTCAAGGTGGCGGTAGTGGAACTGGGATTAACCAAGTAGCATCTGGTGCAGTGCAAATTGGTAATTCAGATGTTCCGTCTGGAGATAAAATAAAAGATGCTGAAAAGGCGAAAGAATTAGTAGATAACAAGGTAGCGGGTATTGCATTCGCTCTTGTTGTAAATAAAGATGTAAAAGTTGATAACTTAACAGTGCAACAAGTACAAGATATCTTCACTGGAAAAGTAACAAACTGGAAAGAAGTAGGCGGAAAAGATGAAAAAATCAACGTAATTAATCGTCCAGCTTCATCTGGTACACGTGCTACATTCGAAAAAACAATTATGAAAGACGCAAAAATCAATGATGGAACTGGAACAACACAAGATTCTAACGGTGCAGTAGAGCAAGCTATCAATTCTACTCCAGGTTCAGTAAGCTATTTAGCAATGTCTTACATGGTGGGTGATAAAAAAGGTGCACTGCAAACAGTGAAAATTGATGGTGCTGATCCAAAAGTTGAAAACATTGCGTCTGGTAAATATCCATTCTGGTCTTACGAGTATATGGTAACAAAAGGTGAAGCGAAAGAAGCAACAAAAGCTTACATCGATTATGTAAAAGGTAAAGACTTTGAAAAGCAAGTAGAAGATATGGGCTACATTCCAATGTCTAAATTAAATAAGTAATCAAATTTATGGGGCTGGCTGCAAGGCCAGTCCTGTTCATTTCAATCTGTGAAGTGGGGTCTGTCCTGTGATGAAGGGGAAAAAACAAATTAATTACGTGAAAAGTGAATATATAGGAAGATCACTTGTTACGTTTTGTGGTATTTTTATTGTTTTAATTACATTAGCTATTATTGCGTTTATTTGTGGCAAAGGAATTCAATCTTTTACACAAAGTGGTATCTCGTTTACTGAGATGTTAACATCGACAAAATGGAATCCAAATGCTGATCAAGGATCTTTTGGGGCTTTAATTTTTATTGTAGGTTCAACAGTGGTTTCGTTAGGTGCGGTTATTATTAGTGCACCAATTGCTATAGCTCTGGCTATATTCATGAATTTAATTTCGCCGAAGTTTGGAAATAAAGTATTGAAGCCTGTTTTAGAATTATTAGTCGGTATTCCGTCAGTAGTATACGGATTATTAGGGGTTACGATTTTAGTTCCGTTATTACGTGATTCGTTCGGGGGAGTGGGCTTTAGTTTAATTGCGGGTATCGTTGTATTAAGTATTATGATTTTACCTACTATTGCTAGTATCGCTTCTGATGCAATACGCTCTGTTCCATTTGATTATTTAGAAGCTTCTTATGGCCTAGGATCAACGAAATGGCAAGCAATTAGCCGAGTGATTGTTCCTGCTGCGAAAAAAGGAATTTTAACAGGTGTTGTTTTAGGTTTAGCGCGAGCTTTTGGTGAAGCGCTAGCCGTTCAAATGGTAATCGGGAATACGATTAAATTACCAGAAGGAATATATAGTCCGACAGCAACGTTAACTGGTATTTTGACAATGGACATGACAAATACATTGAACGGAACTGCTTGGAATAATGCGCTATGGACTTTAGCAATGATTTTACTTGTTATTTCATTCCTGTTTATTTTAGTAATTCGAGCGATTGGGCAAAGAGGTGAGCGATAATAATGAATGCAAGAACGGTAAATAAAGTTTGGACGGGTATCTTTTATGCGGTTGCGGCTTTGGTCGTAGCTATGCTAGTGTTCTTAGTGTTTGAAATTTTACAAAAGGGATGGGGTTTTTGGGATCCTAATTTCTTGTTTGGAGAACCAAGTAATACAAGAGCTGGTGGTGGGATTGGTCCGCAGTTATTCAATTCATTCTACATGCTTGTTATAACGCTTATTATATCTATTCCTCTTGGACTAGGTGCTGGAATATATTTAGCAGAGTATGCAAAACAAGGGCGCTTTTTAAATTTTGTTCGTTTATGCATTGAGACAATGGCGTCTTTACCATCTATTGTTGTTGGTTTATTTGGTTTGTTAGTGTTCGTTACAATGACAGGCTGGGGATACACAGTAATGGGTGGTGCTCTTGCTTTAACTATTTTAAACTTACCAGGTTTAACACGTGTTTGTGAAAATGCTATTTCAGAAGTGCCTCATAATGTAAAAGAGGCAAGTCTTGGATTAGGTGCAACAAAGTGGCAAACAATCGTTCGTATTATTATCCCATCGTCATTACCGCAAATTATTACAGGGATTATTTTAGCGGCGGGTCGTATATTTGGGGAAGCGGCAGCATTAATTTACACAGCGGGTTTAACATCTCCGATTTTAAATTCAGCAGCGGACTTCTCGAGTCCTGCGCATCCTTTAAATCCGTTTAGACCAGCTGAAACGTTAGCAGTTCATATTTGGAAGTTAAATTCTGAAGGGTTTATTCCAGATGCGAAGTTGATTGCGACAAAATCTGCAGCTGTATTAATTATTATGGTATTACTATTCAATGTCATTTCACGCTTGATAGCATCTGTATTGCATAAGCGCTTTACAGGAACGAAAAGAAAAAGTAAAACGACGAAGAAGATAAAAGCGGCATAAGTTACAAAGGAGAACTCTCTATTTATAAGTAGAGGGTTCTTTTTGCATTTTAATATAGAAGGAAAAGGTGTAGCGATTGTTGAATTTGTAATTCGTTATATAGATAAAGAGGTGAAAATGAGGGAGTGGATTTAATTTGTTTTTTCTGCAAATGTCAGGTTTTCCTGGGTCAGGAAAATCGACAGTTTCTAAGTATATAGCGAAATTAACAGGTGCTGTAATTATAGATCATGATGTTTTGAAATCCGCGTTGTTAAAATCATTAAAAGTAAAAGGAATTGAATCGACGATTGTTGGTGGGCTTGTGTATGATGCCGAATGGGTATTGATTGATTCTTATTTAGAACAAGGGCATAGTGTTATATTGGATAGTCCGTGTTTATATGAGGGAATGGTTGAAAAAGGGATTGAATTATCAAATAAACATGGTGTGAAATATAAATATATTGAGTGTTATCTTAATGATATGGAGGAGATTAATAGGAGACTGCAAACACGTAAGCGTATGATAAGTCAAATTGAAAAGGTGGAGTCGGAAGTAGGTTTTAAAAAGTGGTTAAATGGTAGTAAAAGACCTTCAAATAATGAATACCTTATTGTGGATTCTAGTAAACCTATAGAGCAATATGTGGAAAAAATGATGGATTATATGACTAAATAGAGAAAAGGCGTTATCTTCATTTGTGAAGATAACGCCTTTTCTTTTTAAAAATCAGGTGTTTCTGTAGAAGTGTTTATTTTCCTACGAGAGCGTCTTTTTCTCCCGATTTTATCTAATAGTTCATACATAACTGGAACGACTACTAATGTAAGAACAGTTGAGACTGCCAAACCGCCGATGACAACGACTGCTAAACTTTTTGATACCATACTTCCTGCTTGAGATTGGCCAAATAGGAGTGGGAGCATAGCAACGATTGTTGTTATAGCCGTCATAATAATTGGGCGAAGTCTTGTGGATCCAGCTTCTAGTAAAGCTTCTCTCGTTTCCAGTCCGTTTTCTCGGTTTTGTTGGACTCTTTCTATTAATACAATAGCGTTTGTAACGACAATCCCAATTAACATTAATGCACCGATCAAGGAATTTACATCAACAGGTGTTCGTGAAATGATTAATCCTAAAATACCACCGACAGCAGCTAACGGCAAGGAGAATAGGATTGCAAAAGGAGCACGTGCTTGCCCGAAGGTGATAACCATAATTAAATATACAATCCCGATTGCGATCCCCATAATTTTGAATAAATCTGTAAAATTCTCTTGCATAGATTCAGTAGCTCCTGCGGTATTTACTTTTGAACCGCTAGGTAAATCTAAGTCAGTTATCGCTTTATTTACTGCTTTGTTTACTTTACTCAAATCTTCATTTGAAGCTTCGGCGGTAATTTGAATTGTTTCTTTTCCGTCTTTATGGAAAATTTCTGTTTGCGTTTGTTTTTCTGAAATAGTTGCGATGTCTTTTAAAGGAATTGGTCCATTAATAGGTGATAGTATGTTTGTATTTAAAATATCTTCTTGTTTAGTAATGTTTTCCTTTTTATGTTCTATCATAATAGTAGTTTTTTCATTATTAATTGTAATTTCGCCAATAGGTGACTTCTTCATAAGGAATGCTACTTGTTGCGCAGCTATTTCTGGTGTTAAACCTAGTTGTTCAGCCTTTGTTTGATCAATATGAATTTGCCATTCTTTCTTAGAGTCTTCTAAATTCGTTTTTACTTTAGAAAGATCATCCATGCTTTTTAGTTTTGTTTCAACGATAGTAGCCGCCTCTTTTAAATCTGCTTCGTTAGTAGCTGTTACGTTAAATTGTAAGTTGTTGCCGCCACCAGAGCTTGAATAACTTGTTTTTATATAATCAAGTTCAGCAGGTTCAAAAGTTTTCTTTTCCTTTTTTAACTCTTTAATATATTGATCAATATCAGAACCTTTTTTAAAGACTACAAATATACTAGCAAGGTTATTTTTAGTTGTTTGCCCCCATTGTGCATCTTCTGCGCTAGATCCCATTCGTAAAATAACGTCTGTTACATCTGAATTAGAAAGTAATTTCTTTTCGAAATCGAATGCTTTTTGTTTTTGAGCTTCAGCATTATAATCGGCTGGAAATGTCATGTTAATAGATAACATTGTGTCGTCCTCAGATTTTATGTTTGCTTTCGGTAGTAATATATAGGCTGCAATTGATCCTGCAAATAATAAAAATGCAGTAAGTAGAATAATGAATTTATGAGAAAGAGACCACTTTAAGGTAGCAACATATCGTGATGAAGAACTTGGCTTTCGATGCTTTGTTTTTTTGAGTAGTAAAAAAGCCATAAGTGGAACAACTGTTAGTGCAACGATTAAGGATGATAGAATAGAATATACAACTGCTAATACCATAGGTAACATTAATTTTCCGATTGCTCCTGATACGAGGCCGATAGGTAAAAAAACAGCGACCGTTGTTAAAGTAGAAGAAGTAATTGCGACGGCGACCTCTTTCGTTGCATCAAGAATAATATTTTTAGAGAAAGAATCTTTTTGTAAACGGCGGAAAATATTCTCGATGACAACGATACTATCATCGACGAGACGTCCAACCGCAACAGCTAAACCACCAAGGGTTAAAATGTTAAGTGTGATGTTAGATTGATGTAGTAAAAAGAGTGTTAATAAAATAGATAATGGAATACTGACAACAGCGATGAGTGTTGTTCGGAAGTTACGTAAAAAGATTAAGATAATTAGAGTTGCAGCGATTGCTCCAAGTATTACTTCTTTTCCCATGCTAGTAACAGCATTTTCAACTTGTTCATGGGTTGAAGCCAAAAGTTTAATAGAAAATTGATCTTTATATTCCTTATTTATCTCTTTAACTTTTTTATCAATCTCTTTTCCGATGGCAACTGCATTTTTACTCGGTTCTTTCATGATGATTAACCCTGTGCCTTCTTCGCCGTTTATATGTGAGATTGTATCGTAGTGTTGTTTGATTTCGATTTGAGCAATGTCTTGTAATTTCACTTGGGGTGCCACAGTGATGTTTTTAATGTCATTTACATTTTTTATGTCCCCGATGACGCGGAGGTTGTATTCTTCCTGATTAACAGTAATTGCCCCGGCTGGAGTAGAAGTTTCTTTTCCTTGTAAAACAGTTAGTACCTGCTGTGATGTTACGTTTTTGTTTTTTAATTGGTTCGGATCAAGTACGATAGATAATTCAGAGGTTGATTTTCCGAAAAACATAACGTTGGCAACACCATCAATGTTTTCGAGTTGTGGTACGATTTCTTTTTCAATTTGTTTTTCATCTGCTTTTGAAAAACCGTTTTGTTTCTGGATAGTAATTTGGGCGAGTGGAATCATAGAAGTGTTTAATTGACTAACTACGGGCTTGGTTACATCTTTAGGTAATTTAATTGTATTGACGGCTTTTTCGACTTCGCGTGCTGCATCTTTCATGTTTGCTTTTGATGTATATGCAATGTCGATACGTGATAATCCCTCGTGCGTAGAAGAAGTGATGGTATCGATATGTTCCAAATTACGAAATTGTTTTTCGAGAGGGTCAGTTACGTCTTTTGTCATCGTTTCAGCGTCAAGTCCCTGAGATAAGGTTGTGACGGTGATTGCTGGATTATCGATACTTGGCAAAAATTCCATAGGTAATTTAGAGCCGGAATAAACACCGAGTATGGAAATGAGAAAAACCATGATGATAATGGCGGAGCGGTTTTTTAATGAAAACTTTGTTAACCTATCCATAAAATAATTCCTCCATTGCTTTATTTATAGTTGAATACGTCCTTTCTTACTATATAACAAAAAATGGATATCTTTCATTAATTAAATGTAAAAAAATTCTAATAATATTCTTAAGTTTATATTTGCGTTGGAATGTTGTTATTTGTAGGGAATTAAATTTTTGAATGGGAAGGAAGGGATTAATGCGTGTGGTTGGCTATTTAATTGGGATGTAATTTTTTCTTACGACTAATTTATATCGCTATTCTATAGAAGGATAATTATTATAAATTTTTATATAGAAGAGAATGAAAATCTGGGAAGGTATTGTGAAATGCAATTTGGTTGAATGAAGTGTAGTAGTATACAATCAGAATAACTATTTTTAGTAGAAAGGATAACAGTTCTTTTTATAGAAAAAGTAGGATAGATAATTTTTTTGTGTTTTTTATAAAAAACACTTGTTATTTAAAAAACATGATGGTATATTAATAAACGTCGCTGATGCGGAAACGCAGAAAAACGACAAAAAATAAATTTTAAAACTTAGTTGACATCGAAAAATGAAGATGTTAATATGATGAAGTCGCTTCTGAAGCGGTGGACAAGTTCTTTGAAAACTGAACG
>NZ_NTVM01000024.1:0-144349 GCF_002558005.1 Bacillus sp. AFS012607
ACTTCTTCCCCCTCACATTCTGAACGAGCCGCTTCCACTTTAAATATTGTCCAGCTTTGCCTCCTAAACCCTCATGTCTAAGAACCTTCCGCACCAGAAGATAAAAAGCATCTTCTGTGCGAAAGAACCTTAGCCAACGGGTCTGAACAGTCGGCTCCGCATTTCTATTTAACCAATAGAACCTTCCATCTCAAACTTGATTAGGCGGTTCATTTCAACTGCGTATTCCATTGGAAGTTCGCGAGTGAATGGCTCGATGAAGCCCATTACGATCATTTCTGTAGCTTCTTGCTCAGAAATACCGCGGCTCATTAGGTAGAATAATTGTTCTTCTGATACTTTCGATACTTTCGCTTCGTGCTCAAGTGAAACGTAATCGTTTTTGATTTCGTTGTAAGGAATTGTATCAGATGTAGATTGGTTATCCATGATTAACGTGTCACACTCGATGTTAGAGCGAGAGTTTTTCGCTTTTGGTCCGAAGTGTACGATACCACGGTAAGTTACTTTACCACCATGCTTCGCAATCGATTTAGAAACGATTGTTGAAGACGTGTTTGGTGCTAAGTGAATCATTTTCGCACCAGCATCTTGGTGTTGGCCTTTACCAGCAATCGCGATTGATAATGTTAAACCACGAGCGCCTTCGCCTTTTAAGATAACTGCTGGGTATTTCATCGTTAATTTAGATCCGATGTTACCATCAATCCATTCCATCGTCGCGTTTTCTTCACAAACCGCACGTTTTGTAACTAGGTTGTATACGTTGTTCGCCCAGTTTTGGATTGTTGTATAACGGCAATACGCATCTTTTTTAATGATGATTTCTACTACCGCACTGTGAAGTGAGTTAGTAGTGTAAACAGGTGCTGTACAACCTTCTACGTAGTGTACGTGTGCACCTTCGTCTACGATGATAAGCGTACGCTCGAATTGTCCCATATTTTCAGAGTTAATACGGAAATACGCTTGAAGTGGTGTATCAACTTTAATACCTTTTGGAACGTAGATGAATGATCCACCAGACCAAACTGCAGAGTTTAATGCAGAGAATTTGTTGTCTGTTGGTGGGATTACTTTTCCGAAATGCTCACGGAAAATATCTTCGTTCTCTTTTAATGCGCTATCTGTATCTTTGAAGACGATTCCTAGAGCTTCTAGGTCTTCTTTCATGTTGTGGTATACAACTTCAGATTCGTACTGTGCAGATACACCAGCTAAATATTTTTGCTCAGCTTCTGGAATACCTAATTTATCAAATGTTGCTTTAATTTCATCAGGTACTTCATCCCAAGACTTCTCAGATTTCTCAGATGGTTTTACGTAGTACGTAATTTCATCGAAATCTAAGTCATTTAAGTCGCCGCCCCATTGTGGCATTGGCATTTCATAGAACTTATCCAGTGATTTTAAACGGAAGTCTAACATCCACTGTGGTTCTTCTTTCATACGTGAAATCTCTTCAACGATCTCTTTTGTTAAACCGCGTCCAGCACGGAAAATCGAAACGTCTTTGTCTTTGAAACCATATTTGTAATCGCCCATATCTGGCAGTTGCTTCGCCATGTTGGTGTGTCCCTCCTTAGATAACCTCATTTTTAGGAACCTTTAACATTACTTATCTTCGTTTAAGCCCTTTTCTAACGCTTTCCACGCTAATGTTGCACATTTAATACGTGCAGGGAACTTGCATACGCCTTGTAATGCTTCAATATCTCCTAAATCGATGCTGTCATCGTACTCTTTTCCTAGCATCATGTCAGAGAAAATTTTCGAAAGCTGAAGTGCTTCTTCAATTTTCTTACCTTTTACTGCTTGTGTCATCATTGAAGCTGAAGACATTGAGATTGAACATCCTTCGCCTTCAAACTTCGCCTCTTGCACAATACCTTCTTCTACTTTCATCGTAAGTTGAATACGATCGCCGCAAGTTGGATTGTTCAAGTTAACAGTAACACTATCTTCTAACACGCCATTGTTACGAGGATTCTTATAATGATCCATAATAACTTGACGATATAACGTATCTAAATTATTAAATGACATTTGTGAAATACTCCTTTGTCTTGATTAGCGATTCAACAAATGTATCAATTTCTTCTTTTGTATTATATAAATAGAAGCTCGCACGTGCTGTTGAAGAAGCTTTTAGCCACTTCATAAGCGGTTGTGCACAGTGATGTCCTGCGCGAACTGCAATGCCTTCTACATCTAATACAGTCGCTACATCGTGAGGATGTACGTCTTCAATATTAAATGTAACAAGACCAGCGCGATGCTTTGGACCATAAATTGTAACGCCATCTACTTCTGATAGTCTTTCTAAAGCGTATTGCGCTAATTCATGTTCATGCTTTTCAATATTATCAAGACCGATTTCTTCTAGGAAATCAATTGCCGCACCAAGTCCGATTGCATTACCGATAATCGGTGTACCTGCTTCAAACTTCCACGGAAGCTCTTTCCAAGTAGATTCTTGTAAATCTACGAAATCAATCATTTCACCGCCAAATTCAATTGGCTCCATATTGTTCAGCAATTCTTTTTTACCATATAATACGCCGATGCCTGTAGGTCCGCACATCTTATGAGCAGATAATGCGTAGAAATCACAGTTTAAATCTTGTACATCTACTTTCATGTGAGGTGTACTTTGTGCACCGTCAACGACCATAATTGCGCCATTTTCGTGTGCGATCGCTCCGATTTCTTTTACAGGGTTAATCGTTCCAAGCACGTTTGAAACTTGCATAATAGAAACGATTTTTGTATTTGGTGTAACTGTTTGACGAACATCTTCTAAAGAAATTGTACCGTCTGGTTGAAGCGGAAGGTATTTTAAAGTTGCACCAGTTTTCTTCGCAACTTGTTGCCACGGAATGATATTACTATGGTGCTCCATGTAAGAAATAACGATTTCATCGCCTTCTTTTACATTTTCAAGACCATAGCTAGCCGCTACTGTATTTAATGCAGTTGTCGTTCCGCGCGTGAAAATAATCTCTTCCATTGATTTCGCGTTAATAAACTTGCGAACTTTCTCGCGTGCACCTTCATACGCGTCGGTAGCTTTCGTACCGAGCGTATGAACACCGCGATGCACGTTAGAATTATATTCTTTATAGTAACGTTCTAACGTTTCAATGACTTGAATTGGTTTTTGAGAAGTTGCTGCACTATCGAAATATACAAGTTGTTTGCCGTTCACTTTTTGATCAAGAATTGGAAACTGTTTGCGTATTTCATGAATATTCATTAGCGAACTTTCCTTTCAATTACCTCAACAAGCTGTGCTTTTACTCCTTCAATTGGAAGCTCATTTACTACAGGTGCTAAGAATCCATGGATGACTAAACGTTCTGCTTCGCGTTTTGGAATACCACGGCTCATCAAGTAGTATAATTGGTACGGATCTACGCGGCCTACTGAAGCTGCGTGACCTGCCATTACATCATCTTCGTCGATTAAAAGAATTGGGTTTGCATCCCCACGAGCTTTCTCATCTAACATAAGAACGCGAGAAGATTGTTGTGCGTTTGATTTAGATGCACCGTGTTCAATCTTACCAATTCCGTTAAAGATAGATGTTGCACTATCTTTTTGTACACCGTGTTTTAAAATCCAACCTTCAGAGTGTTTACCGAAGTGAACAACTTTAGTTGTAAAGTTTTGCGTTTGGTTACCACGGCCAATTGTTACTGTTTTCGTATCAGCATATGAACCGTCGCCCATTAAGTTTGTAACGTTCTCGGAAATTGTATTTCCGTCATTCATAAGGCCTAGAGCCCAATCAATGCGGCCGTCGCGTCCAACAACACCGCGGCGGTTAACGTAAGTTGTTACGTCTTTTGCTAATAGATCAACCGCACCAAATTTAACTTGTGCGCCTTGTTCCACGATTACTTCTGCTACGATATTTGCAATACCTTTAGCATTTTCATTTGCAACATAGTTTTCTACATAAGTTGCAGTACTGTTCGCATCAGCTACGAATAATACATGGTTATATACGTTAGCTTCTTCGCCGTCTACTAAGAATACAGCTTGAAGTGGAGTTTCAAGAACAACGTTTTTCGGAACATATACGAATGCACCGCCGTTGATTAATGCAGCATGAAGTGCAGTTAAACGATGCTCGTCTACCTTCACGCCGTCTTTCATTAAATACTTTTGTAATAGTTCAGCATGCTCTGTTGCAGCTGTTACGATGTCTGTAAAAATAACACCTTTTTCTTTTGCTTCGTCTGCTAAAGAAACGAACGCAGTTGTACCAGTACGTTGTACTAATACACTGTTATTTTCATCGATTAAGTTTTTCACTGCTTCTGGAAGCTCTGTTAAAGAACTTACAGGCTCTTGCTTAGCAGCGTCGCCTTTTCCGATAAAGTCCCATTTTTCAATTTTCGTTTTATCAGGCGTTGGCATTGGAAGTTCTGTTGCTTGTGCAAGAGCTTGTAAGCGGAACTCAGTCAACCAAGCAGCTTCGTTTACTTCGCTTGCGCGCTGACGGATTGTTTCTTGATCGAAAGGTAATGTACCGATTGTCATGTTTATGCTCCTCTCTTACGCTTCTTGCTCTGCTGTTTCGTCTTCAATACCTAATTCTTTTTTAATCCAGTCGTAACCTTCAGCTTCTAGACGTTGTGCAAGCTCAGGGCCACCAGATTTAACAATACGACCGTTCATCATAACGTGAACGAAGTCTGGAGTGATGTAGTTTAATAAACGTTGGTAATGCGTAATCATTAGGCAACCGAACTCTTCGCCGCGCATTTGGTTAATACCTTTAGATACAACTTTTAATGCATCGATATCAAGACCTGAGTCGATTTCGTCTAAGATTGCGATTTTTGGCTCAATCATCATTAATTGAAGAATTTCGTTACGTTTTTTCTCTCCACCAGAGAAACCTTCGTTTAAGTAACGTTGTGCCATTTCTGGATCCATTTCTAGGAATTCCATGTTTTTATCTAATGTACGGATAAATTTCATAAGAGAAATTTCATCGCCTTCTTCACGACGTGCGTTAATTGCAGAACGTAAGAAGTCAGCGTTTGTTACTCCGCTAATTTCACTTGGATATTGCATTGCTAGGAATAGACCCGCTTGTGCGCGCTCGTCTACTTCCATTTCTAATACATCTTCACCGTCGATGATGATGCTACCTTCTGTTACTTCATACTTTGGGTGACCCATAATTGCAGAAGATAAAGTTGATTTACCTGTTCCGTTAGGTCCCATAATTGCGTGGATTTCTCCACCTTTTACTTCAAGGTTTACACCCTTTAAAATTTCTTTGCCGTCAATTGATACGTGTAAGTCTTTAACCGTTAATGTAGAACCAGCCATCTCAATACCTCCATTAATCCTATATATACATTTTAAAAATTCCTAAAACGTTCATATTCTCATTTTATTCTCATTCTAATTTTATATCAAATAAAATGATATCGCAAACGACGAAAAAAAGTAACCGTTTTTTCACAAATGTATATAAGTATTTCCTTTTCACCTTTATATGATACACCTTTCTTCTTATTTATATAAAGAAAAAAGGACCGGTAAATTCCCAGTCCTTTCCTTATAATTATTCACTTATCGGAAGTACAGCACCTTTATATTCTTTATTAATAAAGTCTTGAATTTCTTTTGAATGCAATACTTCTACTAATTCTTTAATTTCTTTTTTCTTCTCGTCACCTTTACGAACTGCAATGATGTTTGCATACGGAGAGTCTGATCCTTCAATCGCAATTGCATCCTTCGTTGGATTTAATTTTGCATCAATTGCATAGTTCGAATTAATAAATAAAGCATCTCCCTCATTATTTTCATACAGCTTTGGTGACAATCCAGGCTCTACATCTGTTTTAAACTTTAAGTTTTTCGGATTTTCTACAACATCTTTTACTGTCGCTTTAACAACATCTACACCGTCTTTTAATTTAATAACGCCGCCTTTTTGTAACAATGCGAGCATACGGCCACGCTCCGCTACGTTATTACTCATAATAACTGTTCCGCCATCTGGCAATTCTTTTAAACTTTTATATTTCTTAGAATAAATCCCCATTGGCTCTAAATGGATTTTTCCTGCGTTTACAATTTTATATCCCTTTTCTTGAATTTCTTTATCTAAGTAAGGAATGTGTTGGAAGTAGTTCGCATCAATTTCCTTATCCGCTAACGCTTTATTTGGCAGTACATAATCCTGGAACTTTTTAATCTCTAACTTAATGCCTTTTT
Organism: Bacillus sp. AFS012607; assembly: GCF_002558005.1. Taxonomy (NCBI): domain Bacteria; kingdom Bacillati; phylum Bacillota; class Bacilli; order Caryophanales; family Bacillaceae; genus Bacillus; species Bacillus sp. AFS012607. The sequence goes on from NZ_NTVM01000024.1 coordinate 6,247, forward strand.
TCTCTAAGATTGGCTGTGCTTTCTCTAAAATAACAGCGTGCGGCACGTTAGAAGCTCCAACAACAAGCTTATTCTCTTCTTTCCCTCCGCAAGCAGCTAATGTAAATACAGACAGCGCTGTAACAACTGACAATAGAATCTTTCTCATATGATGTCCCCTTCTCCCCTATAGTTATGTAGTTATAAAAAAGGCTGGCATACACCAGCCCTTTTCAGCAATTATTCTTTTACAGGAACAACTGCCCCTTTATATTCTTTATTAATGAAGTCTTCAATTTCTTTAGAATGTAATACTTCTACAAGAGCTTTAATCTCTTTCTTATCTTTATCGCCTTTACGAACAGCTACTATGTTTGCGTACGGTGAATCATTTCCTTCAATTGCAATTGCATCTTTTTCCGGATTTAACTTTGCATCAATTGCATAGTTAGAGTTAATTAAAACAGCGTCGCCTTCTTTATTGTTATACACTTGTGGCAATAAACCAGGCTCGATATCCGTTTTGAATTTTAGATTTTTCGGATTATCTGCAATATCTTTTGGAGTTGCTTTAACTGGATCTACCCCATCTTTAACTTTTAAAATACCTTCTTTTTGTAAAATTGCTAAACCACGTCCATGGTCAGCAACAGAATTACTCATAATAATTGTCGCTCCGTCCGGAAGTTCTTTTAAGCTCTTATATTTTTGAGAATATACACCAATTGGCTCTAAATGAATTTTCCCTGCTACTTCAAAGTCATACTTTTTATCTTTAATTTCTTTTTCTAAATACGGAATGTGCTGGAAGTAGTTTGCATCTAAATCCTTATCCGCTAACGATTTATTTGGCAACACGTAATCTTGGAATTTTTTCACTTCTAATTCAATTCCTTTTTTCTCAAGTAACGGTTTTGCCTTTTCTAAAATTTCAGCGTGCGGTACGTTAGAAGCACCAACAACAAGCTTCTTTTCATCTTTATCTTTCCCGCCACAAGCAGCTAAGCCAAAAATTGAAGTTGAAATAAGTGCCGTAAGTAATAATTTTTTCATTTGAAACATCCTCCCGTTTTTTATTATCGTTTATCTATTCGAGTCGTTAAACTATCACCAATCCACTGAATTAAAAATACAACTAGTAATACACAAATTGTCGCAACGATTGTTACATCGTTATTTCCTCTTTGGAATCCTTCTAAGTAAGCAAGTGTTCCAAGGCCACCAGCACCAACAACTCCCGCCATTGCTGTATATCCTACTAAAGCAATTGTCGTAACCGTAATACCAGATACTAATGCTGGTAACGATTCTGGAATTAACACTTTCAAAATAATTGTGCTTGTTTTTGCTCCCATTGCTTTTGAAGCTTCAATTACACCTTTATCAATTTCGCGAAGTGCGATTTCAACCATTCTCGCGTAGAATGGTGCCGCTCCAATAATTAAAGCCGGCAGCGCTGCACTTGCTCCAAGAATTGTTCCAAGAAGAATCTTTGTGAATGGGATTAATAAAATAATTAAAATGATGAACGGTATAGAACGGAATATATTTACGAATGCTCCAATCACCGTATTAATTGATTTGTTTTCCCATAAATTATCTTTCGCTGTCATGAAGAGTAACAATCCTAAAATTAGTCCTAAAACAAATGTCGCAAGAGCTGCGATTGCCGTCATATATAACGTTTCACCCGTTGCTTCTAACATTTGATTCCAATCAACATTTGCGAGTAACTTATCCATGTGCAATCACCTCCAGCTCTACTTGATCTTGATGAATTCCTTCTATTGCTTGCTGGATCGCTGTTTCCTCACCATTTAAATGAACAACTAAACTACCGTAAGAACCGTTATTCGTTTGTGCGATATTTCCTTGCAAAATGCTAACTTCTATATCACTGCGTTGCATCAATCGTTGAAGCACTGGTCTTTCTACAGCCTCACCAATAAACTGCAAACGAATTACTTTTCCATCTGGATATTTTTCAATTAAACTTTCAATCGTTTCATTTGTATCTTCAGAATCTGTTAACTGCTGTACAAATCGTTTCGTAATATCTTGCTTCGGATTACGGAATACATCAAGTACTGGACCCGTTTCTACAATCTTTCCTCTCTCCATTACCGCCACTCGATTACAAATCTTTCGAATTACGTGCATCTCATGTGTAATGAGTACAATTGTTAAACCAAGGCGCTTATTAATGTCTAATAGTAAATCCAAAATTTGATCTGTCGTTTCTGGATCAAGAGCCGACGTTGCTTCATCACATAAAAGTACTTGTGGGTTGTTAGCTAATGCTCTTGCAATCCCAACGCGTTGTTTTTGTCCCCCGCTCAGCTGAGATGGGTACGCGTCTCCTCTTCCTTCTAATCCGACAAGATGAATTAATTCATCAACACGTTTTCTTCTCTTCGTTTTATCAACACCTGCAATTTCAAGTGGAAACTCAATATTTTCACGTACAGTTCGTGACCAAAGTAAGTTGAAGTGTTGAAAAATCATTCCGATTTCTTGCCTTGCCTTACGAAGTTCACTTCCTGTAATTGTTGATATAACACGATTCGCAATTGTAATTTGGCCAGAAGTCGGTTTTTCTAACTGATTAAACAATCTGATTAAAGAACTTTTCCCAGCGCCGCTATATCCGATAACACCAAATATTTCGCCTTTTTCTATTTTTAAATTGGCGTTATCTACAGCAGTGACATCACCGCTTTTTGCTTTATATATTTTCTTTACATTCTCTAATAGAATCATGATGTATCACCCCTTTTTTTGTTTAGGTCGACTCCGCAATTTTTTATGTTTAATGCGTGTAGTCCACCGTTATCACTACTTTTATTGTTTGAATGTCCTCCACATTCAAACAATAAAAAAACCTTTCTGCTTTAGAGAAGCAGAAAGGTTTATGTGCGTATATAACAACATTATCCCTCTCTCTCATCTCTCAAAGCATTTGCTTTGCAGGAATTGGCACCATTTCAACATAAGTTGACGGTTGCCGGGCTTCACAGGGCACAGTCCCTCCACCTCTCTTGATAAGAGAAATCAGATTCAATTTTCGTCTGATTTGTAATTTATGAAATTGTCTATATTTTATGAATTGAATTGTATCAATATCCAAACACCATGTCAACAGAAATTTTCGCAAAAAATGAACCTTCAGAATTTTAAGCACCTACTGACATCGGTTTACATATATGAAACATCGATTCGACTAATAGCATCGTTCGATACGTTCCCGAATATTGTACACGTCCATCGTTCATTAACATTTGCAATCGTACATTTCCATTAACCAATTGTTCTATATCCTTTTCGTCTAAGCAAATGATTTGTTCCGTTCCTCTTTCCTCATGTACCAGCTCTATATAATCTCTTGAAATTTGTAACGAACAACTTTCATCTCCCAAACGGAAATTAACAGTTTTTTCCTCTCGTCTTAAAAGCGGCTCTAAATGATATTGACCATTAGCGTAATTTACAAATGATTGAAGCAAAGAATATAATCTCACCCTAAATCACATCCTTCATATCACTTTCTATTACATACCATTCCCTCTCACTAAAGAGCAATCCTGTTATTTTCGCTCGACAAATACTGTATCCATCCTGCATCTCGACATATTTCCCAAGAAATATGTCGAGGCGGCAAAAATTTTGCCGCCTACTTTAATTCCGTATATAAATATTCAACCGAATGAAATGCGTATATCTTCTTCATCAGTGTCCCATTTTCAAAAACAAGTAAACAAGGTACACTTTCAATCCCATACTCTTTTGCTAAATGTGGAGCATAATTTAAATCTAACATCCCAATTTTCAACTCTTCAATTGTCATCTCAACGACTGTTAACATCTTTTTTGCTAATTGGCATGTTCCACACATTGGAGTATATACATATAACACTGTTTTTTCTTCGTTCTCTATTAGGGATGTAGCTTCGGCTCCTGTCCAATCAATCACTTCTATCATTCCTTACCGTAAATATTCTGTATAAACGTCAATGTCGGCTCCCCATAATACATTTGCTAAGTGTGTAGATGGCGCAGTTGCCACTTCTCGGTACGAGCGATCAATATAGATATGCTCGGCTTGCGGAAATTCTTTTCGAAATTGTTTCCTTAACTTTTCTCCAGCATCATCAGCATCTACTAGCACATACACTTCCTTATCAAAAAACTGATCAACGAGCTCATCCATTTTCGATAAACCAATTGTACCATTTGTACAAACAATTTCCACCGGTTCACGAATAATAGATTCAATCTTTCTTCTATCTGATGTACCTTCTACAATAATGACTTTTTCTACATAAATCATATGTCATCACCCGATCACCATATACTATATAACCTTGAACTTAGTATATAGTATATTCGTTATTTTCATGTTGTTTCCTGTTTATTTTTGCAAAAGAAAAGCGAAACCGACTGTTTAGCCCTGTTGGCTAAGGTTCTTCCGTACAGAAGACGCTTTTTGTCTTCTCGTGCGGAAGGTTCTTAGACATGAAGGGCTAGCCGCTGGAGATGGACAATGAAAAGCGGAAGCGGCTCGTTTAGATTGTGAGGGGGATGGAGCTTCTGACGTAGAGGCGCTTTTTGCCTTGTAGGAAGAAGCGAAGCCACCGAACAATCTAGTCGCTGGAGCTAGACAACGAAAAACAAAAACGGCTAAACCTGCATAAAGATTAAACGAAAATTTTTTTCAAAAAACGTTCTCCTACACGATAATTAGTATATGATTCTACATTCATTATTTTACATAAAATAAAAAAGGACAGCACAAAGGCTGTCCTTTAGTCGACTATAATTAGTCTTGGTTTGTCATTTCTGCATATTTTTCTGCAGTTAATAACTTCTCAACTTGGCTTGCATCAGAAAGTTCAACTTTAACCATCCATGCACCCTCGTATGGAGATTCGTTAACAAGTTCTGGTTGGTCACTTAATTCTTCGTTTACTGCTACAACTTTACCGCTTACAGGTGCGTATAACTCAGAAACTGTTTTAACAGATTCTACGCTTCCGAATGGCTCGTCAGCTTCGATTGTTGCACCTACTTCAGGAAGTTCAACGAATACGATATCGCCTAGCTCACCTTGTGCAAAGTGAGTGATACCGATAACAACTTCATTACCTTCAGTTTTTACCCATTCGTGTTCTTCAGAGTAACGTAAATTATTTGGAATGCTCATGACTGTACCTCCAGTGAATGTATTAATTATGTAAAAATACCTTATTGGTACTTTTTCCACACACTTTCAAACTGCTCTTCGTTAAAACCAAGTGTTACATTCGTTCCATCTGTTACAATTGGACGTTTAATCAACATGCCATCAGATGCTAAAAGCTCATACATTTCGTCTTCGCTTGCATCTTTCAACTTATCTTTCAGACCAAGTTCACGGTAACGCATTCCACTTGTATTAAAGAATTTTTTTAATGGTAATTCACTTTTTTCATGTAAATTACGTAAATCTTCTTTTGATGGTGGATTTTCAACAATATGAATCATCTCATATGCTACATCGTTTGCCTCAAACCATTTCTTTGCCTTTTGACATGTGCCACACTTTGGATATGAATAAAATGTTACTGTCATAAATTCACCTACTTTTTTACTAACCTTTACCTTTATCATATAGAAAACGTTTTATTATTTCAAACCATTATTCGCTAAACTTTTACTTATTTCGTGATAATTTTTAATAATCCTGCGAATTTTTCTTATTTTTCCGCCATTTGTTAAGAAAAAAATAAATATATAAATTTTTTAGATTCTGCACCAAACATATATCTTAAACAAGCGTTTGATTAATTCTCCATTTTTCTTCGTTAACCTTTGAACTACATGAGTTTCTTTCTACCGAACATACAGCTTAAACAAACGTTTGATTAATTCTCCATTTTTCTTTCTTAACCCTTAAGTTACATCGGTTTCTTCCTACCGAACATACAGCTTAAACAAACGTTTATTTAAAAAAATAAGAAGCCTCTTTTGCAGGCTCCTTCATCATCTATTCAAATAATCTGCAATTGTTTGAAATACTACGATATACATATTATGAATACTTTCTTCTGTGTTTCCACCATTTGATAAACCAATTGCCCATTGTTGCCCTTCACCACTTCCGATATTCGCAAAACCTTGCGTATACATCGCATTTACATCTTTTCGTGCACTGTTATACTCTATCCCTTTTGTAATAAAAATTGAATATAATTTATCTTGTAAACCGATAAAAAATACTGGTTTCTTTAGCGATGAAAATACATTTTTATACTGCTCTGTTGAGGCTTCTTGAAAGTGATCTTTCATTATTAGAAAACCATCCACTTCCTTAGATTTCTTTTCCAGTGCCTCTAACTTCATTTCCTCAAACTTTACATTCCTAAACGTATCTTTCGGCTTTTCTCCAACAACTCCAATTACGAGTGCTCTTCCGTTATATTCTAATTTTTCTCCTTCGTTATTCTTTGCACACCCAGCACCTACTAGGCATAACAATATAAAAACTAAAAAATATGATAAACGCTTCATTTAGCACCCTCACCCTTCTTTTTAGTCAAGTGACAAAAACGTAAGGTTAATTCAAGAAAATGTAAGTAAAATCGATAGCCCAATTCACGTTTCTATATTATAATCAATTGAATTTACTTACATTACTAAACATAGGAGATCAACATGAAGAAATTTAAACTTTCATCTTTTCTTCCGTTAAGTTATATACTTCTACTCGTACTCGTAAGTCCCCTTTACGACGTATTAAATAAATCGACTGTTCACGCAGTAGACGTTACAACTGTAGTAGATGATTGGATTCCATTTGTAAAAGCATTTATTATTCCTTATTTACTTTGGTTTCCATACTTATACGGCGCACTTATTTATTACTGCTTCGCTGACCGAAAGCAATATTATGTCACTTTAAGTAGTGTTATTTTTGGAAAGCTTGCTTGTTTTTCTATTTATTATTTTTGGCAAACAACTGTACCGCGTCCGACTGTCGTTGGAACAGATGTATTTTCTGAACTAGTTCGCTATATTTATAGTATCGATCAACCGGTAAACTGTTTCCCTAGCATTCACGTTCTTACTACATTTGTAATTATGTTAGCTGCCTTTAAGCGTAGAGAGCAACATGCTTTTGAATATTACATCCTTACTTTCTTCGGTACACTTATTATTTTATCAACGCTATTTACGAAGCAACATGCCTTTGTAGATGCCGTTTCTGGAATGACACTCGCAAGCATACTATACTTCGGCGTTCAACTCTTATTGGCCAAAGAACCAATAAGAGTTCCAGTAAAACAAAATCATAGAATGTAACATGACAAAAAAGCAGACTGTGGCTTCTCAGTCTGCTTTTATCTATTATTAAGGAGATTTTCAATTTAAGATTGCGGTACAGTCATATCACCAGAATGAATACGACCTGCTTTTTTAAGAGCAATGTAAAGTATATAAGAAACAGCTACTGGAATGACGATATAAGTAATTACCATCGCCGGGACAACTTCCCATCCTTCGCTGGAAATTAAATTAATTGGTGCGATAAGAGAACTTAATCCAAGACCTGCAATTTCTTTTCCTGCTTCCAGTTGGAAAATTAATGCGGATACCGGACCGACTATAGCACTGGCGACGACAGTTGGGACGAGAATCATTGGATTTTTAGTGATATTTGGCAACTGTACTTTCGGAGTACAAAGAGCTTGAGCTAATATGCCACCTAAATTGTTTTCTTTCGCTGAGATGACAGAGAATCCGATAAACTGAGCAACGCATCCGGCAAGAGCTGCACCACCTGCAACACCGTCTAAACTAAGTGCAATCGCTAACGCAGCTGATGAAGCTGGAGAGATAAGTAATAGTCCCCAAACTACTGCAATGACGATAGAAGCGATAAACGGGCTACCAGCTGAGCTATCTTTAATGAACGCTCCAACTGCATTTAAAACAGGAGTAATATTATGAGATAACCAAATACCTACTAAACCAGAACCTAATATTGCCGCAAATGGAACGAGCATCATATCTAACGCAGTTTTTCCGCTTAAACGTTTACCAATATATACAGCTAAAGTTGCTGTTAATAAAGCACCGATTGGCTCACCTGTTTTAATAATTAGACCTGCTTCAGTAATTGAAATGGATCCGGCACCAATTGCTCCAGCCACCATAGCCGAGAAGATTACAAGGCCATTTGCACCGAGCATAAAAGCAATTCCGGCACCAATTGCTGGTGCCATAAGTGATTTTGCAACAACTCCGATTGTAATAAGTAATGGTATATCAACAATTCTTCCTATATTTTCGATCAGTAAACCAATTCCGAGGGATACGAAAATACCTTGTGCGATTCCAGCAGATGCTTTAAATACACGAGACATTATATATTCCTTCATTTGTTTCACCTTCTTCTATAAGTTAGTAACCAATTGTTTTCATATAATCACGTAAAATATCGTTTGATTTTGCGAATCGAGATTCTTCATCCTCTGTTAAATTGAGTTCTACAACTTCTCTTATACCGTCTCTAGTAATAATAGCTGGTACTCCTGTACAAATATCATATTCACCATACTCACCATCTAAAATGGCTGATACAGCAATGACACGGTGATCATCATTAAAGATTGAACTCGCAATATATGCTAGAGAATTTCCGATTCCGTAATAAGTAGTTCCTTTTCGCTTATAAATTTCCCATCCAGCTTTCGCAGTCTTCTCAACAATTTCATCTAAATCTATTTCACCAAATCGTTCTTTTTGTTCTTCTAAAATTTGCAGAATTGGCTTTCCACCAACAGTTACGTGAGACCAAGCAACCATTTGAGAATCACCATGTTCTCCTAATGAATACCCATGAATACTACGAGGATCTACATGTAACATTTCAGATAAAATTGTTCTTAAGCGAGAAGAATCTAATGATGTACCTGTACCGATCACACGATTTCTAGGTAATCCAGATAATTTCCACACTTCATATGTAATAATATCAACTGGGTTCGATGCGAGTAAGAAAATACCATCAAATCCACTTTCCATTACCCCGCCAACAACACTTTCCATAATCTTTGCACTTGCTCCTAAAGTATCTAAGCGACTTTGTCCAGGTTTTGGTGCTGGCCCTGCAGTAATAATAACGATGTCCATATCTTTGCAGTCTTCATAGCTTCCTGCATATACTTTTGTTCTTGTATTTGTAAAGTTAATGCAATGTGATAAATCCATCGCTTCCCCAACTGCACGTTCATGATTTATATCAATTAATAATAGCTCTTCGCAAATGCCTTGATTCACAATAGAATACGCACAACTTGATCCAACTAATCCAGTACCGATAATTGCAATTTTTCTTGTATGTCTTTTCATAGCAATCTCTCCTAATTGATCATATAATCTATTTCTTTTGTTCTTTACATTCTTAATTATAGAGGTTCCCACGATAGAAACCATGGATACTTTGTGAAATATTGAACAAAGTTTTTGTCCTTTTTGTGAATTGTTATATTCTATTTTCGTCATATTTGTTACAACTGGAAAAATATTTATTATGTATTTATTGACATACAAAAAATAAAACGAGCGAATTCATTTTCGCTCGTTTTTTCATCCTATTATTCTGCACTTAACTGACTTTTCAATTGCTGCACAATCATCGGATTCGCAGGTGCTGCTGGTTTATAATAACTCTTTTGCTTTGCGTACTCATACATATTACGTTGACGCATTTCATCTTGATTACGAATTTGGATTAACGTTTGATGTAACTGTTCATTATCAGACTGAGCAATATAATTTGCATAACTTGTTAAACTTGCATTTAATCCTGCTAAATAATCATTTACCATATCTTTTTCATTCATCTTTTACTTCCTCCTATCCTAGGAAAGTCATTAATTGCTGTTTCGTATTTCTTGCATCTTGCGCATCTTTTTGTAGCATTTGTTTCAGTTGTGGATCTGTACACGTCTGTGCATACTGCTCCAACTTGTTAATAATTGTTGCGTGTCCACCAATTAAATGACGTAAGTTTTCTACTTCAAGCTCTGTTAAATTTTGCATGGAATACTCCTACCTTTCTTCTTTCATTCTTCTTTAGTATTCTGTTTTTTTCAAATCGTATTCATTAAAAAGTCTGCTAAATAATCATTTAACTAAAAAGAGCCTCTAAACGATTAGAGGCTCTTTCTACTTAAATTCCTTTCCGCTTCTTCAATCGCCCGTTGCATTTGTATTAACGGATTTTCAATCATTTTCCCATGTCCTGTCGCCAATAAAGACGGCTTATACTCCAGCAATTTCTGCGCGCTTGCTAATGAAACTTCTGCATCCCACGTACCAAACATAGGAAACGGGAAAAGCCACTTCAACTGTCCTGCTACCGCTAATCCTCCTCTCGTTTGAAATGCATCTCCAACAATGAGTGCATCATTTCTTGTGTCTAAAAACGCCATTGATCCCGGTGTATGACCTGGAGCTCCAATCGCTACAAGAGAACCAACTTTATCTCCCTCTTGAAGAAGAATATCTGGAATCGTATTTATCTGTTTTGACACTCCCACTTTTATTGATGTATTTCGTTCTCCCTCTTGCAGTACCTTATCTCCTTCAAGTAAACATGCATCTCTTTTTGAAATATAGACCGGAACATCCGGCAGCACTTGTTTTATAACATCAAGCGCTCCTACATGGTCATCATGCGCATGTGTAATAACGATATTCGTAATCGGTTTTCCTATTTTCCGAGCTGATTGTAAAATCTTCTTTGCACAAAACGGTAAAGCCGCATCAATTAAAGTTAATCCTGTCTCTTCTTCAACGAAGTAACAGTTAATTGGAAATAGACGCGGTAAAAATGCGATTTGATGAACTGTTCCTACACTTATTACCTTCATCTTCTTTACCTCCATAAAAAAGAGCTGTTTACACATACATATGTAAAACAGCTTTATTCAAGAATTCAGCAATAAAAAACCAGTAGCCAATCGGCTACTGGTTCTCTTTCATCTATTAAACTGTATAACGCTCATCTTCTAAAATTTTCGCAGCAATTTCACGTTTCTTCGGAATTACGTTAAGTGGTGTGTGGCGAGTTAATTTACGTAATGATGATAACATCATGCGCAGCATGTCGCCGTTTTCAACTGCGATAAGTGTTTCTTTCGCATCTGCTTCGATTTCGTTGAATGCTTCTTGGCAGAATACTTCAGTGTATAACACTTTTTGTTTATTCTTTTCAAGACCAGTTGTTTTAATTGCTTTTTCTGTACGAAGAACAGCTGATTCCATTGCATATAGGTTACTTACGATGTCAGCGATATTCACAAGAATTTCTTGCTCTTTATCTAATGCTTTACCGTATTTTTGAGCCGCTAATCCAGCTACCATTAAACCAATTTTCTTCGCATTAGTTACTAAATACTTTTGAAGTGCTAATGGCTCATCGCCTACTTCTTCTGGCATCATCATCATTAACTCTTCTTGTAATTTTTGTGCTTTTTGAAGAAGTGGTAATTCACCTTTCATCGCTTTACGTAAGAACGTACCTGGTACGATTAGGCGGTTAATTTCATTCGTTCCTTCGAAAATACGGTTAATACGAGAATCGCGGTACATTCTTTCAATCTCGTACTCTGCCATAAATCCGTAACCACCGTGAATTTGAACACCTTCATCTACTGTATAATCTAGTACTTCAGAACCGAATACTTTATTTAAAGAGCACTCGATTGCATATTCAGCGATAGAAGCTGCTACTGCTTTACCGTCTTTTACTTCTTCTTCAGATAATGTGCTCATGCGGCTTTCGAATAAACCTACTGTACGATATACAGAGCTTTCAGCTGCATATGTTTTTGCTGCCATATTCGCAAGTTTCTCTTGAATTAATGGGAAGCGAGCGATTGGTTGCTTGAACTGTTGACGTTGGTTTGCATATTGTGCTGAAATTTCTACTGCACGTTTCGCAGATCCAACTGTACCAACACCTAATTTATAACGGCCGATATTTAAAATGTTGAAAGCGATAATATGACCTTTACCGATTTCACCAAGTAAGTTTTCTTTCGGTACTAATGCATCTTCTAAAATTAACGTACGAGTTGAAGAACATTTAATACCCATTTTCTTTTCTTCTGGGCTTGTAGATACGCCAGCATATTCTTTCTCTACGATAAATGCTGAGAAGTGCTCTCCATCAATTTTTGCATACACGATAAATACGTCAGCGAATGCAGAGTTTGTAATCCATTGTTTTTCACCATTTAATACATAATGTGTACCTTCTGCATTTAAACGTGCAGTTGTTTTTGCACCTAATGCGTCAGATCCTGAACCTGGCTCTGTTAATGCGTATGCAGCTAATTTCTCACCAGTTGCAAGTAATGGTAAATACTTTTTCTTTTGCTCTTCGTTACCGAATAATACGATTGGTAACGATCCGATACCTACGTGAGCACCGTGAGTAATTGCAAAGCCGCCAGCGCGAGAGAATTTCTCTGCGATTAACGCTGAGCTTACTTTATCAAGACCAATCCCGCCGTACTCTTCTGGTACGTCAGCGCCTAATAAACCAAGCTCCCCAGCTTCTTTTAAAAGACGAACAGAACGATCAAACTCATGTTGTTCTAAATATTCAAGCTCTGGAAGAACTTCATTTACGATAAAGTCCTCTGTCGTTTTTGCAATCATTTTATGCTCAGATGAAAAATCTTCTGGCGTAAACACTTGATCAATCGTAATCTCATCAACTAAAAAGCTACCGCCTTTAACCGCATTTCCTACTGTTTTTTCCATGAAAATTTCCTCCTTCATATTTTCATGAGCCGCTTCTCTCTTTTTGAAAGAAGCTGGCTCTCAATTTTATTTTTTATAAACCTTGGTTGCTTCCATTCTTTGCTTTAGCGTCGTCTCGTTCTGAGCGAACCGCTTGCACTTTTTTTATAATCCAGTTCCAGTGGCTAGAACAGTCGGTCGTTTCACCCCTTCCTGTGAGGCAAAAAGCGCCTCTTCGTCAGGGCTTCCAACGCCCTCCTGTTCTGAGCGAGCCACCTGCACTTTTTTTATAATCCAGTTCCAGTGGCTAGAATGTTCGGTGGCTTCGCTTCTTCCTACGAGGTAAAGAGCGCCTCTACGTCTGAAGCTCCATCCCCCTCCTGTTCTAAACGAGCCACCTGCACTTTTTAAAGTAATTCAAATACTCCCGCTGCTCCCATTCCGCCGCCGATACACATTGTTACGATACCGAATTGTTCGTTGCGGCGTTTCATTTCGTGAATAAGAGATAGTGTTAGTTTTGCTCCTGTACAGCCAAGTGGATGTCCAAGTGCGATTGCACCACCGTTTACGTTTACTTTTTCTTCATCTAAACCAAGTTCACGAATAACTTGAATTGATTGAGAAGCGAATGCTTCATTTAGTTCGAATAAGCCAATATCAGATAGCTCTAAGCCAGCTAGTTTTAATGCTTTTGGAATTGCAGCGATTGGGCCGATTCCCATTACTTCTGGTGGTACGCCAGCTACTGCAAATGAACGGAATTTCGCAAGCGGCTTCATGCCATCGCTCACTGCTTTTTCACGATCCATTAATAGTACAGATGCTGCACCGTCACTCATTTGTGAAGAGTTACCAGCTGTTACAGAACCGCGAACGTTAAATGCTGGACGTAATTTACCTAAAATGTCTAGCGACGTTTCTGCTCTCACACCTTCGTCTTGTGCAAAAATGATTGTTTCTTCTTGCAGTTTATTGTTTGATCCAACAGTACGTAACGTCACATCTACAGATACTGTTTCATCAGCGAAGTTACCTGCCGCTAATGCTTTCGCAGCGCGTTGATGACTTCTTACTGCAAATGCATCTTGCTCTTCACGAGAAATTCCATATTTCACAGCAACTTGCTCTGCTGTATGTCCCATACCCATATAATATTCTGGAGCTGCTTCTACAAGGCGACTATTCGGACGAACAACGTGTCCCATCATTGGAACTAAACTCATTGATTCTGCCCCGCCTGATAATACAGCTTCAGAGTGACCAAGCATAATACGCTCTGCTCCGTAAGCGATACTTTGTAAACCTGAAGAACAGTAGCGGTTAATCGTAATAGCTGGAACATCGTAAGAAAGTCCTGCTAATCCGCCGATATTACGAGCCATATTTAAACCTTGCTCTGCTTCTGGCATCGCACAACCGAAAATTAAATCATCGATTGGTCCTTCATAATTCGCACGCTTTAACGTTTCCTTTACTACTAATGCCCCTAGATCGTCAGGACGAACTGTTTTTAATGAACCCCTCTTTGCTTTTCCAATTGGTGTTCTTGCTCCCGCAACAATGACAGCTTCTCTCATGAACGATATCTCCCCTCGTTATTAGTTACGTAATGGCTTTCCTTTTACAAGCATGTGCTGCATTCTTGCTTGTGATTTCATCTCACTTACTAAGCTAATAAATGCTTCACGTTCTACATCTAATAAATACTGCTCATCAACTTCTGTTCCGTACGGCACTTTTCCGCCCGCGATGACATATGCAAGTTTCTTCGCAATGTGAAGATCATGTTCAGAAATGTAACCTGATAAATGCATTGCTTCTGCACCAAGTACAAGAGTTGCATATCCTGTTTCACCAACAACTGGTATCTTTTTACGAATCGGCGCTTTATAGCCAGCTTCATATAAAGCAAGTGCTTTTTGTTTCGCATCATATAGTAAGTGATCACCATTCACACTAATACCGTCTTTATCGCCTAAGAAGTTGTTCGATACAGCTTCTTGTGCTGATGTAGAAACTTTCGCCATCGCTACAGATTCGAACACTTTATTCGCAACTTTTTGCAGATCAAACTCTACACCGTTTGGCATTTTATTTAAGTGTTTAATGTATAGCTCTTTATTACCGCCTCCGCCAGGGATTAAGCCAACACCAACTTCTACTAAGCCCATATACGTTTCACTAGAAGCTTGAATGCTAGCTGCTGGTAAGCAAACTTCTGTACCTCCGCCAAGCGTCATACCGTATGGTGCTGCTACAACTGGCTTAGAAGAGTACTTAATTTTCGTCATTGCATCTTGGAAGTTTTTCACAACCAACTCAATTTCAAAGTAATTGTCGTCTTGTGCTTCCATTAAGATCATTGCTAGGTTCGCACCAACGCAGAAGTTCTTCGATTGGTTACCGATAACAAGACCTTTATAATTCTTTTCTACTTCATCAACAGCGTAGTTAATCATTTGCGTAATATCCATACCGATTGCATTGCTCTTCGAATGGAACTCTAAGCAAAGGATGCCGTCGCCTAAATCAATTAAGCTCGCTCCGCTATTTTTCTTTAATACACCATTTTTCGCTTTTAATTGCTTAAGAGAAATTGCTTTTTTATTACGCTCGATTCGCTTATATTCGCCATTATCGTAATAGTAGCTATCGCCGTTATCATGTTTATAGAAAGTAGTGAAACCTTTCTCTAACATTTCTTTCACCCAAGTAGGAACAACTACGCCGTTTTCTTCCATCTTTTGAACAGATTTTTCAACACCAATTGCATCCCACACTTCAAATGGCCCTTGCTCCCAGCCGAAGCCCCACTTCATCGCTTGGTCAATTGCAACGATATCGTCAGCAATCTCTTTATGAAGTTTTGCAGAGTATAAAAGAGTTGGTGTAATGATGTTCCATAACAACTCTCCTGCACGGTCTTTCGCGTATACAAGCGCTTTCAATTTATTCGCTAATCCTTTTTCTTGTTTACTTAACTCTACGGATGCAGCTTTTAATTTTTTACGCGCTTCGTATTCCATCGTTTCAGGATTTAATTCTAAAATTTCTTTTCCTTGTTTTAAGAAGAAGCCTTGACCCGTTTTACTTCCAAGCCATTTTTTCTCAAGCATGTCATGCATGAAAGCTGGTACTTTAAATACATCACGCTCTTCTTCTTGTACGTTTTCATATACGTTATTTGCAACGTGTACGAATGTATCTAAACCGACAACATCTAATGTACGGAACGTCGCGCTCTTCGGACGACCAATAAGTGGGCCTGTTACAGAATCAACTTCCCCAATGCTATAGCCGCGTTTTATCATCTCTTGAAGAGTTACTAATAAACCGTACGTACCGATGCGGTTTCCAATAAAGTTTGGTGTGTCTTTTGCGATAACAACGCCTTTTCCAAGAACGTCTTCGCCAAATAGTTTCATGAAGCTTAATACTTGTGGATCTGTTTCTTTCGTCGGTATTACCTCTAGAAGTTTTAAATATCGTGGTGGGTTAAAAAAGTGTGTGCCTAAGAAGTGTTTCTGGAAGTCGTCTGAACGACCTTCTGCCATTTTTTCAACTGAGATGCCTGACGTATTCGAGCTTACAATAGAACCCGGTTTACGAACAGCGTCTACTTTTTCAAATAATTTCTTTTTAATATCTAAGTTTTCAACTACTACTTCAATAATCCAATCTACATCAGCTAGACGCTCAAGATCATCTTCTAAGTTACCTGCTTCAATCAGTGCTAAATTTCCTTTCACTGTCAGAGGAGCTGGTTTTTGCTTTAATAATTTTTGCACAGCCGTATTACTAAAACGATTTCTCACACTTTTATGTTCTAATGTAAGTCCCTTCGCTTCCTCTTCTTTTGTTAGCGCAGGTGGTACAATATCAAGCAATAATGTCGGAATACCAATATTAGCTAAGTGTGCCGCAATCCCTGAACCCATTACGCCTGAACCTAGAACAGCAGCCTTTTTAATTTGGAACATCCAATTCTCCCCCTATTCTTGAATGAATGCTCATTCAATTTTTCGACATAAGTCGCAATCAATGAGTGAGCCTCTACTAATAAATATATGATACTGTTTAAATTTTCGCAATATATTTATTGATAAAATTTTCTGAAATAAATATTTTTCTTTCATTTGGCTATGCTATACATGTGTATTTTCTTTGTTTAAATGCACTTTTCCTTTTTATAATCTGACGAAACTGGAGGAATATATATGGCAAAACTTAAGAAGAACCCTTCTAAGGCTGGAATTAGTGCAGCTAGTGTAACTGGAAATGCAGGTCCGCATAATCACGGTGTTGAAAAAGGACGCCAAGGTAATAATCAACAATATAAGAAGCATAATATGGGCGAAAAATAACGCTATATTTTTGGGCAGAGAACGTGGCATAATGATTAATGGCTGCTTTTTCTGCCCAATTTATTTGTACATATGGAAAACAAAAGAGGGAACGATGATGAAACGAACAATAGTTATGATTGTAATGATTGCTACACTATTTACAGGGATGATTTTCTTCTCTTATGCACAGAGGCAACAAGCTGTAAGAGCTGATCAACCTAAGATTACTGGGCAATATGGCGTTACAATCGATGCAGACACAGGTGAAATTTTGTATGGGAAACGCGAAGACGAACGTTCTTATCCGGCTAGTATAGCCAAAATGATGACAACCCTTCTTTTACTAGAGAATGTAAAAGAAGATGAAGAAATTACAGTTACAGAAAACGCAATTAAAACAGAAAGTCAAAGTAAGAAAATTAAACTTCGTGCTGGGGAAAAATTAAAGCGTGATGAGGCATTAAAACTTATGCTTATCATTAGTGCAGATCCAATAGCTGAATCAATTGCAGAACATATCGCAGGATCAAAAAATGAATTTGTGAAGATGATGAATGCTAGAGCGAAGGAACTTGGTACAAAGCATGCGACTTTCAAGAATGCAAGTGGTGCTGATGCAATTGGGAATAAAGTATCACCATATGACATTGCTATTATTACGAAAGAAGCATTAAAGTATCCAGTTGTTTTAGAATATATGAATTCAACACGTACAACTCTACATACTTCAGAACGCTCTCCAAACATCGCAAACTATGGACGAGAAGAACTATATGACGATCCATATGCGATTGGAAGTAAAAGTGGTCTATCAGCACTTGGCAAATATACAGTCGTAACAGTCGATGAAAAAGACGGTAAACGCGTCATTAACGTCGTATTATCTTCTACTCGCGCGCAACTATATCCTGATACGAAGAAAATGGCACATTATGCATTTCAGCAATTAAAATAACCAAGGAGTATTTTCTCCTTGGTTATTTTTTAACCATACCTTTTAATACGAACGCAACGTTTGCTGGACGCTCTGCTAGACGACGCATGAAGTAGCCATACCAGTCGTTTCCATAAGGTACGTAAACACGCATTTTGTAACCTTCTTTTACTAGCTCAAGTTGACGCTCATTACGAATACCATATAACATTTGGAATTCAAATTGATCCCTTGGAATGTTGTGTTCTTCAGCAAGTTTTTTTGTATATTCAATAATCGCTTCATCATGTGAAGCAATTGCAGTATAATTTCCATTTAATAAGTGCATTTTAATAATTTTTTTATAATTGTCATCTACATCTTTCTTATCCGGGAACGCCACTTCTTCAGGTTCTTTATAAGCACCTTTTACAAGACGTAAATTAGGATTATAAGCATTTAAATCTTCAATATCTTTTTCTGTACGATATAGGTAAGCTTGAATAACAGTACCAATATTATCGTATTCAGATTTTAATTGTTTAAAGATATCAATTGTTTTACCACAGCGTGTATAGTCTTCCATATCAATGGTAACGAACACACCATTTTCTTTTGCAGCTTCTAAAATACGGCGCATATTGTTCATTACGATTTCATCAGAGATATCTAATCCCATAGAAGTCATCTTTAAAGAAAGCTGCGAATCAAGACCTTCTCTTCCAATTGCACGGATCGCTTCAATCGATTGGTTAGCCATTTCATTTGCTTCCGCTTCATTATCAACGAATTCACCTAAATAATCGATTGTTACACAAAGACCTTGCTTATTTAATGCCTGAATGGCAGCTGTCGCTAATTCAATCGTCTCCCCTGCGACGAAGCGACCTGCACCAAAGCGTAAACCGTACTTTTTAGCCAGTTTTGTTAGCGCTTTATTTTTAGATAAGAAAAGAAACGAATTTCGCATTAATTGTTCCATGTAATTCACCCCTATGACTGTAATTTATCTGTTTTTTACCCCTCTTCAAAATTATATCACTGTTTAAAATTATTGGATACAAATAATTATTTAGATAATTTATAAAATACTATAAAAACATTTAAAAACCTATATTCTCGCATGCAAATATGAAGGGAATATTTTTCGACATTTAGAAAAAACGGGTTTACTAGGGCAAAAATAGGCATACCGAAAATATTCGACATGCCTATAAAACCCTTAATATTCCATGTAAATTATATAAGGATATTAATAAGAAAAACTTAAAGTAGCATCACCTAAGTTTTTTAATTCTCATTTCGCTTCTCTTCATTCAGCCTTTTAATATCCGTAATTAACTGCACCATCTCTTCTTTCGCATCTGGATAAGTTTCATTCCAATGCTTCACTAAAGCTGGCATCGTCTTCGCTATGTAAGAATAAAGTGCCCACTTCTTTACCTGTTCTTTTCGCTCTTCATTACTCTCGCCAAGTAACAGCTCAGTGTATTTCTCTAGTAAACCGTCAAACTGCTCGTTAAACTTTTCACTCATTTTATTTACCTCCTATATGAAAAAAGCAGCGAAGATCGCTGCTTTTTCTTATAATTTTGATCGGACAGAGTTTAATTTTTTCTCCATTGTGCTTACTTTATCACGACGATCATCAATACGAATCGTTGTTGCAACACGCTGTGCACCTTTCGTATATGGAACTTCATGCATTTGTTGAATTACTTCTAGAATGACAGGAAGATCTCCTTCAATAATTGTATTCATCGGTGTTAATTGATACTTCACGCGATCCGCATTTTTCTCTAGCACCTTTTGTACTTCTGCTACATATTCACTAACACTTGGATTACCTGTTCCTACCGGAATAATCGATACGTCAACAATTGCCATAGTAGTCTTCCTCCTATAATCGCTTCTTATATATCCATTGTCTATTTTACCGAAATCCTCATCATTTTACTAATATGTTACTCTTCCACTTTAAACTGCTCAACTAATCTTTCTAAATCTTTCATATGCTCTGTCAAACTTTCCATCGTGTGGGCTACCTTTTCTAGATGATTAACCTGTGATTCCGTTGCAGCATGTACCTCTTCAGAAACAGCTGCACTTTCTTGACTCGTACCAGCAATTGTATGCATTACCGCTGTAATTTCTCCTTGCTCGTAACCTATGTTATGTACCTCTTCTACAATTTTTTCAACTGAAGTACTAATCGTATTTACAACTGACATAATTGTGCGGAACTCCATTTCTGCCTCTGTCGTCACTTTATTTTGCACATCTGCAATGTCTTTCAATTTACTTACAACTTCTACAACCCTTTTTACTTCTAATTGCACATCACCAATCATCGTTGTGATTTCTCCTGTTGCCTCTTTTGATTGTTCCGCTAATTTCCGAACCTCTTCAGCAACAACCGCAAATCCCTTACCTTGCTCACCTGCACGGGCAGCTTCAATCGAGGCATTTAAAGCAAGTAAATTTGTTTGATCCGAAATACCTTTTATAAGCTCAACAACATTTTGAATCGATCCAACTCTTTGTTCTAACTTATCCGATGCTTCTTCTGTATGAACAACAATCGAAGATGATTGTCCCCTCGTACGGACTAAGTTCCTCATTGTATTTAATCCTTGCTTAGATGCCTCTTCCGCTTTGCCAGTCACTCCTTTTATTTCACCAACGGAGCTATTCATTTGTTCCACTGACTCTGCCATATTCTCGAGCTGAGCTGAAACTTCATCCACACTATTCGCAAGAGTAGAAGCTCCCCCGCTCACATCATCCATTGCTCCGGAAACTTCTCTACTAGCCGCTACTGTTTCGTTCGTTAAATAATGTAAACTATTCGTTGATTGTTGCACTGTTGATACGCTGTTTTTAATTTTACTTACCATTTCATTCATTTGTTCAACCATATCATTAAAGTGCTTCGTCAACTCTCCAACTTCATCTTTACTTGTCACCTTCATTCGCAGCGTTAAATCCCCTTCTGCTACTTTTTGAACGTGATTCTTTAATAATTGCAGTGGTCTTGCTAATCTTCTTGAGAACAAGTAGGAAGCTACGATTCCAACTAATAAACTAATACACGCCATCATAATGACTGTATTTCTCGTACTATTTAATAGCCCATCGATCGTTTCTTTCGGATAAAAGATTCCTATCGTCCATTTCATCGTATCAAATGATTGACTATAAACAACTACATCTTCACCTTTTATTGTAGTGACCGCATATTTTGTTACCTCTTTATTTAAGCTCTTTATAAGTGGCTCTTTAGAAACATCTTTCCCTATCTTTTCTGGATAAACAAGAGCCATATTTTTATCATTTATAATAAACATTTCTCCGTCATTATTATATTGAATATTGTGAAGCAACTTCTGAATCGTCCCAAGCGATACATCCATCGCAACAACGCCTAATACAGATCCATCTTGAGCTGTAATTGCTTTAGAAACACCTACACTTAACTTTCCTGTTGCAATTTCATAAGAAGGTTGTCCCCAATGGACCTTTTTTACATCAGCCTCTGAATCTTTATACCATGGTCTTGTCGTTGGATCATATCCTTCTGGCACTTGCCCACCTTCAGCAAGATTGGCACTTAATGTTTTTTTATCTTTCGTACCAATATATAAATCTAAAATACCAGGATGATTCTTTTTATACTCCGCAAACTCTTTCGTTAAAAACGCTTCCTCTTCTGGAGTAACCCCACCTTGAAGCATATTACGAATCATCTCACTGTTCGCGTAATACCCCATATCTTCATCCGTTCTTTGAACAAATGTCGTAAGTTGCTCTGTCACAAGATCCATCGCATTTTGAGAATACTCGTCTAAGGAACGCACTTCCTTTTCTTTCTGTAATTGATACACAGCTGTACCCAATATTACGAACATCATAGAAATAAGTACTGAAAACACTACCGCAATTTTTAAACGTAAACTTCTTAACATCTTCCCCCCAGCATCCCCTTCGCATTAAATTGAAATATTATTAATCATTATATTAAGTATAATAGATAAAATTAAAAAATTGAAATTAATTCTCACCTTAATACAATTAGAAAACGGACTACCACTTGTGCAAAAACAAATAGTTCATTATCCTTAAAATATAATCTCATTCGTTCGGAGGGAACTATGTTACAAAAATTCGGTTTCTCACAATATGAAAGCCAAGCTTATGAAGTTGTCGTATCAAGCAATGAACCATTAGATGCTACAACAATTGTGAAGCATTCAGGTGTTCCAAAAGCAAAAATATATGAAGTACTAGCACGCCTAATCGATAAAGGAATGGTAATGGATTCTGTTTCAGAAAAGAAAAAATTGTATACAGCATTACCACTAAAGCTAGCAATTGAAAAATTAACGACAGAATTTCAATCAAATATTAAGGAACTGGAAACAAATATATCAAAAAAATCATTTACAGATGACCGTGTTTGGAGCTTAAAGATGCAATCTTCTATTCGAGTTCAAAGTAAAGAACTCATTGAAAGTGCAAAAGAATCAATCCGTATTTCAGCTTGGAATGATACTCTTTTAGAATATCTTCCTTTACTAGAACAAAAAGCAAAACAAGGTGTTCAAATTGAATCCCTTATTGTTGGAGAAGTAGAAACAGACTTAGAAAACATGCATTTTCTAATCCCAGCTGAAGAGCCTAATGCATTAGAGCGCTACTTGCTACTCATCGTTGACGATCGTGAAATTTTATTTGCTGGCTTAGAACAAGAGTCATGGCAAGCGATGAAAACAATGTCACAACCTTTCGTAAAGTTCTTTACAGAATTTTTCTATCACGACGTTGCACTTGCAAAGATTACTCAAAAACACCATGATCTCTTTATGGAAGATGAGGAAATTAAGAGTTTGTTGATGAAGTTAAGATACTAATTAAATAATAAACAGGAGTCTAGTTTTTCACTTAGACTCCTTTTCGTTTTGTTCCTTTATCTCCATCAACAGCTCAATGATTTTCTCATTTTGCTCTACCTGTTTCTCTGAATTTTTATAGATGAAACGAACCCATCTAAGTGCAAGAATAATAAGAAACAAAGGGAGCATTGAAATTAGAAGACCAATAATTGAAAAATTCGTATACATATACCTCACCTCGCTATACACCCTTTCTCCATTTCTCTACTAAAACCTGCAATTTTTTACAAATAAAAAAAGAACCTATCAAACGATAGATTCTTCTTTCGCAAACTGAGTAGAGCGTCCTCTCGTAATCGAGAAAATCGCGCAAAGCAGTGCTAATATAATAAAGCCACCGCCTACCCAAGCGTTATATATAACAGATGATTTTTCAATAACAACTCCGCCTACTGTTGAACCGAGTGCAATTCCTAAATGAAGCGCAGAGTTATTTAAACCTTGCTGGATACCAGCTGATTCCGGTGCAATGTCAATTAAATAATTTTGCTGTGCTGGTGAAATCGCCCAGCTCAGCATACTCCAAAGTCCCATCATAATGATGAAGAGTGGGAATGAGAATGTCATTAATGGCAACATGAAGATTGCACATGCAAATACGATAATAATCGAGATAATACTTTTCTTCGATCCCCATTTATCAGCAAGCCATCCACCGAATCCACCGCCGATTACTGCTGCGATTCCGAAAATGAAGTAAAACACACTAATCCAATTTGCTTCAACATGCATAACATCTTTTAAAAACGGTGTTAAATATGCATACAATGTTAAATGCCCCGTTAAAAACAAAAATGATGTTAACTGTGCACTTACAATTTTTTTATCTTTTAAAGTAGCAAGTTGTTCTTTTATTGATAATACCGATGTCGGTGGTACTTTCGTTAAGAACAATGAAATACAAGCAATTGCCATAACTGTTAATACTGAAATCAATACAAATGGCGCACGCCATCCGTATGCATTTCCGAGTACAAGACCGAGCGGTACTCCAAGTACAAGTGATCCACTAATTCCCATAAAAATGATTCCAATTGCACGCGCACGAAAATGCGGTTCTACTACACTAGAAGCAAGTGTTACCGATAGTGCAATAATTAATGAACCACTCGCCGCACAAATAACCCTTGAGAACATTAGCATTCCGTAATTCACACTAAATGCCGAAATAATATTTCCGATTAAGAAAATCGATAATGCTCCAACATACAATGTTTTTCTTTCAAATTTCCCTGTCAAAGCTAATAAAACTGGACCTGACAAAGCAAATACTACCGAAAATATTGTTATAAGCTGACCAGCTGCGCTAATAGATACTCCTAAATCATTGGCAACTAAATCGAGCGTTCCTCCTATAATTAGCTCAACCGTTCCGACTACGAAAGCCGCGATAGCTAAAATATAAACACGAAAATTCAAGTCTTTCCCCACGCTTTCTATTTTGGTTACTACGACTATAGTAACCAAAATAGAAAGTTGACGCAAGTACAATTTTTTTACAGTAAAAAAGGTAGGCGTATTATACGCCTACCCTTCCATCATTCTGTTTCTTTCTTCTTATTCAAGTACCAATACACCGGAAGTCCCGTAAAGACAATTCCAATTGATAAGAAACAACTTACCGGATCATTAATAATCGCACTACCGATTACAAAGAACGAACCTAAAATCGCAACGATTGGTACGATTGGGAATAACGGTACACTATATGCACGCTCTTTATTCTTATTACGTTTCCTTAAAATGAAGACACCAATAAACGTCATTACATAGAAAATATAAATAATAAATACGGAAATCTCAGATAGCTTATTCGGATCACTAATAATCATTAAAATAATCCCTAAAATGATTTCAACAGTAATCGCATTTGCTGGTGTTTTAAATCTTGGACTTTCCTTTGCAATAAACTTAGAAAATGGAAGTTGTCCACGTTCCGCCATAGACATTGGAATACGTGGGAATGTTAAAATCTTTCCATTTAAACAACCGAAAATAGAAACGATAATACCGATACTAATAATTTTCCCACCATATTCTCCAAGTAACATGCCCGCAGCTGTCGCTGTTGCATTTTCTCCAAGGTCTACAATTTTCGCTGCTGGTAATACATTTAATAACGCCAAGTTAATTAATACGTATGCAGCTGTTACAATTAAAATCCCAACTGTCATTGCTTTCGGTAATAACTTTGTTGGATTCTTCATTTCTCCACCAATCGAAGCAAGTAAAATCCAGCCGTCATAAGCAAATAACGTTGCTAAAATTGCCATACCGATACTTTGATTTTCTGATATCGGCACTACTACGTTAAAAATATCACTGTTTCCTTTCCAAAAACCTAACACGACAATTAATACAATCGGAATCATTTTCCCAATTGTCGTGATTGTTTGAACGATACCTCCGTATTTTGTTCCCATACTATTTACAAAGCCAAGGAACACAACTGTTCCGATTGCGATTGGTAAATTCCACACTTTATCTAAATAGAAAAAATTAATCATTAAAGAACTAAAGTATAAACCTAATGTTCCGATAATAGCTGGTCCATAAACAATTGTTTGCATCCAGCCTGATAAATATCCCCAAAAACTTCCGTAAATCTCCTCTAAATACGTATACAACCCACCATTTTTCGGGATTTGCGCTCCAATTTCGGCTACTGTTAAACCACTCGCTAACGTCAACAGACCACCAATTACCCAAGCAAGAATGGCCATATTAGAACTCCCTGAGTAATCTAATACGCTTCCTGGTTTCATAAATACACCAGACCCGATAATCGTTCCTACTACGATAGAAAGTGCTACTGTTAAACCAATTTTGTTCTTCTCATCATGATGCATGCTGCGTATCCTCCTTCCAATTCTAGTGTGATGCAAAAATGAAATAAAAAAACACTCCTCCCTAAAAAAGGGACGAGTGTTGTATTCGTGGTTCCACCCTTGTTTCAATTCGCAAAGTAACACACTTCACCAATTTCTCAAGTCTAAATAACGGTTTTTGCCGGCAAGCAATTACTAGATGTTCGTTCACTGCTGCAGTTCAGAGGTGGTAATCTATTTTTCCGTATTAGGAAGCTCACAGCCAAAGGCTTCCCTCTCTGGGAATCGTAAAAAATTAATCGTGTCCTCATCATCACTTCTTGATGTCGAATTTTGTAGTTATTGTTCATTATATTGAATTGTTAGAAAAAATCAATATATTTTTTTATATAACATAGGAAATATTTCTCTTCTTATATTATAACAGAAGATACAAAACTTCTCTAATTCCCTAAAAATGGTATAATTCATTTAGGAGGTGTACCAATAATGATTGCTGTCTTTTGTATCATCGCTACGTTTCTCTCTGTTCTATTCGCTATCATGTATCGAAACAAGTATCCTGGTTATAGCATTTTAGCGGTAGCTATTATACCAGCTGTTTCCTTCTACGTATTGGGTAAATATCAATATACGGAAGTGTTTATCGGTTTTGCAATCTTCTACTGCGTCTTCGGATACATACTAACAATGAAAAGAATCTTATTGAATCATTAAAAGAGACCGATTTCTATAAGTAGAAATCGGTCCTCGCATGTACCTTCCGGTTGCCCCACGAAAGATACATAAATCAATTATTTATCTTCTTTTTTCATAAAAAACTTGTGATGCGGAAGATCCACATTTAATTCCTCTAATTGTTTCTTTTCATTGTCTAAAATCGCTTTTGCTTTTGTTTTTGTTGCTTCATCTAATCCCGCAAAGATGTCTTCACGCTTCTCTTTTTCTGGAAGTTTCACACCTAATTTTGTTAATTCTTCTTTTGCTTGCTCATGCGTTAATTTTCCAGATTTCTTTTGCTCTAAAATCGACTTCGCTTTCTCTTTCGCCTGTTCATCTAAGTTAGCAAACATGTCTCCATGCTTACCTTTCTCCGGCATTTTCACGCCTAACTTTGTTAATTCCTCTTTTGNNGCTTTCGCCTGATCATCTAATCCTGCAAACATGTCTTTACGCTTCTCTTTCTCCGGAAGCTTTACACCTAGTTTCTCTAACTGTTTCTTTGTATCGTCCATAATTGTTTTTACTTTTTGTTTTGTAGCGTCATCCAAATCCTTTTTCGCCGTTTTTGTAGACTGTTCAGCTGCTGGAGTATTCGTTGCCGCGAATGCCGGAATACCGACTCCTCCAATGATTCCGAATGATAAAGCACCTGCAA
The DNA here is from genome assembly GCF_002558005.1 of Bacillus sp. AFS012607. Lineage (NCBI taxonomy): Bacteria > Bacillati > Bacillota > Bacilli > Caryophanales > Bacillaceae > Bacillus > Bacillus sp. AFS012607. The sequence continues at coordinate 33,441 of NZ_NTVM01000024.1, forward strand.
TCGCTAAATACCCAACTGTTTTCTTCTTCATAGGAAATTTCCTCCTTCATATTTCTAAAGCATGTACACTTTCGTATACAATGCCAATAGTAATGTTGGTTTCTTAAAATTCCCTTAACGTTTCGAATAAAAAACACCGCTCATAATGAGCGGTGTTTCTCTATGCTTTTTGTAATTGTAACTCTTCACGTTCCATTATTTTTCTTAATACGATTGTTTGTGTCATTGTAAATAAGTTACCTGTTATCCAGTACAATACAAGTCCTGATGGCGCCGCAAACCCCATAAATAGAATCATTGCCGGCATCATAATTTGCTGTATCTTTAGCATCTGTACTTGTTCTCCAGGTGTAATATTAGATTGGAAAACTTTCATCTGAATAAATGTCGTTAACGCTGCAATAATCGGTAATATATGATATGGATCTGCATGTCCTAAGTTCACCCATAAAAAAGAAGATGTGCGAATCTCTTCCGTTCTGCTAATCGCATAATACAAAGCAGAGAAAATCGGCATTTGTATAAAAATTGGCCAGCAACCAGCAAGTGGATTCCAACCGCCTGATTTCATTAGCTCTGACATTTCTTTTTGATACTGCTTTTGTTTTTCAAGATCTTTGCCTACATCACCGTACTTTTTCTTTAGCTTCTGCAATTCAGGTTGCATTTTCTTCATTTTCGCTTGGCTACGATATTGTGAAACAGCTAATGGAATCATCGCTGAACGAATAACGAGCGTCATAATAATGATTGCAATCCCAAAGCTAGCTCCAGGTATATGATGAGCAACAAATTGAATCATAAACGAGATTGGATATACGAAATAATGATCCCAAATCCCAGTACTATGTGCATCAATTGGGGCTGCATTACTGCAGCCCGATAAAACAAAAACAAGTAATAATGATAAACTAACGAGCACAGCTCGGTATGATTTTAACATGTTCATTCCTCCAATGTTTCGTAATTATTTAGCGAAACATTGGTGTATACGGACCGACCTCATCATTCTCTTCACTTGATTCTTGTCTACGTACAGAACGAATCATTCCATATTTATAAAAAATAGAAAATAGCGGTACATTTCCCGCACTATCTTCACATGTATCAACTAACGCAAAAGCTCTTTGTCTACCGCTTGATGCTTGTTGACGCACAAAGCGAGAAACATTAGCAAGGAAGAAAACTTCTAATAAACAAAGTGCCGTCGTTACAAACGATATATATAAAATTGCATCCTGCAATAAAAATTCCATCGCTTCACATCCTTAATAAGGTCATTTTAGCACATTAGGCAAACATTCTCTATTTCCTTTTATTTTCAAAAAAAGTATTTTGCATATTTTCTCAAGAAAACAATAATTAAGAAACGTTGTATTCGCTTTCTTTAGTATATTCACGCACATCAATGAATAGGCTTGATTTATTAGAAATTTATAAAATTTTTGCATTATAATAAAACTATTGCCAGTTTTTGAAAAAACCTTTATTCTCTTCTTGTAATCAAAAATGAATATGGAGATGAAACATACTATGGGTCAACTAGGAGACGCCGATTACGTTCCCGACACCGCCTTTTTATCCTTCCCAGCAGCTAAAACATTTCATTTAGAATTTATGATACAGTTGGTTGTTATTTTTATAGCTTCTATTTTGTATGCAATTTCTATGAATATGTTTTTTATCCCGCATAATATGATTAGCGGTGGATTCGCTGGTGTAGGGATGATTATCGGTTATTTAATGCACTACAATATCGGTGCACTTATCTTTTTACTAAACATTCCTCTTCTTATTTTAAGTCACTTTTACTTAGGCAAGAAGACAACCTTTTTAACAGCGTACTTTGTAGCTGTGTCATCTTTAGCGATGAATATTATCCCGGTACACCAAGTTTCAGACGATATTTTACTTTCTTCTGTATTCGGTGGTGTTATCTGCGGAGCAGCTTCAGGAATTATATTCCGATTTGCTTCTTCAACAGGTGGTTTTGATGTTGTTGGATTGATTGTAGCAAAATATCGAGATGTTTCAATTGGAGCAATCATATTTGTATTCAACTTAATCTTACTTGTCGCAGCAGGTTTTATTTTCGGATGGGATATTACACTTTATACGTTAATTAGTCGATTTGTAGTCAGCAAAGTTATCGATGCTGTGCATACGAAACATATTAAATTAACGATAATGACTATTACAGAAAAAGGCGAGGAAATAAAAAGCGCACTACTACATCACGGCATACGCGGGGTGACAATGGTAGACGCTGTCGGCGGCTATACAAACCATAAGAAAAAAATGATTTACACTGTCGTGACTCGCTATGAGTTAGGCGAAATGAAACGTATTATCCGTCAAGTGGATAACAAAGCATTTATGAACATTACTGAAACAGTTGAAATTGTCGGCCGTTTCAAACGTATATAAAAAAGGTTAATACATTAAAGGGCATAACATATTAGTCATATATACTATGTTATGCCCTTTGTTATTCAACTAACGCACCCTTTAGCATAATAAAATCACGAAGTTTATTACTACAAATCGGAGGATAGCATTCCATATACAAAACTATCTGTCCATTCATTTTTATTCCAAAAATCTTGTATGAAATGGGCTTCCTTTCTCATACCTATTCGTTCACACAATTTTTTTGAAGCTGTATTACGTGCATCAAGATTAGCTTGTATACGATGTACATTACATTCATTAAATAATTTAAATACCAAACTACTTACTGCTTCTGTTGCCAAACCTCTTCCAACTACTTCATTTGAAAAACTATAACCAATCTCAACAGTATCCTTCATATTTGTGTACCATACGGATAAATCACCAACTACTTTAGTCTTGTATATAACTGCCAAACTTAATATTGATTCTTCAGTAAGTGCATTGTTTGCTAGCTTCTTATTAAATCTTTTCTGCATGTCTTCATGAGTCCACTTATTATGTAATAGGAACTTACATGTATCATCATTATTATAAATAGCAAATACATCCTGTAAATCAGTACTCTTAAAAGGTCTAATTATTAATCTTTCTGTTGTGATCTCCAAGTTAGCTCCCCTCCCTTACATTCATGCTACAAAACATTTTTTATTGTATTTAAGCCTCCTTCTTAGATCTCACCTTGATTACATATTTCATCATAATAAATTAAAATCCTTCTTCCACTAAACTGCATTGTTAATGGTATTTCCTTACGCTTTTTATTTTTTACACTTATTACAAAATCAGATAATTCTATTATTATGTCCCTAAATGTGTTATAATGAAAGCAGACTCACAAAAAAAGAGTATATAGACTTGGAAGTTTCTCTTATTTTACAAGCAAAAAGAAACGAGCAGTCGGGTATATTTCAGACACCATACACGTAACGGTTTAAACAACCGATCATCTTAGTTACTCTTCAATGATCTTTTTATAAAAAGATACGTACAATTAAAACTCACTTCAATATACTATACCTACCTTTTTGACTTCCAAATCATCTTATTACATAGGGAGATGAACATATGAATCAATATATACGATATACAATAGCTGTCCTGTTTGCTATTATCGGCGGTACGATTTGTTTCTGGACAAACACACAGCTTGGAGAGAATATCATTTTTAATGGAATCGAAACACTTGTAAGCGCTTCAATTTTAGGCGGATACATTTACTTCCTCTTCAATCCAGAAGAAAATGCTCAGAAAACAATGTTATTAACAATGATTGGAATCGTTGGTGGATGTATTTCCTACTCAATGACAAACTATACATTACCACTTCAATTAAGCTCAGCTTTCTTCCACGGTCTATGGACTTGGTTCATTGCATTCTGCTTAGCAGACGTATTCAACCTATTACAAGACAATGAAGAAGATAGCGGTCGCCAAATTGAAAGTAACTCTTAAGCTGGAAGGAATTCTTCCAGCTTTTTTATGTTGGTTTGCATACACCGGCACTACAATAAAAAGAAGCTACCCAACGGCAACTTCTTTTCCACATACCCCACTTCGTATTCACTTAAATATATCAACGATTTTTCAAATATATCGATCGTTTCTCCACTTATATCAACGATTTTTTCATTATATCAACGATTCGGCACAAGATATCGATTTAACGACAACCTTAGACATCCAAAACGTACAACATACCCTATCCCCCAAGCAACTTACTGCCGAACTCTACGATTAAAAAGATAATCAATAGGATCGCGAGTATCTTTAATGCTACATATGCTACTTTAAAAACAACATAAATGAGCAAGACTATCAAAATAATTGATAAAATTTCCATATTTACTTCCTCCAAGCTTTGCTCTTCTTATCTCATTTTACTCGCCCTAGGCTGTTTATGGAACGGCATAAGATGACATATAAAAAAGAGGATACCTCACCCATCGTAAGATACCCTCTCTTTCAGCTGCTTAAACCATTCTCTTTCTAATTGTAAATATCCCATCTCACTCTTCTCGGCGCTCTTTAATTCTTGATCGGCTTTCTTCATATAAGTACGGGACGCTTCCATATTGCCCTCTACATATTTAATAATCCCTTGTGTACGGTAATATCCACTTAGGTCCATTTTTGTAATAGCCTTTGCATGTTCCTTTGCTTCTTGCAAAGAAAGACTATCCATCTGATAAAGGGCTTTATATAAAAGGTACCAACTATGAAAACTACTAACGAAAAACTTATTTTCTTTCGTTACAGGTAATTGAACAATTCGTTCTATATACGGTATCGCTCTTTCCATTCCCTCTTGATCTGCACGAGCAAAAAAGACGAGCATAAGTCTACTCATTATCTCCCTTATCCCTTTATTCTCTTTTATTTTCTCCTCACTAAGTTCTACTAATCTTTCATCCCAATCTTTCGGTCTTTTATAACTAAATAACTCACTCGATATTTGAATCTCATATAAGTGATTTCTAGCTCTTTCATCATCTTTAATTAAAATAAGAAATTGCATCCCATCACTCATAAGCATTCCTTTTATCGGCACAATTGTAACCGCAAAGATTGCAAAATGGAAAAAGGAAAAATATAAAAGATATTGATAATAACTCACCATGTATATGTAACCGGAAGTAATACCAAATAGTAAACTCGTAATCGGTCCACCTAAAGTGAGCCACGCCCACTTTTTCGAAAGATTCGGTGTCTCTATAGAAGGTGGTACTAATGTTGCAACACCTCCAAAGTACGCCCATAATTTATTTTCTCGAATGCGTAATTTTCCCTTTTCTTTTTGAATAGTAATGGGTCCTACTGTCATAAATTTAAATGTTAAACCACCTATTACACCAAATACTACATGTCCTAGCTCATGAATGGCTAACACTAACAATGAAATTCCAACTATTGCCCATAGGTTCAAAATTACTTCTAATTTCCCAGTTCGGATTACTCCGTATAAAATGGACAGAATTAGCGCCACTGTCATTGAGCCAGCTGGCCTTCTTAAAATATCCACCTTTTTCTCCCCTTAATAAATCATTTTTCTCTGCATTTCGTACATGAACTTCCCGAGATGCAATATCCAAATAAATGAGATTAAACCAATTAACACAAAATCGATATCACTAGCAGCTGTATATATAACGGCAGCCCACCATACATATGCCAATATTGTATTCGTAAATTCATACGCTTTATATCCAGCCTCATGCACAATGTGCTTTAATCCTTCATCTGCGTTTTTCGTCCACATTTTCATAGATTCCATATACGTTACACCTTGTTCAGGGTATAGCTTATTATAACGATTTTTTGTTATGAGCCCAATAATCACTACAGTAGTTAAACAAACAATAGAAGCTACTAAATTCCACACCGCAAATGAAACATTAGTATCCTGCAACAGTGCACGTCTACATGTAATAACTGCATATACAAACCATGCCTGCGTCACTATATCACCTACACGTAAATATATACTTATAATGCCTAATTTTCTGCCTTGTACGCTCTCTTCTTCATCGCGTGCCTCCGCTAACATACGCGTATTCTTCCAAGTGTAGTACATCATTAAGATTCCAAAAATAGTACATATGCCTATAAATGTATTGGATGATAATTTTCTCGGTTCATCCGAGAGTAAATTTAAAGCTATATAAGACGTTAAAAAGCCACCCATCATACTTAATGCTATTTTCCCCACAGAATCAAATTGTTTTTTTCGTTTACTCTTCATCATCCTCTTCCCCCTCCACTAACGTGAATATTTCCTCCACCGATACATTGAAAATTTGTGCGATTTTTAACGACAATACAATAGATGGTGCATAATCCCCGCGCTCAATTAAACTAATCGTTTGCCGTGATGATCCAATCGCTTTCCCTAAATCCCCTTGTGATAAACGATGCTTTGCTCGCAATTCCCTCACTCGATTTTGAAGCTTCATGTCTTCCCTCTTTTTCATTTATTTAATTAAAATTGTAAATAATATCCTTATTTTTGTCAATTATAATTGTCATTTTGACGTTAATAATTGACAAAAATAAATATGTATTATGATGGAAATAACCTATATAATGAATGTGAAATATTAAACAAAGGAAGTGACATATGAATAAAATATCTACTTTTTCCTATATTCTTACTAAGCTTACAGCGACTTTCTTGTTATTATCACTTATTAGCACGCTTCTCTTAACAACTAGTCAACAAACATTATATAGTTTCTTAGCTGGATTACGAGAACTACTATTTGTTCCCTTCGTTCCTATTCTTGCTGCATATGCAATTTTTTGTTCTATTTGCATCGATAAATTGAAATTAAAAACACATACAAGAATGAAGACAATATTACTTTATATTTTTTGCGGCTATTTATTTTTTCTTCCCTTCCTAATATTTAAAGAAGCTAGTCTAATACAGTTCTTGTTACTCGGATCAATTGGAGCAGTATGTTCTCTTTCTTTCTTTTTATTTACAGTCATAGCAACAAAATTTAAGTGGGTACAATATTTCGTACCAAGCATTATGTTTATTATATTTATTACAATCAAATTAGTAGATTTAGAAAGGTTTGGAACATCAAAAGAACAATGGGTCGAAACAAAAACAGATAACTCTTTCGAAGCATCTTTTCAACATTTTAGTGGTGAACATAAAGTCCCAATTGAACTAAAACGAGGTGACATATTAGAATTCACCATTGAATCACGAGCTGAAAATTCGAATGGCTACATGGGAGACGTAAAAATGGCTAGTGAATTTCAAGAGGAAGAAAATTACTTAGCTCCAGCTGGCCCTAATACATATCATTTCGCGGCAATTAAGACAGGAACTTATTACATTATAGTTAGTGGAAATCAGCTAAAAGGAAAGTTAAAAATAGATTGGAATATAAAGTAAAATTTTAATCAACCCTCACCAATCGGGCTTTTACGGGCAACAGGGCCCCCACCTAACTTCTTTGCTTCCGCTGAATTTTGAGGTGTGGGTCTTACCGCCCGGCAAATAGCGGGATAAAATAAAAAAGGCAGTGCTTTTGCACTGCTCTCCTAAATTCTGACATAGAATGGATTTCATATTAGCTTGCGTTTTGTAGTAATACTCGTTTTAACTGCTTACGGAAACGAATACTTAACGTAACCGCTACAATCACAATCACTCCAAAAATGATTTTACCGATATGACCTTCTAACGCTCCAAAGATATCATGTAAGTTTCCACCTAACCAGTAACCACCGATTAAGAAGAATGATACCCAAAATAGAGCGCCTGAATAAATTGTAATGGCAAAACGACGGAATGGTAAATTAATAATTCCTGCAAAGTATCCTGTGAAATGACGTACACCAGGAATAAAGAAACCAATAAAAATCAGGAAGTACCCATACTTATCAAACCACATTCTCGTTAAATCAATTTTTCTTTGTGTTAAAAATACGTATTTTCCATACTTTTGAATGAAAGGCATACCTAATTTATTTCCTAAAAAGTATTGAATCGTCATTCCTACACTTGTCCCAATAAAGGATAGAATGATTAAAATCGGTAAACTTAAATCACCCTTCTGCGCTAAAAATCCCGCATATGCTAATGTGGGCTCTCCCGGAAACGGAAGTGCAATATATTCTAACAGCAAGCCGACAAGTACAACATAGTACCCGTATTGCTGAAATAATTCATGAATCCATTCCATGTCATCTCTCCTTTCAATCACGTACAACTTCTTACTATTATTGTATAAAAAAATTGTCGAAATAACTATCACAATAGCTTACATTTTTATTACATTTTTGTAAGGGTCACACTAATGATTTCTGTTCTTTATTAATTAGTAAAAATCATTTTTTAAGTCAAAATAACAAAAAGACGCATTAATATCATGCAAATTTTATCCATTTTTTAACACTTAAAAACCCCTCTAATTTTGTTCTCAATAAAAAACCACCACAAACTCATCCTAACTTCATATTAGCTTCATATACGTATTGTAAGATTATATCGGAATTTGTTGAAAAATTTAACCAATATATGACTAAGCATTAATTTGAATAAATATAAGTCGTTTTCGAAATTGAAAAAAGGGTGAATACGAAATGGAAGCATATAAAATGCACGATTTTATTAATACAAATGTTGAATCTCATCAAAATGAAACCGTTTTTAATTTACACATGTGTGAAACAAGTGAATTTGACGTAAGTTTAACAAAATCTACAACACTATCTTTTATCGTTTCAAAAAAGAATATTAAAATTGTCACGAAAAAATGGATTAATTCAAATCAAGAAAGCATGATTGGCAAAAGCTACATCATTCCAACAAAAGCTTTTCATTATTTCTTACCAATCATTTCTGAAAATGAAGATGAGCTAAATATTCAAGTTCAAAGTTTTGGACTACGTGGTGAGCTTTTATTAAATGAAAGATTACTTATTGATAAAAACAACAAACACAACAGCAAAATCACTGCATTCTTTGAAACATTAGATGAAAATGTAAATAAAGCTTTACGAGGATTACAACTTCATTGTATGTAAGACTATTACGATAGTAAAAGGAGAATAACAATGAAAAAATTATTATTAAGCGCACTATTATCATTAGGATTTTTAACTCTTCCATTCGCTAGCGCAGAGGCCGCTACAACGAAAGATCAATTAATCGTAAACACTCAGTTAAATAAAATGGATTATTATCAGGATGGAAAATTTATAAAAAGTTTTACTGTCGCTACTGGAAAAGCAGCAACACCTACACCTAAAGGAACTTTTCAAATCGTAAATAAAATTAAAAACCGCCCTTATTATACAGGCAAAATTAAAGGCGGCGATCCACGTAATCCACTTGGTGACCGTTGGCTCGGATTAAATATGGCAGGAACTTACGGAACAACTTATGCAATTCACGGAACTAACAATAATCAAGCAATCGGCAAAGCAACAACACTTGGTTGTATTCGTATGTATAACAATGATATACACTGGTTATTTGAGCGCGTTCAGCAGCAAGCTACTGTCACTGTAAAATAGCCTAAAAACAAGATTTATGTGTAGCCAAGAATTTTATGTCTTGGCTTATTTTATTTATTCATTTACAGTAGCAAAACAACTGTATTTACATATATAATAGGAATAGATTTGATTAGCTGATATTTAAACATTGATAAACGTAGATATTAAAATTATACAGTTATAATGTTTTATAAATTTTATAATACATACTATAATAGAACTACTGTAATTCTGAACTATTCAGTAACACTAAACTATTCCCCTTGCTACCTTCATGATTATTTTATAGCGGGGGCTTATTATATGTATAAACAATCTGAGTCACTCGAAAAATGATGAATTCGAATATTGCAGTAAAAAGCGTTATTTAGGAGGTGTTACTATGACGCATATACTGGTGATTGAAGACAACCCAGATATACAAGAACTAATTCGTGAATTTCTAATGGCACAAAACTTTACTGTTGATGTAGTTGGTGCTGGAACAGAAGGTATTCTTCTTTTCCAAAAAAATTCATACGATCTTGTCCTCCTCGATGTAATGTTACCAGATATAGATGGCTATAGTATTTGTAAAATTATGCGAGGACAATCTGATGTACCAATCATTATGTTAACAGGCTTACATAATGAAGAAAGTGAAATTAAAGGATTTGAGTTAGGTATTGATGACTATATTACGAAACCGTTCCATTACACTGTATTTATTAAGCGTGTAGAGGCTGTATTAAGAAGGGCAGCAACGAAGGAAGCAGAAGCTGCAACTATACTACAATTCCATGAATTGATGTTAAACTCTACAGCATATGCAGCTTATGTTCATGGTAATCAAATTGAATTGACAACAAAAGAATTTGAAATTATTTATACTTTACTGCAAAATCGAGGAAAAGTATTATCAAGAAGTGATTTGTTGAATAAGGTATGGGGCTATGAACATTATGGTGATGTAAGAGTTATAGATACACATATTAAAAACTTAAGAAAAAAATTAGGAATTACTTATATTAAAACGGTGAAAGGCATTGGCTACAAAATCGAATCGTAGCAAAGACAACATCACCAAAAATATTTTCATCAAAACCTTATTATTTTGTATTCTTTTATCACTTTGTCTTTATCAAATTATTTACTTTCTAGCTTCAAACTACGATAAAGAACATTTTGCGAAAGAAAATGGAACGCCGACTACAGAACAGGCGGATTTAGATAGGCAAAACAATCAAAGTAAAACGAATCAAAATAAAGCTGTGTCAGAGGGAAGTATTTCCAATTTCCAATCTTCTATTATAGATTATAAATCTCTTTCTACAGCTATCAATCACCTTTTGCAGCCTAGCCAAACTGCAAAAGCAAAAGAACATACACAAAACCTTTCGGGGAAAAATAGCACTTCTAATCCGCTTACAGAAGCAGAAAAGAAAGCCGCTAATAATGATGCCTTACATACACAAAATGCAGCAAGTAAAATAAATGATATAAATGATAATCCAAAGTTAGCAGATGCGTTGCAGCAATTAGCTCCACATATTGGCGCGACAATGCTTGCATTATCACTACTCGGATCTTTAATTTATACAAAACTAATTGCCAAACCTTTTCAATATATGAGCGATGCTTTAAAAGATATTATGAATCTTGATTTCTCAGATAAAAAACTACTTAACAAAAATACAGATCAAACAGATTTTAATTTGCAAGTAGCCGCTTCACAAGTACCAAATATTGTGAAGAATTTACATGCAAGCAATCAAGATTTAAGAAATGAGCTCAAAAAGGAACAACAATTAGAGCAATCTCGTAAAGAATTTATGTCTATGGTATCCCATGAATTAAAAACACCAATCGCAGCCGTTATGGGACAACTAGATGGCATGATTCACGGAATTGGAGCTTATAAAGATAGAGATAAATATTTAAAACGTTCCTATGAAATGATGCAAGATATTAACATATTAACGGAAAAAATGTCGGAATTATCCAAAATACAAAACCCTCAATTTAAACCGAATTTAGAAGTCATTTCTTTATCTAATATTATTGAGGATGTTATGAAGAAAGTAGATTACTTTGTATCTGTAAAACAATTAAATGTACAATCTAATATTAAACACGACGTACAAATTTTAGCTGATCCTAAATTTATTCAAACTGCTATTTTTAACATTATTTCAAATGCAATTCATTATACAATTGACCACCAGCACGTATATATAAAGCTTTATGAAAAACCAAACGGTTACGCATTAGAAGTATTAAATACAGGTTCACAAATTGATGAAGATAAACTTGCTCATTTATTTGAGCCTTTCTATCGTGCAAACCCTGATAAACACGGTTTAGTACAAGGTAGCGGTCTTGGATTATATATCGTGAAACAAATATTAGATAAACATCAATTTCCTTACGGAATACAAAACACAGCTCAAGGTGTAAAATGCTCCATTGTATTCCCAAAAGCAATGTAGCATTCACTATAATTACATACCCCAAACTCATACTTTATGTGTGAGTGGCGGAATTTTGTAGAGTGTCTTACTCTGTTTCGTTCGCCCGTTATCCTTATTTGGATAGCGGGCGTTTTTTATTACTTAAAAGGAGGATTTTTTATGGATAAGTTTAAATATTCATTGCTCGTTTTATTCGGTGCTTGCAGCTACGGCATACTTTCAACTATTTTCAAACTCGGATTCCTAAGTGGATTTTCAGCACATCAACTATTAGGGGGACAATATGTCTTCGGATGGATTGGACTATTTCTACTCGTTCTTTTCTTTTCACGTCATAAAGTAACAAAAAAACAATTCTTTTCATTACTAACCGTCGGAACAACAATGAGTATGACTGGAATTTTCTACGCTATTTCTGTAGAAGAGCTACCCGCATCTATCGCTGTCGTCCTACTCTTTCAGTTCACTTGGATTGGTGTCATTATCGAAGCAATTGCAAATCGAACATTTCCAAGCCGCGATAAGATCATATCTATCCTTATTTTATTTGCTGGTACATTGTTTGCAGGTGGTATATTTGAAGGCCTCGGACAAAGTTTTTCTACGAAAGGGATTATCTTTGGACTATTAGCTGCTGTCTCTTTTTCATTCTATGTTTTTGCAAGCGGACGCGTTGCTACAGATGTTCCCCCTTATACGAAAAGCTTTCTTATGACAACAAGTGCAACTCTTATCGTATGCCTATTCTTCCCGCCGACCTTTTTAACAGATGGTGCCCTGCAAGCTGGTCTATGGAAATATGCTTTCTTCCTCGGATTATTCGGCGTTGTTGTACCTGTCATTTGTTTTTCAATCGGTGTACCAAAAGTTGGAACAGGACTTAGCACGATATTAGGTGCAGCTGAATTACCAACTGCTATTATCGCTTCTATTACACTTGTACATGAAGTCGTAACCTTCATGCAGTGGATTGGAATTATTTTTATATTGCTTGGAATTTTCACTCCCCAGCTGCTTACGGCTAGGAAAGAAAGGAAACATAATCGCGTGCATAGCGCTTGAAAAAAATACAGAATTTATATAAAGTAAAACTTTAATTAGTGGGGGTTTTGTTCATCCCCCACTGATTATCAGCCCTCACCAATCGGGCTTTTACGGGCAGTTGATCCCCACCTAACTGCTTCGCTTTCGCTGAATTTTGAGGTGGAGTCTTACTGCCCGTTAATGCGGGATAAAAATATAACTGCAATTAAAATAAGTAAATTTATCGGGAGGTATAAATGACTATTTTAAGCATCGTATTTTTTGCTATTATGTGTATCTTCTTCCTAATAAGATATATGAAAGAAAAGAAATTTTACGATTTACTTCTCATTCCCGTTTGTATATATGCAGGAGCAGTGAAAACTCCTTTCGTAGAGTACTTAAACTTTAATACTACATTTAAAATAACGTATGATATTGCAGCTATTATTCTTGTAATCCTTGCTGTACTTTTCTTTTTGAAAGATAAGAAAGAGAATCATACTGCATAACAAAAGACCTTTCATTTACTTGAAAGGTCTTTTTCTCTATCTCATTTTGCCGCTCCATACAGCTTCTCTATCTCATGCTCAATTTGTTTTACATCGATTCGCTCAAATAATGGCTGCACGCTATCAATTCTATTCGGCAACGTATTTTGCGGTTCCCAATTTCGGTTCACAATCGACAATGTGCTTCGAACTCTTTCACTTGAAAATGGTAAAAATGGTTCAAGGAGATTTGCAAAATTAGCAATAAGATAAATACAATTATAAATCGTTTCTTCACATGAAACTGGATTATCTTCTCTTTCTTTCCAAGGCTGCCTCTCATCAAAGTATTTATTTGCAAAACGTACGGCATCGAATATTGTTTCTAGCGCCACCTTAAATGTAGTTTGCTCAATCGCCTCTCCTACATTTTTATATAATCCTTCTACTTTATCCTTCAGTTCTACATTGATAGTTCCCTGCGGCACAATGCCATCATAATATTTTTCAATAAACTTTAATGTCCGGTTCACGAAGTTCCCGTATGCACCTAACAGTTCACTATTATGACTGTAAATGAATTCACGCCATGAAAAATCAGTATCACGATTTTCTGGTGCATTTACTGTTAAAAAGTAACGAATAGAATCTGGATTGTAACGTTCTAATATGTCAGGCACCCATACTGCCCAGTTTTTACTCGTAGATAACTTTCTTTTTTCAACTGTTAAATACTCATTCGAAACGATATGACGCGGGATTGCTTCCTCTCCTATTCCAAGTAAAACCGCTGGCCAAATGATGGAGTGAAATGGAATATTATCCTTGCCGTGTACATAATATGTTTGCGCATCGCTATTCCAAAACTCATGATCATCTTTTCCTGTTTCTTCAGCCCAATATTTACTCGCTGAATAATATCCTGCCACTGCTTCTATCCATACGTAAATTTTCTTATCTTCATACCCTTTCACTGGAATTGGTACCCCGATTGGTAAATCTCTTGATACAGCCCTATCTTGTAACCCTTCCTTTACATATCTTTCCGTTAATTGAATTGCATTATCACGCCATGTTCCTTTTTCTTTTGCGATTTCTACAACTTTTTTAATTTGCTGCTGAAATGTATGCAATGCAAAATAAAAATGCTCTGTTTCCTCTACAGATGGTGTACTACCACATAACTTGCATGTCTTTTCTAACAAATCGAGTGGATCTAAAATAGCTGAACACGCATCGCATTGATCGCCTCTTGCTGCTTCATGGCAATGTGGACATATTCCTTCTACATAACGATCCGGTAAAAACTGCGTACACGTTTTACAGTACGCTTGTTCCACTGTTTTTTTATAAATATAGCCTTCTTCCAATAAACGTAAAAAAACTTTTTGAACAGTTTCATGATGATGCTCGCTATCGGTACGTGTATAGCAATCATACGTAAAACCGAGATCACGAAAACATCGCTGGAATTCTTCATGGTACTTATTAGCAATTTCTTTTGCTGTCACACCTTCTTGTTTTGCTCTAATTGCAATCGGTGTTCCATTACAATCACTGCCCGAAACATACAACACATTCTCACCTTTTGCCCGGTAATAACGTGCTAAAATATCTCCAGGTAACAAACTCGCAATATGACCAAGATGTAACGAGCCATTTGCATACGGCCAAGCGCCTCCAATAAAAATACTCATCTTACATTCCTCCTTTTAAATATAAAAAAGCCCCGCCCTTATCTTAAAAAAGATAAGGGCGGGGCTGTATAAACAGTCGCGGTACCACCTTATTTCGCCAATTACTCACATAATTAGCCTTAACAAGTACGGAGCTATATGCTCTTATACTGTGGTTTTGATAACGAGTACCAACTCTCGTCGCCGCCTACTATTATCATTTGATAAGTTCAGGACGAAGCTCAAAGGCCATTGTTCAAATGAATATTCTTGCTTCTTCTCAGCTACCGAAGCTCTCTGGAAAGAATGTGTTCATCCTACTTTTCCTTTTCAACGCTTTTACGTATAAAAAGTATTGTACGACTTAATCACAGAAAAATCAAACTTTTATTCAGAAAGAAAAGGAAATCCCATCCCCCTGCCGAATAACTATACGTTCACAAAAGGAGTGATAACATTGAACCAAAAACAACTAAGCACTATTAATGAAAAAAGCTGGAATACAGCTGCTTATGAAGCTTGGACGAATCGCCATGGGGCACCGGAGGATTATGCGAAAAAAATCATGGAAGACCCTATGCGCGAGGTAGATCACTATTTACCTTACATACAATCTCCGAAAGGAAAACGTATTATTAATTTACTAGGATCAAAAGGGAATAAGGCCGTTGCTCTCGCCCTTTTAGGCTCTGACGTAACAGTTGTTGATATTTCAGCAAGTAATGCAAAATATGCAAATGAACTTGCTGATGCCGCAGGCGTTTCTATTCATTACATCGTTTCTGATGTACTAGATGTAAATCTCTCCAAATCATTTGATATCGTATTACTGGAGCTTGGTGTACTTCATTACTTTCTAGATTTAAAACCACTTTTCACCAAAATCTCTCAACTACTAAAGCCAGATGGAATACTTATCCTCCGCGATTACCATCCAATATACACAAAGCTATTAGGAGTAGACCACCCATCGTTTCGGGCCAATGGAAATTATTTCGATGAAGAATTGATTGAAGATGATGTTGCTTATAGCATTCTTCTTACAGAAGCGCAGAAAGAATCGTTACCGAAAACAACCATCCGTCGCTGGACATTAGGAGAAATTATTACAACACTCGCCGAAGAACATTTTAAGATTGAAAAACTAATTGAAGAACAGGGACCTCATCAAAAGTGGGTCTTCCCTTCTACTGCCCCAGAAGGAATTGAAGAACAAATACCCGGTCTATATACAATAATTGCGCGAGCATGCAAAAAAGGATCCCTTCACGGATAGGATCCTTTTTGCATGCTCGCGCATATAAGTTGAGGTTGGAGATTACCATAATTCTGTAGAATAGGACACAAGATATTTCAACATTTCGTCTCTGACTTACGTCGTCAAAAAGGGGTATGACCAACATAACGAAGAGTAATGTTTTAGTTGATACTGATAATCGTTATCAACTAATTAGAAGTATACATGATGTTATTTCAAATTTCAATAGCATTTCTAATATTTATTTATGGATTTTATGATATACAAATGTATACATTTTAAGAACTTTTTCTAATACCAATCTGACTCCTTCCATTATCTGCTATAATTTTCATTGAACAGATTAATAACTTCATAATAATGTTTTTATTAATTTCGCTTCAAATATCTATAAATCATAATAAACAGTTTAAATGAGGGTAGGGGTAACGATGAAATATGTTAGTATTCGAAAAAAACTACTGTTCACACTCTTAAGCATTTCTTCTTTATTTAGCATTGCTCTTATTGTTATTCTTTCATTCGCCATGAATCAAGCAAGTGAAATCGAAACGTTAAAAAATGATGTATCGAAAAGAGCGACGATTTTAAAAGAACGTGGCGATTGGTTCCAGGCACAAGTTGCTGGTTTACAAGAATATTTGCTATCACATGATCAAAAAGGATTAGATAAGTTCAACCGAGAAGGGAAAAAATTAGCTGATACTAGAGAGAAAGTAACAAGTGACAAGAAGCTCCCAGAAGGAATGAAAGAAGCCATTTTAATGGGAGGAAAATGGCGTAGCGTCATAGATAATGAGGTACTACCTCTTGCGCATGAAGGAAAATGGGACGAAGCATCTAAAATTGCTTTAGCACAAACAGATTATGTAAATGATCTGTTAGGTCGTTTTAATAAATATACAAATGAAGAAAATGAGAAACGTGACGCATTAATTGCTGACGTCGAGTCTTCTTCATCACTTATTCAATATATTATTTTCTTCTCACTCATTACATGTACATTAACGTCTATTTTATTAGCATGGTGGTTCTCTGGTAAACTCGTTAAACCAATTCGACAAATTGATGAGAAGTTGAAAGAATTAGCTTCTCAAGATGGAGATTTAACGGCTAGATTACACGTAACGAGTAAAGATGAAATTGGTGACATTGCAAATTCCTTTAATCAAATGCTCACTAACTTACAGCATATAATAAAACAAGTTCAACAAACATCAACAAGTGTAAAAGAAGCTTCCGAAAATGTATTTATCGAAACAACCGCTTCTATGGAAAATACCGCAAGGACACAAGAAACTATGAATGCTCTTGAACACAATATTCGTTCACAAGTTTCTAGCATTGAAGAAAGTTCAACCTCAATGGATGACATGGCAACGAGTGTTCAGCGTATTGCTGAGGCCGCCTCTTCTGTTACTAGTTTAGCTGTCACAACCTCAGAAAAAGCAGATGATGGGAATAAAGTCATTGAGAAATCTATTACACAAATGCATACAATTAACGAAGCTGTTAACGCTACATCACAAGTAGTTGAGCGACTCATTACACATACAAATCATATCGATACTGCACTTCAATCTATTTCTAATATCGCCGAGCAAACAAATTTACTCGCTTTAAATGCTTCTATTGAAGCAGCTCGTGCTGGTGAACACGGCAAAGGATTCGCTGTTGTTGCTGATGAAGTTAGAAAACTTGCTGAACAATCTCAACTAGCCGCAACTGACATTAACCATTTACTGCATCAAATTCAAGCCGATACAAAAATAGCAAATGACATGATGACACAAGGTCAAGCAGAGGCTTCTGAAGGAATTACGGTTATTCGTACCGCTGGATCTTCATTCTCAGAAATTGTTAACCACATTAACAAAGTCTCTACGCAAATGCAAGAAATGTCTGCAACTGCTGAAGAGATGGCTGCAAGCTCTGAAGAAATGAACGCAGCTTTAAATAATATCGCTTCTATTTCAAACGAAGTTGCTGCAGAAACATCACAAACAGCACATTCAGCTGGTGATCAAGTAAACAAAATGAGTATCGTGGCTAACAAATCATCTGAAATGAAAACAATCGTACAAGAACTTGAAATTCTCGTTTCTCATTTCAAAACAAACGCTTAAAGTGAAAATGACAAAAGCTCAAAGGTATAGGAAAGAAAGTTTTACAGTCTCTCTTTTTTCACTTTAAAATATATCTTTCTATCTCTCATTCCGTCTGCTATAATTCCTAAAGGAAATAAGAAAGCTTTATTCCAACTGGAGTAAAGCTTTCTTTCATTTTTTACATTAATTAATTCTAATACTAAGATTTCACAAAGGAGGCTTTTTATCATATGAATTTTGTAAGTATCAGAAAAAAACTTATGTTCATGATGGGAACGATTTGCGCTTTATTTGGTATCGCCTTAGCATTTATTTTATTTTTTGCTATTGACCAATCTCGTAAAGCTGAAACATTACAAAAAGAAATTTCTCCACTGGCAACAGAATTGAAAGAACGTGGAGATGCTTATCAAGTACAGCTCTCTGCTTTAAGAGGTTATTTACTACAACATGATCAAGTCGAATTAGACAAGTTTAATGAGATGAGTAAACGTCTTGAGGATTCAAAAGATAAACTTCTTTCTAATCCAAATCTTTCTTCGTCCGTAAAAAGCACAATGGAATTAGGGTCTACTTGGAGAAAGTTCGTTGAAGAAAAAGTATTCACTCTTGCAAAAGAACAAAAATGGGAAGAAGCTTTACAAGTAGCTTCTTCAGAAAACGGAACTGTCTATAAAGTAATTGGTGACTTCACAAATTATAGTAATGAACAAGCTACATTACGTGAACAATCTATTGAAAAAATTGACCAATCTGCACTCTTAATCGAATATGTTATTTTCTTATCACTTGTTATTTGTATTGTTGCTGCAATTATTCTTGCATGGTGGTTCTCTGGTAAACTTGTGAAACCAATTCAACAAATTGACACGAAACTAAAAGAGTTAGCTTCTCAAGAAGGTGACTTAACGGCACGTCTACAAGTAAATAGCAACGATGAAATCGGTGCTATCGCAGCATCATTTAATAAAATGTTAGAAAACCTACAACATATCATTAATCGTGTTCAAAAAACATCAGTGGAAGTACAAACTGCTTCTGAAAATATGCTAGAAAAAACGAATACATCACGTGAGGCGACAGTAAGAGTCCAAAGCTCGATGTCTAACTTAAATGCAAGTATTCAATCACAAACTTCTAGTATGGAAGAAAGTTCAACTGCAATGGACGATATGGCAGTAAGTGTTCAGCGTATTGCTGAATCTGCTTCATCTGTAGCGGAACTTGCTGTTGCCACATCTGAACATGCTAGCGATGGAAGTACCGTTATCCAAAAATCTGTTTCACAAATGACAACGATACACGAAGCTGTAAATGCTACGTCAGAAGTGGTTGAACGTCTAATCACTCATACGAAATATATCGATACCGCTGTACAATCTATTTCTAATATCGCTGAGCAAACAAACTTACTTGCTTTAAATGCTTCTATTGAGGCAGCTCGTGCTGGCGAGCAAGGAAAAGGATTTGCTGTCGTAGCTGACGAAGTTCGAAAGCTTGCTGAACAATCTAAAACAGCTGCAACAGACATTAATCAATTACTACATCAAATTCAAAATGATACAGAAACTGCTAGCTCTATGATGTCTCAAGGCCGTTCTGAAGCATTTGAAGGCATTCATGTTATTCGTGAAGCTGGTACTTCTTTCACAACAATTGTAGAACAAGTAAATAAAGTATCTACTCAAATGCAAGACATATCAGCAACTGCTGAAGAGATGGCTGCAAGTGCTGAAGAAATGAATGCTTCACTTAATAACATCGCTTCTATCTCGACTGAAGTATCCAGCGAAACCGCCGCAACGGCACAATCTGCTGAACAGAAAGTTATCGTTATGAATGAAATGACAGTAACTGCTGGAAAAATGAAACAAACAGTTGAAGAGTTAGATCAACTCGTATCTCATTTTAAAACAGAATAGATTTTCAAAAAATATCCCTCTTTCAAAGAGGGATATTTTTTTTGAGCTCATTTCCTGCACATTATGCTCATTTCCGTTATAATGAGAATCGATATCATTAAAATATAGGAGGGGCTGCTTATGTCACAAGAAGCATTTGAAAATAAATTATTGGATAATTTAGAAGCTGTTATTGACCCTGAACTAGGTGTTGATATCGTTAATCTTGGATTAGTGTATGATGTTACAGCAGATGAAAATAATAATGCTGTCATTACGATGACTATGACTTCTATCGGTTGTCCAATGGCTGGGCAAATCGTATCAGACGTTAAAAAAGTATTATCAACAAACGTACCTGAAGTCAATGAAATAGAAGTAAATGTCGTTTGGAATCCACCGTGGTCGAAAGAACGTATGTCACGTATGGTGAAAATCGCATTAGGTATTCGCGACTAAATAAAGTGGAAATTTCATCATTTGCGGATAGCGGGATAAAGAAAAGACCTGACTAGGATGTCAGGTCTTTTCTCTTATTATTTTACGCCTACTGCATCATAAGCTTTCGTTACAGCTTGTACAGCTTTAGAATCTTTACCGTATAAATCTTCGGCTGATTGAAGAGCAGCTTGACGCATCATTTTGAAGTCAGAGTTTGCAGTTAAATATTTCGTAAGAGCGCGGTAGTAAATTTTTTCTGTCGCTTCACGGCCCACTCCAGCTACTTTCACGTCGTAATGATCTCCGCCTTCAGATACTAAATAAGCAGCTTTATTATTAATACTACTGTTAATATGAACGCCACCATTATCAGCTGTTCCAGTATAACGTTTACTATAGTGATCTGGGTAACCTTCACCTGGTTTTAATGGGTTTGGAATAGACGCTGGATCTTTTAGTGAACGAAGTGCATCGCCTGGTTTTCCAGGTGTATAAATGTCAGCACCTAAATCCCAGCTCTTCTTCTCAACCATAACACCCATAATATCGGATAACGATTCATTTAACGCCCCTGACTCATTTTTATAAACAAGGTTTGCTGTATGTTCAGTTACAGCATGCGTTAATTCGTGACCGATAACATCAAGTCCAGCAGATAATGGAATGAATGTTTTTCCATCGCCATCACCATACATCATTTGCACACCGTTCCAAGCTGCGTTATTCCAGCTCTCTCCTACGTGAACAGTTGAAATAAGCTTCGCACCTTTATCATCGAAAGAGTTACGATTAAATGTTTTTTTGTAGTAATCATATACTTTTCCTGCATTTACATGCGCATCAACTGCAGCTTTATCTTCGAAGAACTTAGATTTACTTTCAACTTCTTCGCCTGTATATCCAAGCCATTGTGAGAATAAATTAAACAAGTTTTCATCCATATTTTCTGCATCAAATGTGTGAATACCTTGTCCTCGTTTACCGTCAAATAAGTTGAATACTCCCGTTTTTTCATCTTGGGCAATTTCAAATGATTGTCTAGCACCTAATACTCCGTAGCCAAACCCTGTAACGTGATCTACAGCATTATATTTCTCAATAACATTTCCATTTGTTGCATCAACAAAATAATGCCAATACCCTGGAGCTGGTTTTGAAATCGATGCCTTAACTAAGTATGCAAGGTAGTAATTACCGTCCTTTTCATATACAAATAAATCTTTTTTCACACCGTCATAATTCTTTACTTTACCAATTTCTTTCTCAATATCTGCCTTTGCAATTGTTTCTGCTTGTTCCGCACTAATGCTTGCAGATGCAGGGATATTTTTATCATCTAAATTCGGAATAACTTGTCCGAAGAATGCTTTTACATTATTCTCTTTATCAAGTGTAACAGTTTGATCAGAACCGTACACAGGAATGTTATTATGTTTCTCAACTAGCTTCACATGTGTCGTGTCAGATTCAGCGTCTTTTTCTTCTCCAACGATATTAAAATGCTTTTCAATATTTCCTGCTAATTTAAACATATCTTTCTTACTCTCTAAGTATTGAAAGACCGTCTCTTTTTTATCTAGTCCTTCCGGTGCTTTCCATTCTTCACCTATGTATGCAGGTGTTTTAAATTCTTGATGATATTGAATTTTTTGTTCTTCCGCTTTCGTTGTCGTTGCCCCAAACGCTCCAAATCCCCCGGCGATAACAGTTAACGCTAATGCTGATGAAATGACTTGCTTTTTCACTATAACATTCCCCATTCCCATAAAGATTTTTGACACTTTTATAAAATTCTGATTTTTACAGCCGATACCTCTACCGAAAATTTGAGAAACATTTTTCAGATAATTCCAATCAAAAAAGAGGACATCCTATCAGATGTCCTCTTTTCTATAAGCCTTTTATTGTTTTTTCAATTCAATTGCTAAATAGTGTGATTGCTCTTTCGCTTGAATGTGAGTATCTTCTTCTACAGATTCTGCTGCATCACGCATAACAAACGTTTCACCATTTATTACACTGCTTCCTTCAATTTGAACAAGATACAATTGACGGCCTTCTCGCACAGGAAAATGAATTTCTTTTCCGGCATCTAACGATAAAGAATATAAATTTGCATCTTGGTGAATTTGAATTGGTGCCTCTCCTTCTACTGGAGATACCATATGGAACCATTCGTTTTCACGCTCGCTCCAATCAAATTTAAACTCACCATAGTTTGGTTTATGATCCGCACGATCTGGTAAAATCCAAATTTGTAATAAACGTAGTGTTTCATTTCCTAAATTATGCTCGCTATGAAATACACCTGTGCCAGCACTCATATATTGAACATGTCCTCGCTCAATTGTTCCGCGGTTCCCCATGCTATCCTCATGTGTTAAAGCACCATCTACAACGTACGAAATGATTTCCATATCACGATGCGGATGCATATCAAAACCAGTTTGTGCAGCTACTAGATCATCATTAATAACACGTAACGCTCCGAAGTTCATGTTATTTGGATTATAGTAATTGGCAAAAGAAAAATGAAAATGTGTATTTAACCAACCATGATTTGCTCTGCCCATATTTTTATGATCAACTTTTCTAAACATATCCTTCACCTCATACTATATCGAATTCGAGATTTATTTTTAAATTTTTTCTCACTGTAATTTTTTTAGTAATTGTAATAATTGATGTTGTTCTTCTACATTTAATTTTTGAAACTGCTCCGCTTGGAATGTTTCTTGAGGCGGGACGATTTCTTCATATAAAACTTTTCCCTTTTCTGTTAACGAAATATATTTTGTAGTACCTTCTTGTTCACGACGAATCCACTCTAGCTGCTCCATTTTATTTAAAAGCTGCGTGATATTTCCCTTCGTAACAAATAGCTTATTTCCAAGCTCTTGCTGCGTTAGACGATTATGCCCTCCAACTTGAGCTAGTACATCAAACTGAGCGGCAGATACATTCCATTCTTTCAAATGCTGATTCGTCTCACGAATACTCTTATTATAAAAGCGTGATAAACGAAACCATAATAGTAATCCGAGTCTATCTTCTGTTTTCATTTCATCACCTCGCTCGTTTCATATCATTAGTTTAGAACTAAACTTTATAAAAGTCAAATACTTATTTTTAATAAGTATACAGAAAGCACAGCGCTATTTCTCCACTATGCTTTACATTAACTTTCTATTCTTATATTCATCCAATTTCCTCTCCGCGAACTTCCTCGCATCTTTTTCAATCCATCTATCTTCGTACACTTCACTTCCAACATACAATACTTCTCTCTTATGCTGCATCGCATGACGAAACTCATGCAGTAGTGTTTTGAGCACCTGCTCATACTCTTCCCACATACAAACAAAAATTAATTGTTTTTCTTTATGATAAAAACCACCTACTGGGAATAGGAATTCTTCTTCCTCTTCCCCTAATGATAGAAGCACATCGTTTGCATCACACGTATCACAAAAAATAACGGGCGTTTTACATGCTTCAATAAGAGAAAATAAATCCTCTCTCAGCTTTTTGACATCCCAATGAAGCTCCGAATCCAACACATACCAATTCTCTACCTGTTGATATACATTTTGAAACTGGAGTTCCATTTCTCTTTATTCCCCTTTCCAAGCACCCTTTTTCTATATGTATGCCACAATATGGTAAATATTAAACGTATTCTTTCATCCTTGAAAAAATGCCAATAAAAAAAGAACCTATGTCGACATAGATTCCTTTTCCGTAATCACTTTTTTTTTCATCACTTTTTTTAATACAAAATAACCAATTGCACAAACAATAGCAGCAAGTGCAAAGTATTTCACATATGGCCCCGCAACTTTATTAATGCTTTCCCACTCTGTTCCTAATTTAAACCCTAAATATACAAACACAATTGACCACGGAATAACAGCTAATGTAGTTAGCGTAATAAACTTAGCATGTGACATTTTCGCAATACCCGCCGGTATCGAAATAGCATGACGCACAACCGGAATAAAACGTGCGGTAAAGATAACGCCAGTTCCGTAACGATTAAACCAATCTTCAGCATAATCAATATGTTTCTTCTGAATTAAAATATATTTTCCATATCGCTCAAGAACAGGTCTTCCTCCGTATCGACCGATCCAATAAATGAATAGTTGTGCAATTACACCACCAATTGTACCAAACGCGACAGCGCCCCAAAATGTAATGCTTCCTGTTGATACTAAATAACCTGCATAAGACAATACGATTTCACTTGGAATAACCTCTAGCATTAATCCAAGCATAATTCCCCAATAACCAAGTCCTTCTAAAAAAACTAAAACCGAATGAATCAACTCTCCTAACATCATTTACCTCTCTTTACTGTTTTCATTACAAAAATAAAAGTACAAGCAGGAAATATCTTGTACTTTATTTTTTAAAATTTAGTTAGTCTTCGTATCCCACTTAAAGATTTTATTTAAGAATTTATATACATTCTTCGACTCTTTTGTCAGAAGTGGGCCTAAAATGGATAGTATAAGCACGTATAGTGCTGAGAAGGGTTTCAGTACTGACATTAAACCACCGGCGATACCGATATTAGCCATAATGATGGAGAACTCTCCTCGTGAAACGATTGTTAATCCGATATTTGTTGATGCTTTATGAGATAACCCTGCTTGTCTTCCTGCAATCATTCCTGCTACAAAGTTGCCGATTATTGTAAGAAGGACAGCACCTAACGTTAACCATATCGCTCCGCCTAATGAGAACGGATCAATACTTAACCCGAAGCTGAAGAAGAAAATAGCTCCGAAAAAGTCTCTGAATGGAACAACAAGATGTTCAATTCGATCACTATGCTCTGTCTCAGAGAAAACTAATCCTAGAAGAAGTGCCCCAATCGCTTCTGCAACGTGAATTGTTTCTGAAAAACCAGCAATGAAGAATAACGAAGCAAATACTACAATAATAAAGATTTCATCTGAGCTAATATTGAGCAATTTATTTAATAACGGCGTAGCCTTTCTAGCTACTATAAAGAATAGAAGCATATATCCTAAAGCAATTCCAATTGAAGTAAGGGCGCCTAAGAAGGAAGCGTGATCCCCTAGTACTAAACCAGAAACAACTGATAAATATACAGCAAGGAATATATCTTCAAACATAATAATTCCTAAAATTAATTCGGTTTCATTATTACCAGTTCTTCTTAAGTCCACTAACACTTTAGCAACGATAGCGCTAGAAGAAATCGTAATAATACCCGCAATAATTAAGATTTCTAGTAATGGGAATCCCATTATAAATCCGTATAACAAACCAAGTGAAAAGTTAATTAAAATATAAATCGTTCCGCCAATCGCAATAGAGCGTCCAGATTTAATTAGTTTTTTCATTGAAAATTCTAATCCTAGATAGAATAGAAGGAATAGAACCCCAATCCGTCCAAGGAAGGAAATTACACTTGCACTTTCAATAAATTTGAGATCGATAACACCTATTGTCGGTGCATGCGGTCCTACTAACATTCCGAGAACAATTAGAAAAGGAATTACTGAGAATTTAAATTTTCCAGCAATTACCGCTGCAATTGCCACTAAAACTAAAGCTGTACCAACTTCAAAAATTAACGTATCCATCTAGTCAGTCCCCCCTATTTGAAAGTAATTCATTAATGATTTTTTTAATTTCTTCTCTCTCACCTGAAACTACAAGCATATCTCCTTCTTCAATTACTGTTTCTGGTCCTGGATTAAATAGCTTCTTCATGTTCTTCTTCATAACTGCGATTATCGTTACGCTATATGTTTTTCTTATTTCAAGATCGCCAATTGTTTTTCCGATTGCTGGAGCTGTATTCTCCACTTTGAACCACTCAATCGCTAAACCTTCAAAAACCATCTCAACATTTTCTAACGCCCTAGGCTTATATACCATTCCACCTAATATTGCTGCGATTTGCCTTGCCTCTGAGTCACGTAGTGAAATACTTGAGATGCTTTCTTCATGGTCTGAATCAAAATGATACATTTCTCTACGCCCATCATCATGAATGACAATTACCATCTTTTCGTTACCTTTCGTAACGATTTGAAACTTATAACCAATACCCGGAAGTTCACTTTCTCTAATATTCATTTTTAGCTCCTCCATAACTTATTTATTTTAATTTTCTGTTTTTCTGTCTTTTATTCATCCAATCAACTTTAGAAATTCTAACCACTCAGGATATTTGTGATTTGGAAATCTTTTATTGTAATAATAAGTTGCCCCTAAAAAGATACTTAAAGATGTAATGATAAAAAATATATTACTTCTCATTTTCAAACTCTCAAGGCTTACTTTCAATAAAGAATCTTCTTTCAAATTATCCCCACTTTCTCGCTTTAAATTTAGTTTTTTAAAATGTAAATAATTCTAAAAATATTACGATGTAACATAATCATAACACAAAATTGATTTAAGTAACATAATTTTTTAGAAAAATTGATTCTCGTATATTTTTTGCATATAATTTTCTTATTACGAAAAAAAGGAAGTGTATTATATGGTTGATATCTTTAGCAGATTCCTTGAGGTAACGAATAATATTTTATGGTCATATATTCTTATTGCAATGCTAATCGGCTTCGGTCTTTACTTCTCTTTTAAATTAAAATTTGTCCAAATTACTCATTTCAGTGAGATGGTCAGCTTAATTAGTAAAGGGTTTAATCGAAAAGAAAAAAAGAAAGATAGCATCTCTCCATTCCAAGCATTTTGCTTAAGTGCAGCAGCACGTATCGGTATCGGGAACTTAGCCGGTGTAGCACTAGCAATTTCAATGGGTGGACCTGGCGCAATATTTTGGATGTGGTTTATCGCAATTATCGGAGCAGCTACTAGTTTCGTAGAATGTACGCTCGCTCAAATTTATAAAGTAAAAGATGGTAGCAGGTTCCGTGGTGGGCCGGCATATTACATGGAAAAAGGATTAAACAAACGCTGGATGGGTGTTTGGTTCTCACTTCTTATTACAGTTGCGTACGGATTAATTTTCAATTCAGTACAAGCGAATACAGTAACAATAGCGTTTGAAAATGCTTTTGGACTAGAGCGAACAATCGTAGGAGCTCTATTAGCCTTATTAGTTGCAGTCATTATTTTTGGTGGTATTAAGAGCATTTCACGTATTACAGAAATGATTGTTCCGCCAATGGCAATCGTTTATATCGGCGTGGCTATTTTTGTCGTTATTAACAACTTCAATATGTTACCAAGCATTTTCATGGAAATCTTTAACGGTGCATTCGGTTTAGACCAAGCCATCGCTGGTGGTATTGGAGCAGCAATCAAGTTCGGAATTCAGCGCGGTTTATTCGCGACAGAAGCAGGTATGGGTAGCTCTCCTAACGCAGCAGCAACATCAGATGTATCTCACCCTGTAAAACAAGGACTTGTTCAAGCATTAGGTGTTTTCGTAGATACATTCTTAGTATGTACATCAACAGCATTTATCGTATTATGTTCTGGACTTTACAAAGGATCAAATTTAGAAGGTATCGAATTAACACAAAACGCTTTAAGTTCACAAATCGGACCGTGGGCAAGCACTTTCTTAGCGATTATTATTTTCCTATTCGCTTTCAGTTCTCTACTAGGAAACTACTATTATGGTGAAACAAATATTGCATTCATTAAAGAAAGCAAAACATGGTTAATGATTTATCGTGTTGCAGTTGTCGGAATGGTATTCTTCGGATCAATCGCTGCTCTTAAAACAGTTTGGAGTTTAGCTGATTTATTCATGGGACTAATGGTATTCACAAACTTAATTGCCATCTCATTCCTTAGCAAATTTGCTTACGCTGCATTAGTAGACTATTTGAAGCAAAAGAAACAAGGAAAAGATCCAGTTTTCGTTGCAAGCTCTATCCCTGGTTTACAGAATACAGAGTGCTGGGATGGACAGGATGTAGAAGAAAAACAGAAGGCTGTGTAATGATTAAAAGCGGATTCGGCTCGTTCAGAATCGCAGGACACTTCAAGCTCTCGACCTTGAAGCGCTTTTTGCTTCGAGCGAGAGAGCGAAATGACCGGAGATTCTAGCCGCTGGAGCTGGATAAATCTTAAAGCGGAGGTGACTTGCTCAGAACAGGAGGGCATTGGAGCTCCTGACGAAGAGGCGCTTTTTGCCTCACAGGAAGGCGCGAAATGACCGACTGTTCTAGTCACCGGAGCTGGATATTATATAAAAGCAGAAGCGGCTCATTTAGAACAAGAGCTATATATCAAACAAAATCCCTATTACCTCACCGTAATAGGGATTTTTATTTACAACAGTTCATAATTTGTTCAAATTAATTTCAGCAAAAGGGTTGTTTTATATCAATTACTAGATTATAATAATTATAAATTAGTAATTGATATAACATAACAACTCAAAAGGAGATTGATCATAATGAACAAACAAGTAATCGAGGTATTAAACAAACAAGTAGCAGACTGGAGCGTTTTATTCACAAAACTTCACAACTTCCATTGGTACGTAAAAGGGCCTCAATTCTTCACATTACACGAGAAATTCGAAGAACTTTACACAGAATCAGCTACTCACATCGATGAAATTGCAGAACGCATTTTAGCAATTGGCGGCAAACCAGTAGCAACAATGAAAGAATACTTAGAACTATCTTCTATTCAAGAAGCAGCATACGGAGAAACTGCAGAAGGGATGGTCGAAGCAATTATGAAAGACTACGAAATGATGCTAGTCGAACTGAAAAAAGGCATGGAAATCGCTCAAGATTCTGACGACGAAATGACATCTGACCTACTACTAGGCATCTACACAGAACTAGAAAAACACGCTTGGATGCTACGCGCGTTCTTGAATCAATAATAGATTTTAAAGCGGAGGTGACTTGCTCAGAACAAGAGGGCATTGGAGCTCCTGACGAAGAGGCGCTTTTTGCCTCACAGGAAGGCGCGAAATGACCGACTGTTCTAGTCACCGGAGCTGGATATCATTAAAAGCAGAAGCGGCTCGTTCAGAACAGGAGGGTGTTGGAACTCCTGATTACGAGGCGCTTTTTTCCTCAAATGAAGGAGTGAAACAACCGACTGTTCTAGCCGCTGGAGCTGGATATCATTAAAAGCAGAAGCGGCTCGCTCAGAATCGCAGGACATTGGAGCTCTCGACCTTGAAGCGCTTTTTGCTTCGAGCGAGAGAGCGAAATGACCGGAGATTCTAGCCGCTGGAGCTGGATATCGTTAAAAGCGGAAGTAGCTCTCTCAGAATGTGAGGGGGATGGAACTTTTTCCTGCGAGGCGCTCTTTGCCTCGCAGGAAAAAGCGAAGACACCAAACATTCTAGCTACCGGCGCTGGATAATAAAATTAAAGCAGAAGCGGCTCGTTCAGAGTCGCTTTTTTTATGTAGTGGTTGCACTTAACGGTACACGAAATTATATCAACGATTTTTCAAATATATCGATCATTACCCTTAATATATCAACGATTTTTTCATTATATCGATCATTACCCTCAATATATCAACGATTCGACAAGGGATATCAATTTACCGACAAATCACGACAATATTAACACACAACTCGCCCCCACTTTTATCACTATATTACAATCCTTTTTATGTTAAAATATAGGAAACACCCTTTAGTATCATAGATCCAAAAGGCTTTTCCAAATTCATCATTTACTACTTAAATGACGGGAGTGGTTCAGTTGAAAGACTACTTAATTAGAGCGTTTTTTGCGTTAATAACAGTTGGGATTCTCTTACTTATAGCTAATATTTTCAATATACGTGTCGAGGTTAAGGACTATGCTTTCCTCGTTGTCGTAGCAATTGGTGGCGGCTGGGGTGGCTGGTACCTGTATAAAAAACAAAGCAATCAAAATGATAAAGGCATTCCAAAGTAATATGGAATGCCTCTTTTATTGCCTTCTGTAATAAATAATGAAATTCAGACCACTAATACAACCAATCGCAATAAACATACAAAACGATTGTGGATCTCCACCTAGATTATACTCATCAACGATAAATCCGGACATAAACAACGTTATCGCGGAAACACCGATACACAATACCGAGATAAACCAAAGCGAAAATTCATTAATCAACTCTTTCTTCTGTCTCAAAACAATTAGCATAACAAGAATAGATGCTGCTAAAATACTTTTAAAAACCGGACGTAAATATACGAACTCCTCCATCTATTTCTCCTTTCCCCAAAACATTACATCTAAACATTAACATATTTAACCAAATTAAAAACACATGCCATCTTAAATTAAAACGACATGTGTTTCCGTATTTGCTATGATAGTTGCTTCCACTTCGTTCCCAAAACAGGACGCTCATAATTTTGGATTGCATGAATTAGTTTATCTGCCGTCTCAGCTGAAACGATCAATTCTTTATTTGATGGATTCATAAATCCTTCTTCAGCTGAACGTTCAACCATTTGTAAAATTGGTCCGTAAAAGCCTTTTATGTTCAATAAACCAACCGGCTTATTATGTATACCAATTTGTGACCAACATACTACTTCAAATAGCTCTTCAAACGTTCCGTATCCGCCTGGTAATGCAATAAAAGCATCCGCAAGCTCTGCCATTTTCGCTTTACGTTCATGCATCGTCTCTACTTCAATTAATTCTGTTAGCCCTGTATGAACAATTTCTCCTCGGAATAGACCGCGTGGCATAACACCTGTTACACGTCCGCCTAAGCGAAGAACTTCGTTTGCCACTTCTCCCATTAATCCAACGCAAGAACCACCGTATACAAGCTCATAATCGTTCTCAACAAACATTTTTCCTAACGCTATTGCCTGCTCTTTAAATTCTGGTCTCTCCCCTAAATTAGAACCTGCAAACACACAAATCTTTCTCATTCCTACACCCCGAAACTATATATTGTTATGATACAATGAATATTGTACAACATATTGAAGGGATGAGGAAGAAATGGATATCGTCGCATTTCAAAGATGGGTGGAGGAATTTTACGAAAAACGAAGCTGGTCACAGTATAATTCCTTTATTCGCTTAAATTTCTTAACAGAGGAAGTTGGAGAAGTTTCACGCGTTGTTCGTGCAATCGAAATTGGCCGTGATCGTCCTGACGAAAAAGTGAAAACAGAAGAAGAACTAAAACAAGAGTTAAAAGAAGAACTTGGTGATGTACTATCTAATCTTATTATTCTTTCACAAAAATATGATTTAGATTTACAAGACATTATGGAGGCACACGTCACAAAGCTTTCGAAAAGGTTCGAAGTATCCAAATGAGAATATTATCAATTATGGTATAATGTTCTTGTCACAATACTAAGGGGGATTTTATGTTATCTAAAAAATTGCACGACGCATTAAACGATCAAATGAACTTTGAATTTTACTCTGCCCACGCCTATATGGCAATGGCTGCTTACTGTACAGCTGAGAGCTATGATGGATTCGCTAACTTTTTCCTTGTACAAGCTGAAGAAGAACGTTTCCACGCAATGAAGCTTTACAACTACATTAATGACCGTGGTGAGCGTGCTATTATTACTGGATTTGATAATCCAAATAACGAATATGAATCTGTATTGAACGCTTTTGAAGTGGCACTTGAGCACGAGCGTGAAGTAACGAAGCGTATTTATAACTTATCTGATATCGCTTGGGATGAGCGTGAACACGCAACAATTACATTTTTAAAATGGTTCGTCGATGAGCAAGTAGAAGAAGAAGCTTCATTTGATAGCATCATCCAAAAACTAAAACGTATTACAAGTGATTCAAACGCACTATTTATGCTAGATGCTGAATTAGAGAAACGTACATTTACACCTCCAGCTCAATAATATTTCAATCACCTTAATACATGTATTAAGGTGATTTTTTATTTGCTCTCTATCTTAAAATCACCTTAAATTTCCTCATATTTGACATAGCGCCAGCTATAAAATGGTATTATTTTCAATATAAAAACAATATACGAGGAGAGAAAAAATGAATCAACGTGTAGAAGCTGTCGATGCAATTCGTGGTTTCGCTTTGTTTGGCATTTTACTAGTCAATATGACATTAATTCAATTTGGGTTCTTCACCAGTGAAAAACCCACTTATCTATTCGGCAATCTTGATAAAGGCGCTAATTGGTTTATTCAATTTTTCGGCACACACAATTTTATATCCCTATTTTCTTTTCTATTTGGGCTTAGCATTATTTTGTTACAAAAAAGTATTATCGCAAAAGGAAAAAAATTCTTCCCTACATACATAAGACGTATTATCATTCTTTTACTACTTGGCTACATTCACGGCACTTTTGTTTGGGAGGGAGATATTTTATTTGCATACGGAGTTATCGGGATTTTCTTAATGATGTTCATCAATCGAAAACCGAAAACTTTGCTCATTTGGGCGATTATTCTACTCGCACTTATTACACTTATGTCCTATCAAACTGATCCATCTACAAATATAAATGATTTCGCACCTTATACTGAAAAAGAACATAAAGTCCATCAAACCGGAGGCTATATGGATCACGTCAACTTTAGATTGACTGAAAATCCTTTTGATTACATGGGAATTGACGGTGCATTCGGATTATTTTTCATATCAGTTTTCGCAATAATTTTTATGTCTCCACTGTTCCTATTCGGAATGTATGTAGGGAAAAAAGGCTGGCTATTTGAGGTCAATAAACATATACCTGCTGTCAAAAAAATATGGTTTGCCACCGGTCTCTTCTCTTTTACAATTAAAATCTTAGCTATGTTCGTAAAGCATCCGATTTTAATTATGTTACAAGATGGCCTTACACCAGTAACTATGACCTTCTTTTACGGAAGTACGATTATTTTATTATTCCATTACAAAAAAGCATCTCGTCTACTAACATACATGGCGAACATGGGAAAAATGTCCGTTAGTAATTACTTAGCACAATCTATTATTGCAACAACTATTTTTTACGCATATGGATTTGGCCTATACGGTAAAATCGGTTATTTCTTCGGTATTCTTTTAACCATCGGAATTTATACGATTCAATTATTCGTTAGCACCTATTGGCTCCAGAAATACCGGATGGGTCCAGTGGAATATGTGTGGAGACTGGGAACTTATTTAGAGAAACCACGTTTTAAAAGAGATTTGGATAAAGCAAGTTAAACAAAAAAGCAATGAGCTTACGCTCATTGCTTTTCTTAATTTATTAAAGCATAACCCCAACGATAATCGCTGATAATATACTTACTAACGTTGCACCGTATACAAGTTTTAAACCGAATGATGATACAACGTTTGCTTGTTTGCCATCGATACTCTTCGTTGCACCTGCGATAATTCCGATAGATGAGAAGTTCGCAAATGATACAAGGAAGATAGATAAAATACCTACTGTACGAGCTGATAAATCGCCAGCTACTTTTCCAAGGTCAAGCATTGCAACGAATTCGTTCGTCACTAATTTTGTTGCCATAATTTGTCCTGCTTGTAGCATCTCTGATGTTGGAATACCCATTACGAATGCTAATGGTGAGAAAATGTATCCTAAAATGCTTTGGAATGTGATTCCGAAAATTGAATCGAATACACCGTTAATTGCTGTAATTAATGCTACGAAACCGATTAACATCGCCGCTACTGTTACAGCGATAGAGAAACCAAGCATAATATATTCGCCTAACATTTCAAAGAATGTTTGTTTCTTGTCTTCTTGTAATTCTAAAATATCGTCTTCTTCTTTTACTTCATATGGATTAATGATATGAACGATAATGAATCCACTGAATAAGTTTAATACAAGTGCTGTTACTACATATTTTGGATCAATCATTTTCATATAAGAACCGACGATTGACATCGATACTGTAGACATTGAAGATGCACAAAGTGTGTATAAACGATTTTTCGGTAATTTGCTTAGTTGATCTTTTACTGTAATGAATACTTCCCCTTGACCAACGATTGCAGCCGCTACCGCATTATATGATTCTAGTTTTCCTAAACCGTTAACTTTACTTAATAGGAAACCGACTGCACGAATGATAATCGGTAAAACTTTAATATGTTGCAGGATCCCGATTAATACTGCTAAGAAAATAATCGGTAATAATACTGTTAAGAAGAATGGTGCTTGTCCATCGTTTGCTAGACCACCAAATACGAAGTTAACCCCAGCTTCCGCAAATTTTAAAATAGAACCAAATCCATCTGCGATCCCTTTTACTAATACAAATCCGACCTTTGTATTTAGTAAGAAATACGCAAGTACCAATTGAATGACAAGCATAAGTGCAATTGGTTTATATTTAATTTTCTTACGATCTGAACTGATAAGGAAACCTAGTACAAACACTACAAGTAAACCGACTAGAAACATTACTATTTTCATATGTGAATCCCCCACTTCTCCCACGAGTTATTGGTCGTATAACGTATAACGAATGACGTCTGACCATTGTTGTTAAAAAGATTTAAAACCCCTAAAAACTATTCAACTGTCATCTAAAATCAGTAAGCGTTTACATAAATTGCAATTTATAAAAGGTAGCTTCTTCTCTCCTACCATACTTGAAAGTCTGAAATTGATACCACCTACAAATCAAATTGTAAGCGTTATCTAGGTGAAATGCAATATAAATTTTAAAAGATTTTTATATGTTAATATATTCCTAATTAATTGGTTTTTTCATGCAAATTTACCATAAAAAAA
Organism: Bacillus sp. AFS012607; assembly: GCF_002558005.1. Lineage (NCBI taxonomy): Bacteria > Bacillati > Bacillota > Bacilli > Caryophanales > Bacillaceae > Bacillus > Bacillus sp. AFS012607. Next base: position 68,960 of record NZ_NTVM01000024.1, read on the forward strand.
TAGCCCTAGCTATGAGCTAGAGCCATCCTTTTTTTACCCCGCTTTAACGGGCAGTAAGACCCCCATCTCAACATTCAGCGAAAACAAAGAAGTTAGATGGGTGATTAACTGCCCATAAAAGCCCGATTGGTGAGGGCTGATAATCAGCGGGGGATAAAGCTCCCCCCACTAATTAAAGTTTCACTTTATAACATAACACCAACGATAATCGCTGATAAAATACTTACTAATGTCGCACCGTACACAAGGCGTAGGCCGAATGATGATACAACATTTGATTGATTTTCATCGATACCTTTCGTTGCACCTGCGATAATTCCGATAGATGAGAAGTTCGCAAATGATACAAGGAATACAGAAAGAATACCAACTGTACGAGCCGATAAATCACCAGCTACTTTTCCAAGATCAAGCATCGCAACAAACTCGTTTGATACTAATTTTGTTGCCATAATTTGTCCCGCTGTTACCATTTCTGCTTGCGGGATGCCCATTACGAATGCTAATGGTGAGAAAATATATCCTAAAATAGCTTGGAATGTAATACCGAACATTGAATCAAACAAGCTATTGATTGCTGTAATTAATGCTACGAAACCAAGTAACATTGCCGCTACTGTGATCGCGATTGTGAAACCAAGCATAATATATTCGCTTAGCATTTCAAAGAATGATTGTTTCTTCTTATTTTCTAATTTCAGTGTATCTTCTTCTTCTGTAATATCGTACGGGTTAATAATATGAATGATAATGAAACCACTAAATAAATTTAATACAAGTGCTGTTACTACATATTTTGGTTCAATCATTTTCATATAAGAACCAACAATTGACATCGATACTGTCGACATAGAAGATGCACATAATGTATATAAACGATGTTTTGGGATTTTACTTAATTGATCTTTTACTGTAATAAATACTTCTGCTTGTCCAACAATGGCAGCTGCTACTGCGTTATATGATTCTAGTTTTCCTAGACCATTTACTTTACTTAACAACGTACCAATAGCACGAATAAATATTGGTAAAATTTTAAAGTGTTGCAGAATTCCGATTAAAACCGCAAAGAATACGATTGGTAATAGCGCTGTTAAGAAGAATGAAACCTCTCCTTTATTAACAAGACCACCAAATACGAAAACGATTCCAGCTTCCGCATATCCAAGAAGTGCGCCAAATCCATCTGAAATTCCTTTTACTAAAATATAACCAACTTGCGTATTTAATAAGAAATAAGATAATACTAGCTGAATAATAAGCATAATTGCGATTGGTTTATACTTAATCTTCTTTCGATCGGCACTTATAAGAAAACCGAGTACAAATACAACGAGTAATCCTACAAGGAACATAACAAACTTCATTAATAAAATCCTCCATTTAACTCTTCATTAACGTTGAACGTCTGACCATTCGAAACAAGAAATAATCCGAACTTTCCATTTCTCCTCCAAAACCTTCAATCGGATAGGAAAGATCATAAAACCTCTTATTTCAAAGGCATTTTCCATTCTAACATAAATCATAATTCATATCCGCATTTTTCTTAAAAAAATACGTTTTATTATGAAACATTCATGAATGTTCGTCTTTTTCATTATAAAGCGAAACTTTAATGAACGGGAGTTTCACTTCACACAAATAGCTGAACCAACAAAAAATGAGCATCAAGTTTCACTTGATGCTCACCTCATTATACTGCTTTTTCTTTATCAGCTACCTCTGGCTTATCCCAACACTCTGTATTGTTCAAACCTGGAATAGACTCCGCATAAAAGACTGGATCTTTCCCTTGTTTCTTTTGCTTAATATAATCTGATAACGCTGCGAAAGCGTACTTAGAAAGGAATACAATTGCTACTAAGTTAATAACAGCCATAATTCCCATAAATAAATCTGCTAAATCCCAAACGATTTGAATTGTCGCCACGGACCCTAGCATAACCATACCAAGTACAGCAATGCGGTATGCATTTAATAGCACTTTACTTCCATTTAAGAACTCAATATTCGTTTCACCATAGTAGTAGTTACCTACTAATGAACTGAATGCAAACAAGAAGATTGCAACTGCTACAAATATAGAAGCCCATGGACCGATATGTTGACTTAACGCCTGCTGCGTTAATTGAATTCCATTTAAATCAGCTGCATTATGCACATCTGATAAAAGAATAATAAATGCTGTACAACTACAAATTAATAATGTATCTGTAAATACCCCTAAAGTTTGAATGAAACCTTGTTTAACTGGGTGCGTTACGTTTGCAGTCGCTGCTGCGTTCGGCGCACTACCCATACCTGCTTCATTTGAGAATAATCCACGTTTTACCCCTAATAAAATCGCAGCTCCTAATCCTCCACCTACTACTTCTTTAATTCCGAAAGCATGTAAGAAAATTTCTTTAAATACATATGGAATTGCCGTAATGTTTGTTACAACAACGAATAATGCCACTGCTACATAAATAATTGCCATTACTGGAACAATCATTTCAACCGCGCGAGCAATTCGTTTTACTCCGCCGAAAATAATAACTGCAAGTAAACCAGCCATAACAAGACCTACTAATCTACTATCTGTTTTGAACGCCCCATCAAAGGCAGCCGCTACAGTATTAGACTGTACAGCGTTAAAAATCAATCCGAAACTTACTGTTATTAGAACAGAGAACACAACACCTAACCAGCGTTTCTTTAAACCCTTTTCCATATAATACGCTGGGCCCCCACGGAATGCATTCCCATCTTTTACTTTATAAATTTGCGCTAATGTGCTCTCTACAAATGCAGAAGCACCCCCAATTACCGCGATTAACCACATCCAAAATACTGCTCCTGGACCACCTGCTGAGATTGCAATAGCTACACCAGCTAAGTTACCAGTACCTACACGAGAAGCTGTACTCATACAAAACGCTTGAAATGATGATACGCCGCTCTTCTCTTTTTGCGCTTTTCTCGTTTTCGAGCTTGCTCCATCCCCAAGCAAACGAATCATTTCACCGAAGTAACGAACTTGGACAAATTTCACACGAAATGAAAAATAGAGCCCTAACCCAATTAACATCGCAATAATGACATATGACCAAAGGATATTATTTACATCCCCAATTACCCTAGCTAAAAAATCCATATTTGCATTGCCCCCTCTTCCTAACAATAAGAAAATTATATTCTAAAAACTTTAAGTAATCAAGAACTTTATGTAAGGTTTTATAACATGAATATGTTAATAAAATTAACATACGTGTTTTTTTACATAAAAATATAGCCATTACATACATTTATCCAATACTCAATCACTTATCCTCTTCGACCAGTCATACTTTTAATACAGCACGTTCCCCACAAATAACGAGAGAGAAATAAACAAAAAAATTATATTAATAATTACCTCTCACCCTTTTCATCATTTCCTACAACAAAAAAGGCGAGCATCGAATTCACCTCGATGCTCGCCTTTTCATTTACACTGCTTTTTCTTTATCTGTTACCGCTGACTTATCCCAACACTCTGTATTCGTTAAACCAGGAATAGAATCTGCACTGAAGACTGGATCTTTTCCTTGTTTCTTTTGCCTTACATAGTCTGCCAATGCAGCATACGCAAATCGGCCGAGAAGTGTAATCGCAATTAAGTTCGTGATTACCATTAGCCCCATAAATAAGTCCGCCATATTCCATACAACTTGAAGCGTCGCAACAGAACCGAATAATACCATTCCAACTACCGCAATACGATAAATTGTTAACCACGTTTTGCTTTGCTTAATGAATTCAATATTTGTTTCACCATAATAGTAGTTTCCTAGAAGTGAACTAAATGCAAATAAGAAAATAATAATCGCTAAGAAACTGCTCGCCCATGGGCCAATTTGTGAACTTAATGCATTTTGTGTTAATTCAATACCTTCTAAATTCGTTGCTTTATATGCACCAGAACATAGTACGATAAATGCTGTTGATGTACATACTAAGAATGTATCTACTAATACTCCAATCGTTTGAATAAAACCTTGTTTCGCTGGATGCGTTACATCAGCTGTTGCTGCCGCATTCGGCGCACTACCCATACCTGCTTCGTTCGCAAATAATCCGCGCTGAATACCATATTTCATCGCAGCACCGATACCGCCACCTACAGCTGAATCTAAACCAAATGCACCTTTAAAGATTTCCGTAAACACATCTGGTATTAAATAGAAGTTTTTAATGACAACAAAAATAGCTACGGCAATATAAATAAGCGCCATTGGCGGAACAATCATTTCCGACATACGTGCAATACTTTTTACACCACCAAAAATAATAACCGCAACTAATGCAGCTAATACAATACCAACAATATAACGCTCTAAGCCAAATGCATTTTCAAATGCTAATGTTACTGTATTTGCTTGTACTGAGTTGAAAATTAAACCGTAACTAATTGTAATCAGAATAGAGAACCAAATCCCCATCCAACGTTTATTTAAACCTTTTTCCATATAATAAGCAGGACCACCACGGAAGCCACTGCCATCTTTTATTTTATAAATTTGCGCAAGCGTACTTTCTACGAAACTTGAAGAAGCACCGATAATCGCAATAACCCACATCCAAAATACAGCTCCAGGTCCTCCCATAGAAATAGCTAACGCTACACCAGCTAAGTTCCCGATACCAATACGAGCTGCAGAACTCATACAAAATGCTTGGAACGATGATACACTGCCCTTTTTACGTGTCTTGCCAGTTAGTCCATCACTCATTAAACGAATCATTTCTCCTAAATGAGTAAGCTGTACGAATTTCAATTTAATAGAAAAATAAAGCCCTAAACCAATTAACATTGCAATAAGAATATATGACCAAAGAATCGTATTCGTTGATGAAACGAATTGTTCCAAAATATTCATACAATTAACCCCTCCTTTTCTCCATAAAACGAATTATATTTAAAAAACATTCAAAAATCAACATTTTTCGACAATTTGCAATTTCCAAATATTAGCCAAGCGCGAAGTAACAATATCTTTATGACTCTCCTCCCTCTAACTGTGCATACTAAAACAAAAAATAAATCTACAAACTACCCCATTGACAAAAACACCTACCTGTAACTATAATGATTACAACATGTTGTAACAAACCTAATTACAATACATTCATTCACTTTCAGATATACAATTTAACAAAACACTTTGGAGGGATTTATTATGAAAATCGGAATTATCGGAGCAACTGGTAAAGCAGGAAGTCGTATTTTAAAAGAAGCATTAGATCGTGGACATGAAGTAACTGCAATCGTAAGAAACGCTGCAAAAATTACAGAAGAAAACGTAAAAGTTTTAGAAAAAGACGTATTTTCTCTTACATCTAACGACCTACAAGCATTCGACGTAGTTGTAAATGCATTTGGTGCTCCAGCAGGGCAAGAACACCTTCACGTAGATGCAGGAAACGTACTTATTGAAGCTGTGAAAGGTGCACCAAATACAAAATTACTTGTAGTTGGCGGAGCAGGAAGCTTATTTGTAGACGAAGAAAAAACAACACGTGTATTTGATACACCAGGTTTCCCAGGCGAATACCTTGCAACAGCTCAAAACCAAGGTAAAAACTTAGAAATCTTGCAACAAACAAATGATATCACTTGGACATTCATCAGCCCTTCTGCACTATTCGCATTAGGAAAACGCACTGGTTCTTACAAAGCTGGCAAAGACAATCTTCTTGTTAACTCAAAAGGTGATAGCTACGTAAGTTACGAGGACTTCGCAGTTGCAGCACTTGATGAAATCGAAAATCCAAAACATGTAAACGAACGCTTCACAGTTGTTTCTGAAGCTGAATAATAAAAAAGCTCGTAAAACATAATGTTTTACGAGCTTTTTCTTATTATCGTACTTGCTCTAAGCCATTTTGAGTAATCTTGAAGGAAATCTCTTTAAATTTTTTCGCATCCCCTTTTCCAATTAACTCACCAGTTTTATACCAACTTAAACGATCAGATTCTGCATGATACACTTTTACTACATCACCATACTCGAACATCATACCATTTACTTGCTCAGCAAAATTCTTTGAAGTTTCTTGTCCTTCTGCTGTTACATGTTTTTTCTCCGTTCCATTTTGATCATATAGGGTAATTCCCATATATAATTCATTGTTAAAGTAACTATGAATTTGTTCATTTGTAGACGTTACATGTAGTTTCTTATCATCATGATTTAACGTTACAATAGAACGAATATCATCACCCAGCCCTTGGTATACAAGACTATCTCCATATGTTACTTCTACTGGTACTTCCGTTACTTTCTTATTTCCAAAACGGTCTTTCGTTTCTACTTTTACTGTTTGTTTACCGATTTTTGTTGTATTTGGTTTTTCTACAAATCCAATTACTTCTCTATCTTTCACTTGAACAAAGTTTTTTGCATCTAATTTATCAGCGTTTGTTGCGATTACTACTTTTTGCGGTATAGCTGTTACTTCTTGTTGTGCTTCCATTCTCTCAAAACCTTGCTCTGTCACTTTAAAGAGCACTTCATGAACACCATACTGCGCATTCATTAGTTCATTCTTTTTATACACTTTAAATCTATCAAACTCTCTTTGATATACCTTTATTACATCACCGTATTCAAAAGTCATTCCATTAAATTGTTCTGCAAATACTTTCGTATTCTCCGATGCTTTTACTGATAAATCTTTCTTCTCTTTTCCATCCTTATCATACACAGTCATTCCCATATACTTCTCATCTGCAAATGAAGTATGCATTGGACCTTCTGAATCTGTTGTACTGAATTTCTTTTCTTCATGATTTAATGTAACAATCGATTTAATATTCGTTTCGTCGTGCCATGTACCGAAGAACATAATGCTATCTCCGTAAATCACTTCTACTGGCACTTCTGTTATTTGCTTATTACCAAAGCGATCTTTCGTTTCTACTTTTACTGTTTGTTTTCCAACTTTTGCTGTAGTTGGTTTTTCTACAAATCCTACTACTTCTCCGTCTTTCACCTGAACAAAATTTTTCGCTTCTAATTTTTCAACATCTGTTCCGATTACTACTTGTTGAGGTTTCGCTGTGACTTCTTGCAACATGTCCATTCTCTCAAAACCTTTTTCTGTCACTTTGAAGAATAGTTCTTTTGTTCCTTTTTTCTCACCTTGACCAGTAAGTGTATTATTTTGATACCATTTCAAACGATCCGGTTCTGCGTGGAATACTTTCACTACATCTCCATACTCGAACTGTATACCATTCACTTGCTTCGCAAAGTTCTCTGATGTTTCTTGTCCCTCTGCTGTTACATGTTTTTTCTCTTTTCCTTCTCCATCGTATAACGCGATCCCCATGTATAGCTCTTTATTAAAATACTCATGAATTTCGCTATCCATATCAGTTGCATGGAATCTCTTCTCTTCGTGCTTTAAAGTTACAATTGAAGCAATATCATCGCCATTTCCTGCATATGCAATGCTATCTCCATAAACCACTTCTAATGAAACTTCCGTTACTTTCTTATTTCCAAAACGGTCTTTCGTTTCTACTTTTACTTTTTGTTCACCAATCTTTGTCGTATTCGGTTTTTCTACAAATCCAACTACTTCTCCGTCTTTGACTTGCACAAAATCTTTTGCTTCTAATTTTTCAACGTTAGTTCCAATAACTACTTTTTGTGGTACTGCTGTTACTTCTTGCAGAGCTTCTAATCTCTCAAATCCATTTTCAGTAATTTTGAAGAATAATTCTTTTATTTCTTTATTTTTTCCTTCTCCCACATATAAACCTTTTTGATACCAATGTAAGCGTGAAGATTCTGCATGATATACTTTCACCACATCTCCATATTCAAATGCTAATCCATTTACTTCCTTGGCAAAAGCTTCTGTATTCTCCAAGCCTTTTACCTCTATATTTTTCTTCTCTTTTCCCTCTTTATTGTACAAGGTGAATTCAAAATACTTCTCATCTCCAAAGTAATCATGAATCAAATTATCCGTATCTGTCGCACTCATTTTTTTCGTATCATGATGCAACGTTATAATTGATTTCATATCGTCACCATCATAGCTTAACCCATATACAAGTAAACTATCTCCATAAGTTACTTCTACTGGCACTTCCGTCACTTTCTTATTTCCGAAACGATCTTTCGTTTCTACTTTTACTTTTTGTTCACCAATCTTTGTCGTATTTGGTTTTTCTACAAAACCAATTACTTCTCCACCTTTTACTTGAACAAAGTTTTTCGCTTCTAATTTTTCAGCGTCTGCCCCGATTAATACTTTTTGCGGTACTGCTTCTACTTCCTGTATACCGTCTATTAGTTCATATCCTTGTGGAGTAATCTTAAAGAACTTTTCTTTTTTATTCTTAGCTCCACCTTGATCTACAAGTTTATTACTTTGATACCAATCGAAACGACTTGGTTCTGCATGATATACTTTCATAATATCGCCATATTGAAGTTCAACACCTTCAAGTTGCAAAGCAACCTTTTTAGAATTTTCTTGCCCTTCTATAGAAATATTTTTCTTTTCATTTCCATCCTTATCATATAAGGTAATCCCTACATACTTTTCATTTTTAAAGCGCTCATGAAACTCATTACCAACGAAAGAAACGTTGATTTTCTTTTCATCATGAAGGAGCGTTATAACAGAATTTACCTCATCACCGTAACCTTTAAATACCATAGTATCTCCATAAAGACTGTTAACTGGAACAGAAATGAAATTTCTCTGTCCTTTCTCATCCTCAATTTCTACTAATACCGCTCTTTTTCCAACCTCTAAATACGGCCACATAATTCTACCTGTTACTTTTACATTTTCACCTAAATTTTGAACAAGACTATTTGCTAGATTTTCATTAAAATTCGCACCAACGATGAGATCTTGTACCACAGTAGACGCTTCACCATAAGGAAGCCCGCCGTATGGTTTCACTTGTTTTTCACGAATAATACTACTATCTGTTGCTTTCCATATTTCTTTTTCTAATTTAGGTAAATTTAAATTTTCGATTTTCCCTCTAACCTCATCATTTGGACCTAATCCCCATTTCTCAAAAAACGGCACTAAGTTTTGTTTAGCCGCTTTCGATGCCATATAAATAAACATTTGCTTTTTATCTTCATCTGAAGCAGGCATTTCAGATTCTGGTAATAAGCGATACATTTGATGTAAATTAGGGTAAAAATGCTCTCCATAAGCTAAATCAAGTTGCCAAAACATTACTAGTTTCTCGAATTCTTCCATCTTTTTTTGAGCATCAGGATTATCTAAGTAAGCAAAAGCTTTTTTATAATGACCATCTTCTTCTAGACTTGATTTATTGCCTAACATTCTTTGAACCGATAATGAATATATATTTACTGTTACTTCTCCTACACCTGACCAAAACCAAGGAGCTTGCTGATGTAAATGCCCTACTTCATGCCACGGTCCCCAGCCATCTCCTTGTAATCTCTTTATATTTAAAACCCTATCCATAGTCTCTGGAACATACCCTGTATGATAATGAGTAGCAAACATCCAATCATCTTTATCTGGTTTTCTCTTTTCAACAAATTGGATATAGTGGTTTGGAGCTTTTGACACCCCTATACCATCTTCAGATAATCCTGCTACAGAATTTTCAAAGCGAATAATCTTATCATGTAGCCTCATTAATTCTACTGGATCCGTCTCTCCCATATAGTTTGCCACTGCTTCAGGACTTGCAGTAATTAAACTTCTCTCACCCTTCAATTCAACTGCATAAGGATTTTTATACTTTTTTAACATTGCATCCCAATCTTTTTTTGTGTGTTTCCCTAATACAAATAATGGAAAATGACTTCCTCCATGAATAACTGAAGCTGTTACTTCGCCATCATTATTCATGTTATAAAAATATAGTATTCCACCTCTTGAAGATGAAATATTATTTTCACCAGGTTTTAACTCAAATTCTTCAAACCCTTTTTCATCATATGACTTCGTTCCTATGAACGCTTTAATAGATTGCGTTCCTTTTATTTCAATTTTAATTTCTTCATTTGGACCAGCATAAATTCCAGTTGGTTCATTTGTTGAAAGTACATAACGTACTTTTAAGCGTTTTTGCTCTTCTTCAACACTACCTTTTCCAGGCAAATGAAACGTTCTCTGCTCCAAACGATTCTCTTTACTCTCTTCCAACTGCCCGCCCTTATTCTCTTCCAAAGGCGCCGCATATCCTTTCGATGCTTCGAAAGCTACTGGTGATAATAATGTAGATATACAAATACCAGCTACTAATACCCTACTCTTTTTCTGCTTTGACATAATCTGTGTCCCCTGTCCTTTTTTTAGACAAACCATCCTATATATTCATTTAATAAGAAATCCTATTATTTTTATAAAAACATTTATTGAATAGACTAACACCTCTCGCACCTATATCAATTACTACCGCATTTCTCTAAATGTATTCGCTTTCTTATATTGTAAATTTTTTTATGTATTACGCCCTCCTCACTTCGCTCTACTTGTGATGAGTTCTCTTCTTACATAAAAGGAAAATAGTAAAAGATATATTTTAGTCTCGTCATCTATACATCTAAAAATAAAACCTTACATTTTCTTCATATATGACCATCTATAGGTAGTTTTTCCAACTGAATTTTACACGCTTTTACCTGTATTTAATAGCCTCCCCCCAAGAATAATATTACAATTTTGTGAATTTAATCTATTAATCGTAACGTTAGGATTTTGTTATATTTATATTATTTTAAAATATAATTTACTCTGTAAAAACACTATTTTATCTATTTTATTATTTTCTTAATATAACTTTAATCCTCGCATACAAAAAGCATTGGCATAGGCCAATGCTTTTATTTACCTTTTATATTGATTCGGTTTATGCGGTTCATTTGGAGTATATGGCTTATTTGGTTTATTTGGAGCCTCAGCCTTTTTCCAACTTACCGCTAACTCAGGGCTCGTTTTCTCTTCACTACGCTCAAGTAATACTACTGCATTTTGAATAGTCGGTGTACCTTTATGCGCAATCCCTTGTAATTTCGTTAAATTTCCTGATACTTTAAAGCTAAATCCACCAGCTGGTGTTTGTTTCGGAATTAAAATGCGGAACTTCTCTCCTACATTAAATTCTGTTTTTGTTTCGCCTTTTTCATTTGCAAACTTCACACCCGCTGGTGCACCTGTTGCTTGCACTTTATACGTTCCGCTTTTTGCATTTGTTTCTACTGTATATAAACCTGTTTCAAAGAAATCATTTTTTAATACTGCTTCTTGTTCTTCTGTAGGAGTTACACTCATCGTAATTTCTTGTAACTCTTCACTAGCGTTTGCTTTTGCAACGATGTCTTTCGTTACTTTCTCTACATTTTTATTGCGGAAATCTAAATCATTAACATCAATTTGTTTTAACGCATTCCACACTGCCAGTTGCGTTGCGTAATGCGCCTCTCTCCAATCAGATACCCCTAATTCTTGTGGGCTCTTTTGTGGATATCCATTCAACAGTACACGGTACACGTTAATATCTACTTTACCCATTTCTGGTAAGTCTTGACCGCTCGGAGATTTTAAGTCTACATTTAAGCAAAATGCAATTTTTCCATCTGCTGTTTTAATAAGTTCTGTTCGGATTGGTTTCTTCTTTGACCTACTATAACTCCAATCCATTTCATACTTTGTATGGTCCATAACCTCTGCGAATGCTTTTTGAAGTGGGAATAATACAAATAAGACACTTAAAAACATAGCTAAAAGTTTGAACGATTGCTTTATATTCATATTTACAGCCCCTTAATAACAAACTTAATACTAAGTAGTATTTAATTAGAAAATATTTTTATGCACAAAAAAAGAGTGCATAAAAGCACTCTTTTTTCTTTCTTACTTTAATCTTAGAAATCGAAGTTATCAGGATCTGGACCAACGCGGTGATTTTCGTTTAACGCATCGATTGTTTCCATGTCTTCTTTTGTTAATTCAAAGTTAAATACATCCGCGTTTGCAATAATGCGGTGTTCTTTCGTTGATTTTGGAATTGTGATTATTCCGTTTTGAAGATCCCAACGTAAAATCACTTGTGCTGTTGTTTTACCGTGTTTCTCAGCAATTGCTTGTAATGTTTCGTTATCTAATAATTGACCTTGCATAAGTGGTGACCATGCTTCCATTTGAATACCTTGTTCTTTACAGAAAGCTTGTAATTCTTTTTGTGTTAAACGAGGGTGGTATTCTACTTGGTTAATCATTGGCTTAATTTCTGCATCTTTCATTACATCTTGTAAGTGGTGAATTTGGAAGTTACTTACGCCAATTGCACGTACGTGATCTTCTTTATAAAGTGTTTCTAGCGCTCTCCACGTATCTTTATATTTTCCTTCTACAGGCCAGTGAACAAGATATAGGTCTAAATAATCTAGTTCTAATTTCTTTAAGCTCTCTTCGTATGCAGCAATTGTTTCTTCGTATCCTTGATCTGCGTTCCATACTTTTGAAGTGATAAATAATTCTTCTCTTGAAATACCAGTCGCTTCAATACCGGCACGGATTCCTTCACCTACAGCTTTTTCATTTCCGTAAATTGCAGCTGTATCGATGCTACGGTATCCTGCTTTAATCGCTGATTTTACAGCTTCTACAAGTTCTGGTCCTTCTTCTACTTTAAATACACCTAAACCGAACCAAGGCATTTCTACACCATTATTTAATACTGTTTTACTTTGTAAGTTTTTCATTTTATTTTCTCTCCTTTTATTTTACTTGATCTCTTTTTTCTAATGTCATGCTCCACGCTGTTAAAATCACAGCACCTACTACCATAATTCCGCCTACCCAAGCCGTATGAATTAATCCTAACGAGTTCGTTACAATACCGCCCAAGTAAGCACCAAGAGCAATTCCTGCGTTAAATGCTGCAATGTTAATCGCTGATGCTACATCAACAGCGCTAGGTACAAACCTCTCAGCCAAGATAACGACATACACTTGTAGCCCTGGGACATTCATAAACGCAAATAGTCCCATAAAAATAATTGTAATGAATCCAGCAACTTTAAATGGCGCTGTAAATGTTAAAACAAATAATACAATCGCTTGAATAAAGAACATGTAAAATAACGCTCGAATCGGATTATAATTTGATAATTTTCCGCCGACCATATTCCCAATCGCAATTGCAATTCCGTATACTAACAAAATAATTGTAACGGTACTTGCTTTAAATCCTGTTACTTCTTGTAATAACGGAGATAAATACGTAAATGTTACGAATGTTCCCCCGTATCCTAATGCAGTAATGATAAATACAAGTAATAGTCTTCCGTTCGTAATCAACTTAAATTGATCGTGAAATGATACAGACGTACCCTTTTTTAAGTTAGAAGGAATTAGCATACTGTTGGCGATTAAAGCAACGACTCCAATTGCCACAATAATCATAAACGATGCTCTCCAGCCAAATTGTTGACCGATAAATGTTCCAATTGGTACACCTGTAATAGTCGCAACAGTTAAACCAGTAAACATAAATGCTATTGCACTTGCACGTTTATTCTCAGGTACAAGCGCAGCCGCAATTGTAGATCCAATTGACATAAAAACCCCATGCGCAAACGCAGATACAACCCTCGCGATCAGTAGCACAGTAAAACTTGTTGCTACTGCCGCAATACCATTGCCAATAATGAAAATAATCATAATCCACATTAACAACGTCTTTCGCGACATACTAGCTGTTAATGACGTCAATACTGGAGCACCAAACGCTACTCCTAATGCATATAAAGAAACGGTTAAACCAGCTGTTGTAACCGAAACATTTAAATCTTTCGAAATAGATGGTAGTAAACCGACACTAATAAACTCGGTCGTACCAATCCCAAATGCACTAATTGCTAGTGCTAATAAAGCAAACATACTTCTTCGATTCGTCTGAACTTCTGAAGATGGTACTGTATATGAACTCAATTGAATTCCTCCTTATTGCAAGAAATCCAATCATAATAGTATGATAAAAAGGCCCTTTTATCTTCTAAAAAATATATTTTATACTTACAAATGCTATTATGAATGGTTTCACTCCTTTTTTGAAGAACGCACTTTAAAGTACGATAGGCACTAAAAAGTAACATAGTCACTTTTTGGTACCGTACTACTCACTTGCTTCTCACATGTGCTATTATGAAACATATTTAACATGATAAAAAGTACGTACTTTAAAGTGCTATAGGTACTAAAAAGTAACATTTGTATTATTAAGCTTACTTTACTCATAAAAGGAGGGTTTCATATGAAAAAATACAATATTCCTGTAGAGGCGACTTTAGAGGTTATCGGTGGAAAATGGAAGGTTGTTATCCTTTGTCATCTAACGAAAGGCACAAAAAGAACGAGTGAACTAAAACGTTTAATGCCTGGTATTACACAAAAAATGTTAACTCAGCAATTACGCGAATTAGAGGACGACGGGGTCATTCAAAGAAAAGTCTACAACCAAGTCCCGCCAAAAGTAGAATACTCCCTTACTGATTACGGTTGGTCTTTAGAATCAATTCTTGACTCTCTTTGTACTTGGGGCGAATGTCATCTTGAAAAAGAAGGTAATACATCGATGCTAATTGCAGAAGGTGAATAATAGGAAAAAGGAAAAAACGAACATGAATTTGTTCGTTTTTTCCTTTTTTTCTATATATATATGTACATTTCTAACTAAAACAAAATATTTTATACGCTTTCATACCTTGTCAGCACTAGGTTATACACTCAATATCAAATAATTAGGAATCATTTTTATGTTAACATAGGTGCATATAGTATATAATATAGGATATATATTATATACACTTTCCGGTAGCGGAGCTTTTCCATTATGCGGACAAGCCATGTATCGGACAGTTCATAAACAATAGGTAAGAAAATGTGGTTTTAGATCTATGTCAGCTTGTTTGCTGCCATATATTTAAAGGCATTTTATTGTGTTTTGTGAAACTTTGCATAAAGTTTCGTAAACGTTTACTATCTTACTTATAAAAAATAAGAGTATTGCTATCGTAAAGGAGAATTGGAGATGCCAGAAACTATGACTCAAACAAAGCCAGAACAAGAAACTGTACAAATTTCTGCTAGCCAAGGACAACTTGATGTACTTGATCAGTTGTTAAAACCTGAGGTACAAGAATCATTAACAACACTAGTAGAACAGCTTCCAAAATTAACTGAGCTTGTTAACATTTTAACTAAGTCTTATGACTTCGCTCAAACTGTTGCTACTGATGAAGTATTAAAAAGCGACACTGTTGGTGCAATTACAGAGCTTGTAGAACCTGTAAAAGATACAGTGAAAAGCATGGCTGCAACTGCAATCGAAGCGAAAGATCGTGCTGACGAAAGTACTGAAGTTATCGGCCTATTCGGTCTATTAAAATTACTAAAAGATCCACAAGCACAAAAAATGTTCCGCTTTGTGAACGCATATCTTCAAATTAGTGCAGAACGTAACAATAAATAATTTAACTTATAACAACAATTAGTAAAGACGGGGGATATCATACTATGTCAAAACAAATTGTCATCTTAGGCGCTGGTTATGGCGGTCTTCTTGCCGCTTTAAACGTACGTAAATATTACAGCAAATCAGAAGCACAAGTTACAGTGATTAACCAATACCCAACACACCAAATCATCACTGAACTACACCGCCTTGCAGCTGGTAACGTTGCTGAGCAAGCAATTGCAATGCCACTTACAAAGCTTTTCAAAGGCAAAGATATCGATCTTAAAATCGCAACAGTTGAGTCATTCTCTGTTGATAGCAAAGAAATCAAACTAGCTGGCGGCACTACTTTATCTTACGATGCACTTGTAGTTGCTTTAGGAAGTAAAACTGCTTACTTCGGTATTCCAGGACTAGAAGAAAACAGCATGGTATTAAAATCTGCTGCTGATGCAAACAAAATCTACAAACACGTTGAAGACCGTATTCGTGAATACGCGAAAACGAAAAACGAAGCTGATGCTACAATCGTAATCGGTGGTGGCGGATTAACTGGCGTTGAGCTAGTTGGTGAGCTTGCTGACATTATGCCTAAACTTGCAAAAAGCCACGGCGTAAATCCAAAAGAAGTTAAACTTCTTCTTGTTGAAGCAGGTCCAAAAATCCTTCCAGTATTACCAGACCACTTAATCGAACGTGCAACTACTAGCCTAGAAGCACGCGGTGTTACATTCTTAACAGGTCTTCCTGTAACAAACGTTGCTGGCAATGAGATCGACTTAAAAGACGGTCAAAAACTTGTTGCTAACACATTCGTTTGGACAGGTGGCGTACAAGGTAACCCATTAATCGGTGAATCAGGTCTTGAAGTTAACCGTGGTCGTGCAACAGTTGATGCATACCTACAATCTACTTCTCACAAAGACGTATTCGTTGCTGGAGACAGCGCTGTTGTCTTCTCTCCAGACGGTCGTCCATACCCACCAACTGCACAAATCGCTTGGCAAATGGGTGAGTTAATTGGATACAACTTATACGCAGCACTAGAAGGCAAAGCATTCGAAGAGTTCGCACCTGTAAACTCTGGAACACTTGCTAGTCTAGGACGTAAAGATGCGGTTGCTACAATTGGAGCAAGCAATACTCCACTTAAAGGCTTACCAGCATCATTAATGAAAGAAGCAAGTAACGTTCGTTACTTATCACATATTAAAGGTCTATTCAGCTTAGCTTACTAAGCTGAATATAAGCCCGAATCATGCCCTGCATGGTTCGGGCTATTTTTATCCCGCATTAACGGGCAGTAAAACCTCCACCTTAAAATCCAGTGAATGCAGGGATGAAGTCGGAAGATTAACTGCCCGTAAAAGCCCGATTGGTTCAACTAATAATCAGTGGGGAGGAACAACCCCCCCACTGATTAAAGTTTCACTTTATCCGTAATTTTCTCTAACTTATATATTCGGCAGAAGAATAATATAACCCTTTTAATTATCTAAATTTACTGATTATTTTATGTCTAAATTGTGTATATGAAAGGGGTGGAAGTATTCTTCCTACTCCCACCCCTTTCACACAAACTATTCTCCTAATTTCACAAGGCTGTAGTTCTTCTTCCCTTTACGAATAATAATAAATCTTCCATCAAATGAATTTTCTACAGTAACATCCGTACCCACATCTGTTACTTTCTCACCATTCATAGAAATCGCACCATTATTAATGTCCTCGCGTGCTTGTCGTCTGGATGGTTCAATTCCTAAATCAACTAGCCACTCTACAATATTTTTTGTCTCTTTTGAAGAATGGAATGTTGGCATTTCTTTAAAACCTTGTTCAATTTCATCAGCTGTTAACGATTTAATATCTCCGCTAAATAACGCTGCTGTAATTTTCTCAGCTTGTAATAACGCCTCTTCTCCATGAACGAATTTCGTCATTTCTTCCGCTAGCACTTTTTGCGCTTCACGTTTATGAGGCTCGACTTCTACCTTCGCTGCTAATTCATCAATACGCTCTTTCTTTAAGAACGTAAAGTATTTCAAGTATTTAATTACGTCACGGTCATCTGTATTTACCCAGAACTGGTAAAATTCAAACGGTGTCGTTTTTTCAGGATCAAGCCAAACTGCACCACCTGCTGATTTACCAAACTTCGTACCGTCCGATTTTAATAATAACGGAATCGTTAATCCGAATACTTTAGCCTCATGGCCTTCTAACTTACGAATTAAATCTAAACCACTCGTAATATTTCCCCATTGGTCACTACCACCAATTTGAAGTTGAACATCCTCTTTCGTGTATAAATGGTGAAAATCCATCGCTTGCAAAATTTGATATGTGAATTCTGTGAAAGAAATACCTGTATCTAAGCGGCTTGCTACAATATCCTTCGCTAACATGCTATTGATGCTAAAGTTTTTCCCGTAATCACGTAAAAACTCAATAATATTTATTTCATGTGTCCAATCATAGTTATTTACCATCTTCACTTCGCTATTTCCACCAAAATCAAATAGCTTTTTCATTTGTGCTGTTAACGCATCTACATTATGCTGAACCACTTCTAACGTTTGAAGTTGACGCTCTGATTGTCGTCCACTCGGATCACCAATTGTTCCTGTTGCCCCGCCAATTAAAATAACAGGATGATGGCCAGCTAATTGGAATCTCTTCATCATCATAAACGGAATCAAATGTCCGATATGCATACTATCACCAGTTGGATCAACTCCGCAGTATAGTGAAATCTTTTTCTCTTCTACTAGCTTACGTAAGCCTTCTTCGTCAGTCTGCTGATTAACGGCGCCGCGCCATTCTAATTCATCAATAATATTCATCTTTTGTCATCCCCTTTATTTTTTAAAAACAAAAAAGCCCCTATGTCTACGATAGACATAGGGACGATTATTCACCGTGTTACCACCCAGTTTGCATAAATAGCATAGCTACTCATACCACTCTTAGCAATAATATCGATTGCTAGTCCGCTTAGCATTACCTAAGATACTCCAGAGTGTAATTCGCAAGTTTGTTTGTGCTAGGTTCCAGCAACCCCTAGCTCTCTCGTTAACAGTGACAAACTGCTACTGGGCTCTTTCAACGTATGTTATTTGTTAAATTATTAGCCATTATATTGAATTGAAAACAAATTGTCAACAATACCCAAATATTATTTTAAAATAATTCATATCTTCATACGTATTTCGTTATTCCTTATCTTCTCCAATAATCCTTACTTCTCGCTCTAACTTCACGCCAAATTTCTCTTCAACTGTCTTTTGTACGAAGTGAATTAAATCGATGTAATCTTGTGCTGTTCCGTTATCAACATTCACCATAAATCCAGCATGTTTTAAAGAAACTTCTACTCCACCAATTCGCTTACCTTGTAGTCCTGAGTCTTGAATCAACTTACCAGCAAAGTTATTTGGTGGGCGCTTAAATACGCTACCACAAGAAGGGTATTCTAGAGGCTGTTTTGACTCACGCTTAAACGTTAAATCATCCATTTTTGCTTTAATTTCTTCACGTACACCTTCTTCAAGTTCAAATCTCGCTTCAAGAATAATGTAATGGTTGTTCGCAAATACACTCTTACGATATCCAAATTCAAATGCTTCTTTCGTCAAAGTACGTAGCTCTCCATCACCTGTCATTACGACAGCTTCTGTTAATACAAACGAAATTTCACCGCCGTATGCACCAGCATTCATATATAATGCTCCGCCAACTGAACCTGGAATACCACAAGCAAACTCAAGACCCGTTAAATTATGATCTAATGCAATGCGTGATACATCAATAATTGCTGCGCCACACTGTGCTACAATCGTCGTTCCTGTTACAGTAACACCTGTAATATGAATTAAACTTACTGTAATCCCGCGAATTCCACCATCTTTAATAATGACATTCGATCCATTTCCTAAAAACGTAACTGGAATATTATATTCGTTCGCATATTTGATAACTTCTTGAATTTCATCATAATTTGTAGGCGCAACGAAAACATCTGCTTTTCCGCCAACTTTAATATGCGTATGATTCTTTAACATTTCATCTTGTTTAACATGTCCTTCAGGCAATACCGTACTTAAATATTTATAAACCTCTTGCATATTCATTTTACGATTCCTCTATTTCTATATTCATTTTATCCCGTTATACGGGCCCATAATATCCCCACGTACATGAAAGAACCTAAAGTGGTGGATACAGTGTATCCAAAATCAATTCGAGACACCTATAAACCTCTTAATTTATAAGAGGTGCCACTCATATTAAAATATATATTGCATAATAAAGCAACCCAAATGGACTACTAAACTTGACATGTCATCAGAAAGACAACAATTTGTAAAATATGTGACTTTTTCAAAACACTATCCCTCAGTATCTTACTATACCATACAAAAAGAAAGTGGTATTTTTTTGTACTTTTTACTTTATTTACATCAATGAAAAAAGAGCACATTCCACAGAATGTGCTCTTTCTATACTCATTAAATTATTTTTCGTTCTCTTCTTTTTCCTTATCAAACCATAATAGCTCATCGTCATCCACTTCACCATTATAATTGATTAAAATTTCTTCTCCCGCTTTTATATCCTTATACGCGAAGAAGTTAAAAGTATGATTCTCGAAGACAATTTCATACGTTGCATTCGGATTATATGCATGATTAAATAACATGCCGTATCCTAACAGGAATGCCGTATGATTTACCCCATACTCAAATGCGTAGTCAGCAAGTAACGTTTTTTCAATGTGTTCATGCTGTTCATTCGGATAAGAGATAACTGGTGCTGAGTGAATCAACTCACCCTTTTTAATATCACGAGTTGCAAATACACCTCTATTAAATTCTCCATCACTAAGTTCAGAAGTCTTAACTTCAATCATATTCGTCACCTATATAATTCTTTCTTTGAAGTATTTTATCCCGCTATTTGCGAGGTTCAACTAATAATCAGTAGGTATTAGTCTCACTTTATCTCCTTAAGCTTGGCAGAAAACGCGCAGAAAAGCAATTAAATTACTATCAAGTATTCATTTAAATGAAAAAAGAGCACACATGGTGTGCCCTTTTCAAGAAATATTACTTTTCTAGAATATCTTCTAGTAACTTCACTTGCTCGCTAACAGTATGTAACGTCTTCACCGATATATCATTTCGATGTTTTTCTTCTTCCACACTCGCTAGCACTTCTTCTGTAGCTGTAGAAGTTTGCTGAATTACGTTAGAAGCATGCGTAACATCCTTTACAATATTCGTCGTTTTAACTTGGAAACTTTCTTGATGAATAACAACCTCTCGCATTACTTTATTAATCGCATCAATAAACTTCCCTAAATCAGTTACGTTTGTTAAAACGCTTGCTAACATTTCGTTACACTCTTCTTGTACTCTTTCTGACTTCTCTACCTGCACTTCTACCTTACTTGCTTGATTACTAAACTCCTTCAAAATCCCTTGAATTCTTCCCGCAGAATGATTTGATTCTTCAGCAAGCTTTAACACTTCACTCGCTACAATAGCAAAACCTTTTCCATGCTCACCTGCCCTCGCAGCTTCAATATTTGCATTTAAAGCTAGCAAACTCGTCTGACTTGAAATATTCGTTATTACATCTACAATTTCATTAATTTGTTTCGATTGCATCATTAAATCTCTAAATATAATTCCAGACTGTGAAACAACATCATTTAAACTTCTCATGTTAGCTTCAAAATTTCTTAAAGTATGTACACTACCTTTTGAAATGTCTAAACTTTCATCCACACGAGCCGATGCAGTTCTTACTTGAGAGATGATTTGTTCAATATTTCCCTCCATATCATTCAATACCTCTACCGAACGGTACATCATCTCTGATTGTGATTGCGTACCAACTGCTACCTCTTCAAAGGCAAAATTAATTTCACTCATCGATTCCATCGACGTGTTCATATTTTGCCTTAAATGATTGAAATTACTATCTAGTTTCACAACTGTTTCTTCAATAAGCCTTTGCGTCTCTTCTAGCTCCTGAGCTTTTCTCATTACTTCTTGCTTCTCATCACTTAAACGAAGGAGCAGATTAGAACCGATTTTCGTGACGCCCCACATAGCAATTGTTACAATCGCTAACAAACTTGCAAAATTAGCAGCTTCAGACGAGGCTGTATAAGCAAAAAATTGCTTCGGCCAATAGCTACAAAGAATAAATGTGATTACAACAGCTACCCCGCCAAGAATTAAAATGAGGCGCTCACTTAAGTAAATAAGTGAAACAGCTAATGTAAAATAAACCATTTGAAATACAGCCGGGCTTTCATTAAAAGCTTGTACCATGATGTAAGACATGGTAAGCAACATAAATGTCATGATATATTTATACGCTGATTCCATACTTTTTATAAAAGTAAAAAGCGTTCCAAATGCAACGACAGAAATACCACAAATCCAAAACGCTATTGCTCTCTCTGTAAAAATATATCCATAATACCCAATCGCGATTATCCCAAGGCAGAAACTACAAATCGTTATAAACAGTAATAAATGATTTTTCTGTGATTCTTTCTCAAGGTTAGAAAAACAAGTCCTCTTTAACCACTCCATATGAAGCCCCACCTTCTACTTATACATATCAATTACTTCAGTTTAAATACCGCACTCACTGGGTTATGATCGCTATTTTCAAACTTTAAATCTTTCCCTTGTACATTTACAATCTCTACATTCGGTGAAACGATAAAGCCATCAATAATAGTGACGAAATTTTCACCTTCTACATATTTCTTTACATCATCTCTCACAGTCATAACAGACGGATCTACAGCCCACTTAAAGCCACCGTCCGTAAAATCCTTCGGTAACTCTACTAACCACTCAGGACGCTCTTTCACAAACTTCGGATCACTTAATTGAGCGTTCGAAACTAATTGATTCCAATCTCCGCCCATTATTACGTAATCACCATTTTCATAATGCTTGTTCATATATTCTTTTAAATACTCTACTTGCTGTTTTCTAATTTTCCCGCCTTCATCATAAGCAGACAAATGTAGATTTACGAGTCTAACATGTTTCCCATTATTAACAGGAATTTTATATTCCACAATTGCTCGATCTAAATCAAACAAACGCTTTGGCCAAGGCTCCATTCCAGGCAGCTGGAACCTCTTCGCTTCTTGAACAGTGTATTTAGAAAACGTACTTAATCCAGCCTCCGCATATCCCATTGGATTTGTTATTGGCACTGGAACCCATTTCGTATCGTAGTTCTTGCCAAATGACGAAACATAATCAGGTAATCCTTTTTTCAAAAATTCATGTCCATTTACATCAAATGAACGAAGTGACTTTATATCAACTTCTTGTAATAGCGCAAAATCACTATTCTCATTTTGTAAAAACGAAAGCATATTCTTTAAATTAATTTCCGTTTGCTCTTTACTACTTGAACCAGATCCCTTTCCACCATCCATAAAGAAATCTTGATCCTTATCTAACCCAGCATATCCAATATTAAATGTTGTAACTTTAAATTCATTTCCAGTCGCTAATACGCGCTCCTTATTATTCTCCACCTTCAAGCTTATAACATCAGCAGGCTGTTCTTTAGTAAGTGTCATATACGCTAGAAATCCTCCTACAATGCCCGCTAATACTAAAACACATATAAATACGATTTTTAAAAATTTCTTCAAATAAATGACTCCTTTTCACGCGAATTTATTTTTCTTTATTTTCAGTCAAATAAAATAAAACGACACACATAAGAAACATTTTATCATAATTAAAACTGTATATCACTATATTTAGTTGATAAGTAATCGATCTCATTTTAATTACTAAAAAACCTTCAGACATCAAAAAAAGAAAAGTTACACCCACCTCCTCACTAGAAATTAGACGGTATATTTAGTACACTATATGTAATAATCAGAGGCGATGGAGTTCGCCATAACTGCTGCTTAGCTAATGACTCCTACCAGTATAACTACTGGTAGGAGTCATTTTTTTGAGCAAGCTATTTAAAGAGGTGAAGAAATTGATTTATATTATCGTTGGCATAGCCGGTATATTAGGAGCCCTTTCTCGCTATTATTTAGGTCTTACTATTCATACTTCATGGAATCATTCATTTCCGCTAGCTACATTGCTCATCAACTTACTCGGCTGCTTCCTATTAGCGTGGCTAACTACCTATATCGCTCGGCGAAACATCTTACCATTAGAAATTATCACAGGCATTGGGACTGGATTCATCGGTTCCTTTACGACGTTTTCAACATTTAGTGTAGAAACTGTGCAACTAATCAATCATTCTGAATGGGATACGGCTTTCTTATATGTATCATGCAGCATACTTGGTGGTCTCATTATGTCTGGTCTTGGCTATACACTAGGTGATTTCTTAATTAAGAAACATCTTACGGAAGGTGATCACTTATGATAGAAGCTTTATTAGTGGCAACAGGTGGATTTTTCGGCGCGATTACACGATTTGCAATTAGCAATTGGTTTAAGAAAAGAAATAAAACACAATTTCCAATTGCTACATTCCTTATTAATATAACAGGGGCATTTTTACTTGGATATATAATTGGCAACGGAGTCACTACAGGCTGGCAACTATTATTAGGTACTGGATTTATGGGCGCATTCACTACATTTTCTACGCTTAAATTAGAATCTGTTCAGCTTCTCAATCGTAAAAAACTGTACATCTTCCTTTTATATTTAAGTGCTACTTACATAATTGGTATCGCCTTTGCCTTCCTTGGAATGAAGCTAGGCGGAATATAAAAAAAGCGACTCTAACCAGTCGCTTTCTTTCATAAGAAGTATGTCCCGCCATATGGAATGGAAAATAAACCAGCTGGATGTACATCGTAATGTACAATTTGCATCGGAAGTTGTGAATACGGCATATACTGACTTTGCATCATTTGTGCAAAATATGCTTGTTGTTGCATTTGAATAGCCTGATTCACAGCATGAATTGTCCCTTGTGCCCCAGCCAGCGTAATAGCTGCTCCTACTTGTCTACCATTATAAAAATAATGATTCATCATGATTCATCTCACTTATTCTTTTTCTTCCATATGGTATGTTTCTATTTCATAGTGAGTGTTTTGTCCCTATTGGTAGCTCCTATCTATTGCCCTTTTTCAGCTTTGAAGTAATAAATCCAAATAGTAATACACCAATACCACTAAGGAACAATACATAACTTATCGGTACTAGGAAAAAGAAAGGTTCTTTAAGGAATCCATCCGCTCCTATTTTACTGTTTGAAGCATGTATAGTTAAAGAAATAATCGCTAAAATCATTAAAGAAATAGCTACTACGTATTTATTTTTCATTTCACATTCTCCTCTACTCATGTAATTCTCCTTAGATCGTTAACATCATATTATCTAAAAAAACATTAACAGTCAATAATTATTTATCGTTTAACAATAAATAATTATTGGCTAAACTAATAACAAAAAGGTTTACGAAGCATCTTAAATCACTTCGCAAACCTTCTAAATCATAAATATTTACACTTCAAACCTCTTGCTTAATACAACATACATTGCGCAAAATAGCACGAATATCCCAGCATAAATTAATAAAATCTCTACACTAAACATATCCGACAATGGACCAAATATTATTATTCCTAAAGGAAGCGCGCATGAATTCGCAATTTGTACAAGGCTAAACATCCGCCCGTGCATCGATGGTTCTACTTTCTCCTGCAATAACACAGTAACTGGTGTATTGAAGCACGGCATTGTTATACCAATTAAAAAATTAAATACTAAATACATAGTAAATATCGGTGCTATTCCGAGTCCAATCATAAGCAGTCCATATAATGCACAAGCTAGCGCTGTTGTATGCATACGATTACGAAAACCACCCCACGCCGCAATCAATACGCCACCAGCTGCCGCACCCGCACTAAAGGTCATCTCACTCGCAGTAAGTCTCCACATTTCGGCCCCGAAAGAACGAGTTACCATTAAAGGCGTTAAAAAAGCAGCTGGACTTATTAAAATCATGAAGATAATCAATAAAAGGATTAGCCTTTTAATAAATACATTTTCTTTTAAATAAGAGAACCCTTCTTTAATTCCTTGTAGATTAGATTTTTGCTTACTCTCTACATTCACATGTCCTTCGACCTGAATAACAAACATAATACTAATTCCAAACATGGCTGTAATAACATCAATAAAAAATGTTATTTCAATGCTGGCAATAGAAAGAATCGCCGCACTTGCTGCTGGAGAAAGAAACATAATTAAAGATGTAATACTGCTATTTATTCCATTTACTTTCATCAGATACTCTTTCGGAACGATTTGCGGAATTAATGCATTCACAGCTGGCGTTTGTACTCCTGTTCCAGCTGAACGAATGAGTAACACAATAAAAAGTAACCAAATACTTTTATATCCTGTTAAAAATAAACTTGCTAAAACTAACGTCGCAATCGCTATAATCCCGTCCGATAACATAATCATCTTTTTACGGTCATAACGATCAACCCAAACACCTGCAAACAAAGATATCGCAATTTGTGGTAGAAAACCGCAAACAGTTGAAATAGTCAACATCACTCCTGATGATGTTGTAAGGGTGATATACCATATAATCGCGTATTGCACGAGAGAGGAACCGAACAACGAAATAGTTTGAGCGGTCAAAAATAATATAATTTTCGTTTTCCAATTGTTTTCACTCATATGTTTCACACCCCCTTAACTAATCCTGTCTCTATATCAAAGATGCTATCTGCCCAATCAAGATAAAAACTTGCTTCGTGAGATACGAGTATAATGCTGCCCTTAAACTGAATTAGCGCCTTTTGCAAAGCTTCCTTCGCTTCTGCATCTAAATGATTTGTCGGCTCATCTAAAATTAAGAAGTTACAAGGTGATAGTAATAATCCGTACAGTTTCACCTTCGATTGTTCACCACCACTTAACGTACGAATTTCTTGCGAAACGTGCGTATCCTTCACACCACACGCAGCTAAATGATGGCGTATTTCCTTCATATTCAGTTTAGGAAACTGTTCTGAAATAATTTGAAGCGGCGTTAAAGAATCATTGCTCCAATTTAAATCTTGCTCATAATATCCAATGTTTATTTGCTCTGAAAAGTGAAACTCTCCAGAAATGCTAGCAATATTTCCAACGACTGTTTTTAATAAAGTAGATTTCCCTACTCCATTGAACCCTGTAATAACAAGTTTTTGCCCACCCATCACTGAAAAATTCAATTTTGGTAAGAGAGCAAAATCGTAACCCACTTCAAGATTATTTACTTCAAGAACTGTCTGAACTGAAATGGGAAGTTCCTGAAAATGAATAGACGGTTTATGAGTAAAACTTGGTGGCGCAATTCTTTCCATACGCTCCAATTGTTTTCTACGACCTTGCGCTATTTTTGAATTCACCCCAGCAATATTTCTACGAATATACTCTTCCGTTTTTTCAATTTTCTTTCGCTGTGCATAATATTGGCGAATATAATCTTTTCGCAAATGCTCCTTTTGTCTTACAAAATCTGAGTATTTTCCGTAATACTTCTTAACCGTTCCGAACTCTACATCACATATGCAAGAAGTTACCTTTTCCAGAAAATCAAAATCATGTGATACGACAATAAACGCTCCTTCAAAATTCATTAAATAATTAGCAAGCCACTCCACATGCTCCTTATCGAGAAAATTCGTCGGTTCATCTAGTAATAAAATAGTAGGCTCTTCTAATAAAAGCTTTGCTAAAATTACCTTTGCACGCTGCCCTCCGCTTAATTCACCAATAACACGATCCATCCCAATCGCATCAATACCTAAACCGGCTGCCACCTTATTTATTACGCTGTCTACTGAATAAAAATCACGAGCCTCAAGCTGTTCTTGTATTTCAGCTGCTTTCAATAGTTGATTCTCATCTCCAGTCATCGCACTTTCTTCATATAACTTATTCATTCTCTTTTCCATTTCAAACAAATCATAAAAGGCTCGCTTTGCATATTGTGAAATAGTATAGCTCCCATCAATTTCTGCATATTGATCAAGATGTCCAATTTGAATATTAGGTTGCCACTTAATGCTCCCCTTATCAGAAATAATTTCCCCCACCAATATTTTCATTAATGTGCTTTTCCCTGCACCATTCTGTCCAACAATTCCCATATGCTCGCCTTTATGCAAATCAAAAGAAGCATTTTCGTATAATACTTTATCAATAAAACTATGTGATAAACTTTCAACTTTAAGTAAACTCATTTTTATTCCTCTTTTCCTGAAATTAAAAAAAGCAGAGAGATAGCGTCATTCGACACTAGCCCTCTGCTTCGTGGTTTTTCCTATACTACTCCAATTTACAGTAAATACTCATCGGAATAATATACACAAAGGGCCATAGACAAAGCATTGTCTATGGCCCCTTAATCTATTTTATACATCAACTGAAAAACCATAACCAAATAAGCATAGATAAACTATACTTTTTTAGAAAAGTTATTCAGTCGATGAATATAGGGATTTATGCCCCTTGATTAAGCTCCGTACAACGCTTCACCGTATACATTTGTGCGGAGCAAAGTTTTCTAATGAGTTTTACAAATTTTATATAAAGCATGTTCTGCACCTTCCTTAATACTTAAAAGGGATTTTAGCATACAGTTTTACGAAGCGTCAACATTACTTCCGAATCTTTCAACTACTTGCTTTCAAAATATTGCTTCTGAAACATACACATTCTTATCGCATTATGATAGTTACCATCAACGAAAAACTCATCGATAAGCTCACCTTCTACCATAAATCCAACTTTTTTATAAACATGTACTGCTTTTTCATTTTCCTTATCCACAACTAAATATATCTTATGCATATTTAATACAGCGAAAGCATAATCCATCGCTAAACGCGTCGCCTCTGCTGCATAACCATATCCTTGATAATTTGGATCAATAATAATTTGGAATTCTGTTCTACGATGAATATAATCGATTTCTACTAACTCAACTAATCCAACCATCTCATTGTCTTTCTCAACGATAAATCGGCGTTCGCTTTGATCATGTATATGTTTATCGTATAAGTCTTGCAGCTCCACAAATGCCTCATACGGCTCTTCAAACCAATACGACATAATATGGGCATTATTATTCAGTTCGTGTACAAACTTTAAATCTTCTCGTTCTAATGGACGTAACTTCAATTCCTGATTCATTCCTATAACCTCCAAGTAAAAGAAACCTCTTCACTTAATTTCTCAATTTTTTTCGATTTCAAACGCCCTAATTTCATTGTAAACTTTCAAGCAACTTGAAGGTCAAGATGTAAAAACTAATGTAAAAATATTATGCCGAAATTTATAACTAATTAATAAAGAATGTAGGTATTTACAGTAACTTAACGAAAAAAGAACAGTCTTTTTGCTTTCCAAAAAGCTCATTAAGATAAAATAAAATTATAAATATATCATCGTTAAAAATTAAGAAAAGGAGCTGAATCTATGAGAATACACTATAGAAAATATGCGTTATCTGTAATTTCATTAGCCTTATTTACTCTTATTGGTTGTACTAATAATGAGCAAAAAAACGATAAAAACGAGACATATACTTTTGAGGCTTCCAAAAAACGTGGTGATATTATTGAGAAAAACGATGAAGTTTATAACATAGAGAAATTAGATACTTTCGTAAAAAACTATAATTCAAATAAAGACGATTCAGTTAGAATTACTAAATTTAATAACAAGAACGAGCCTATTATTATTGATTTAACTGTAAAAAAAGAAAAGGAATCTACCTCCGTCTATTATGATGTCGACTACACAAAAACAAATGAGAAACATAATGAAAACCAAGAGATACAATATTCGAATACTACATGTCAAAAGATAAAGAAAGATATTGAAGGCAACAAAGTAACTTATAAATTAGAATGTCCTGACACTGTTCATTTGATTACAGCCCCAAAATCATAGGGTGGAAAATTCCACATAAAAAAGTAGTGCAAACTTACGTCTGCACTACTACTCTTTTCTCAAATCTCTCATATTCGATATGTATAAAGCAATAACTAAAACAAGAATTGCTCCTGCGTATAATAACGTCTCCATCGGTTCCTCATGAGACACAATAATCAACCGAATTAAAGCCGTAATTCCGATATAAATAAAATAACGTAACGGGAAATGATAATTCGATTTAAAATACTTAATAATTAATGCAATGAACTCGAAGTATAAGAAATAGACGATGATACTTTCAACCAATTTATAAGACGTATACTCTTTTGACGAAAAAATATACTGCACAAACGTGATCGTCTCATTCACTAAGAAAATCGATAACACAATGGATAATATAATTAAAGCTATATTTAATATCCATTGCAAAATACTAGCTATAACATGATCGATATTAAACGACTTCATTTTATCTTTAAACTCCCCTTCGTATAAGTACTTATTTATTATAGCAAAATTACGATTGGAAAGAAGTTAAATCATATATTCGTCCTTTGTTGTTGCCAGTATAGGCCAGATTTAGTGTGTGGAGAATTCTGTTTACAACCATACCTGACGAAACATGGAGAAACTCTTTCAAATTACCGTTCGTACATGTCGTACTAATGAGCAATGCATAATCTCGTATAGCACCCTCATGTGCCACTTTTGAAAAATCTTTACAACTTGTACAACGCCACCCCTTCTTAACTTTAACCATTGGAATAACTAAGCATTTCTCACATTGTACTCCATTTAGCAACTCCTCTTTTTCTATTTTATATTGCTCAAGTATATTTTGTTGAAGTGGAGAATGCTCCGCTATTATTTGATGAATGAGCCTATCTACATTATCTATAACTTTTTTCTTATATTTACTTTCAAACCACTTTATTTTATGAGGTAGATTTGCACTATGAATAATTGTATGAAGAAGATTGTCATCTGAAGATTTTATAATGGTACGAGGCGAGCTAATAACAACGAGGGACTCGATTGGAAGACTAGAAGAAAATCCATGTAAGCTTAACCATTTTTTAAGTTGTATTTCCTGCCTTTTTATTTGTAAAACAGGGTCTGGAAATCCCTCTGAATTTCCTTCTGTTATTCGGATAAGTTGATTAAACTTTGTATCAAATATTAATGTACCTGCTATATTTTTTATCTCAAGAAACAGAAGAAACTTTGTGGAAATGATAATAGTATCAATTTGAAAGTATTGATCATGATTAGATAAGCGAACATCATGTAAAACACTGTACTCTTTCTCAGAAATAAAACTAAGTGGATAATCAATCGCTTGCTCCCCTTTATACCCCGCCATGTGTTTTGCCAAGTTTTCTCCAATTATATTTCGTTTCGGATGATATACAGGTAACCTTCTAAGAAGCGCTTCTAACTGTCTTATATAAATCGGTATTTTTCTTTCTTTCACAATCACCTCAAACACCCCTTTACAAATATATCAACGATTTTTTCAATATATCTATCACAACTAGCAATATATCAACGATTTTTCCAATATATCTATCATAACTCACAATATATCAACGATTTTTCTAATATATCGATCGGTCGACAATATCCGACACTACCTCACTTCAATCACTCACAGCATATCCTAGAAAAACATCTTCAGCAAAAACTTAAAATCGCATTTCCTCATAAAAAAACCATAACCCGATCCTCCAGCAAAGTTATGGTTTTAACCCTACAACGCCACTCTACCTATAACTTTGCCGTGAATTCCACAAAATCCATTTGTGCCTATACCAACTTTCACCTTTTTCACAATGAAACTATATACGTTAAAATCGTTTCATAACGCTATTACTTCCGCATACCTACACTTTATATAATAACGGTACAGTACAAACAACGTACTGTACAAATATATGTGGGGGGATTAACTATGAACGAAGCGTTACTATTAGTCGACATACAAAATGATTACTTTGAAGGTGGCAATATGGAATTACATCAACCTGAAAAAGCCGCACAAAAAGCGAAAGAAGTTTTGAAAGTATTTCGCGAAAAACATAAAACAGTTATTCACGTACAACATATTGCGAACAATGAAGGGGCTACTTTCTTCTTACCCGATACAATAGGTGTTCAAATTTATGATGATGTACAACCAATTGCTAACGAAAGAGTCATTCAAAAACATCACCCTAACAGTTTTTTAAGAACAAATTTATTAGAAACATTAAAGACAGAGAAAATAGATCAACTAGTCATTTGCGGTATGATGACTCATGTATGTATTGATGCAACAGTACGCGCTGCCAGTGACTTCGGATTTCAATGTATTGTAATTGAAGATGCTTGTACAACAAAAGATTTAGAATTTCAAGGAAATCTAATCCCCGCAGTACACGCTCATCAATCGTTCATGAGTGCATTAGAGTTTGGTGATATTTATGCAACAGTCATGTCAGCAAACTGTTTTATAAACAAGAGCAAATAAAAAATTACAGTTCAAAAAAAAAGAAAGGATAAGTATCTTATTCTTTCTTTTTTTCCATTGTCTTAATGACAGTATTTATACGATAATCACCATAATGTAAAACATCTGCAAGAGTCTCTTCTAATTGCTGATGCGAAGATGTGTGAAGAGTCATGACATAGCACCCATCGCCGCTTATACGATACATTTCAGTAATTACGTCCGTTTTTTCAAAAAATTTTTGAATTTGATTATAATAGTGCGGTGCATGCAAAAATAGTGTAACAAAGGTCATAATAGATCCTTCTAGCTTAGCCCTGTTGATATTTATCGTATATTTTTGAATGACACCTGCCTCTTCTAATTTATGAATTCGTTTCCCGACAGCCTGACCAGTCAAATGTACTATCTCCCCAATTTCCTTCCAGTTCATTCTAGCGTTTTCTTGTAGTAATTGTATAATCTTAAAATCTGTTGAATCAAACATGGACATCCCCTTCCTATACGAAACGAATTCTATAAAATCTTCATTTCCCCTACAGTTTAGCTCGAAAATTTTGCAATACAATCGATTGGCTCCATTAGGAATTACATTATTGTTAGCGACTTTCCTTCTTCATTACAATGTATTTGTTGGATTACTCGTAGGCACTACAACAAGCTAGCGATTTTTTATAAATATGAACATTTTTTAGGAATTAGTTTATCTTTTTTTAATGTTTTATTTAGAGGCAGTTTATAGTCGGGTATTAACATAAGAAACGTAGCAACTAAGTTCATATATGACGCACTGCTACTATAATCGCAAACCGTACTAAAATAAGGAGACGATAAAACATGAACAAAAAAACAAAAGCATTATCATCCGTACTGCTCGGATTCACATTAGCATTAACAGGGTGTGCTGGTACTAAAGCTGAAGAAAATCATAGTAAACAAAAACAAGAACAAGTTGCTAAAGAAACAAAAAAGGAAAATAAATTAACTAAAGGGCAAAAAATGGCTAATATTCTTAGCAAGACAAATTGGCAAGGTACACGAGTGTATGACAAAGATAAGAATGACTTAACAAAAGAGAATGCAAACTTCATTGGTCTTGCAAAATATGATGCGAAGTCAGGCAGATATGAATTTTTTGATGCTAAAACAGGTGCAAGTCGTGGCGATAAAGGAACTTTCTTTGTCACAAATGATGGGAAGAAGAGAATATTAATTTCAGAATCAATGAAGTATCAAGCTGTCGTTGACATGACAAAACTAAATAAAAATGTATTTACTTATAAACGAATGGGGAAAGACGCTAACGGTAAAGATGTAGAAGTTTTCGTTGAACATGTTCCATATAAAGAAAAAGAACTTTCTTTCACTGATCCGGACAAGCAGCTGAACACGACTACAGGAGATATTGTTAAAAATGTTGATGGAGATAAAATTTTAGGCGGTACCCTTTGGCACGGAACAAAGGTATTAGACGAAGCTGGTAACGATGTAACACAATTTAATTCGAATTTTATAAGTCTAGCAAAATTTGATGACAAATCTAATAAATATGAGTTCTTCAATAGCGAAACAGGTCAAAGCCGCGGTGATTATGGCTACTTCGATGTTGTACATGAAAATAAAATAAGAGCCCATGTTTCAATTGGAAATAATAAATATGGTGCTGCTCTTGAACTTACTGAACTAAATAAGAATAAATTTACGTATAAAAGAACTGGTAAAGACCAAGCTGGTAAGGATATAACTATATTCGTTGAACATGAACCTTATAAAGGGGATATGAAACCACAATTTAGCTTTTAAAAACGTTTAATTAAAGATCCTGTACTGAGTTGCAAGATCTTCCTTAAGACAAAATCATTTATGATTCTCTTGAAAGAAATCGTCTCATATCCCCCCTCAACACTTCAGCTTAATTGTTGAATATAACAACTTTAAAAAGCCTTACTACACATAAATTGTAGTAAGGCTCTGACTATTTAAGAGAAACATTAAACGACTTCATTATCTCTATACAAATAAAGTTTAGCAAATAACGTTACTATCTCCTCCAAAGAAAAGAAACCTTATTTCAACTTTCCTATTGATAAGTTAACACGATAGTTCCCGTATTTTAATAGTCGTCCTAGAAAGTTATCTAAGTCTTCGTTGGAAGCAAAATGTGTTTTTAATAAATAACACCCCTCACCACTTATACGGTGTACTTCAGAAATCCCTTCTTCTCCTTGAAAGAAATTCATAAACTCTTGGTGATTAGCTGTTGTTACGAACAAAGTAACAAATGCAGTCACTACTTGTCCTAATTTGATTCGGTTTATTGCAATTGTATACTGTTCAATAATCCCTAAATCCTCTAATCTTCGAATTCGATTTCCTACAGCTTGCCCCGTCATATGTATTTTTTGGCCAAGTTCTTTCCATTGTATTCTTGAGTTTTCTCCTAATAATTTCAGTATCTCAAAATCTGTTTGATCAATGATATAAACCAATCCTTTCACCGTGAAAGTAGAAAGCCCGAAAGTGTTTCGCCAACTTATTCTGCTTATCGATACAATTCACTATACTTAGTTTATCCTCTTACATCACATTATTTATCAGCTATATTTACTTATAACACAGAGGACACAACAAAAAAATACATCTAGATTTAAAGGAGGTTACAAATATGTTATTACAAGAAATTCTATCGTTCAATGAACATTTTGTAGAAAATAAGGAATACGCTCCTCGTGAAGCGACAAAAATGCCTAAAAAACGTATGGTTGTTGTTTCTTGCATGGATGCTCGTTTAATTGAGCTACTTCCAAAAGCATTAGATATACACGATGGTGATGCAAAGGTTATCAGAAATGCAGGTGGTAAAATTGCTTCTGCTTTCGATAGTGTTATGCAAAGTGTTGTAGCATCAGTATACGATTTAAATGCAGATGAAATCTTCCTTATTGGACACCATAGATGTGGCGCGAGCCAAACGAATCCAAAAGGAACACTTCAAAAAATATTAGATCGCGGAGTAGCTTCATCAGAAATTTTATCAGCGATTGAATATGCTGGTATTGACCTTGAAAAATGGTTATTCGGATTCGATGATGTTTGCGACTCAACGCAAGCTAATGTTGATTTAGTAAGAAATCATCCACTTATCCCAAAAGATGTTCCTGTACATGGTTTAGTTATTGACCCTCACACAGGTAAATTAGATGTAGTGGTTGATGGATATAAAGCGTTAAATAGTAAAACAAAATAATAATTATCACGTATATGAAGGGAAGTTATGAGATATGAAAAAACAAGTATTAGATATGAATAGACAAGAAGCTACGCAAAAAATTTTAGCGGCAAAAATTGAAAAAGGGTTAACTTGGGAAGAAATTGCAAAAGTAAGTGAACACTCTGAGACTTGGGTTGTAACAGCGTTATTAGGACAAGCTACAATGACACGTCCAGAAGCAGAAAAAATTGGTAAACTATTAAAATTAGATGAAGAAGTAGTTCAAGCATTGACAGTAGTTCCACTTCGCGGCCAAGTAATGGAAATGCCTCCTACGGACCCGATTGCATATCGTTTATATGAAATGATGTTACAATATGCACCAACTATTAGAGAGTTAATCTTAGAAAAAGCGGGCGAAGGTGTAATGAGTGCGATTAACTTCAACCTAGGTGTGGATACACAAGAAGATCCAAAAGGTGGCGATCCTCGTATCGTGATTACACTTAATGGGAAATTCTTACCATTCCGTACATGGTAATTAATTAAAAATCTATCTATATAATTAAAATAATTTTATAGATTTAATAAATCCATCCTTTTTAATCTAACTGTGTAGAAAGGATGGATTTTTACTATGAGATTCTTTTTCGGCAAAGGAGAATAATATGAATAAAAAACACTTTGATACGAGTTTTAGTATTCTACAATGGTTTGTGTTTCTATTAGCAAATGCAATTGCGTTACCTATCATTATTGGTGGCATATTCCATTTACCAATAGAGGATGTCTCAACATTAATGCAGCGAACTTTTTTAGTCGTGGGAGTAAGTTCGTTTCTACAAGCGTGGTTTGGGCATCGTTACCCCATTGCGGACGGGCCAGCCGGTTCATGGGTAAGTATATTTGTCATATTGGGACAAGTCGCTATGCATCAGGGACAAAGTGCAAAAGACGTATTGCAACTTTTAGAAGGCGGATTAATTATTGCAGGTATATTACTCTTCTTTCTTGGTATAACAGGGCTTGTTCATCGAATCTTACGCTTATTTACACCCTTGGTTACAGGAACCTTTCTTTTAATATTATCTCTTCAGCTTAGTGGTGTGTTACTAAAAGGAATGATAGGATTACAAGGATCTGCAACCCATCCTGACTATACAACAGCTACTATTGCTCTCTTTGTTTTTGCCCTTATTACTTTCTTATCAATTAAAGGGAAAGGATGGATGAAAAGTTACGCTGTGTTACTTGGAATTTCATGTGGTTGGCTTTTGTATGCAGTATTAGGAAAATCATCTCATATCCCTTCGCATACAACGCTAGTTAAGTTACCAGAGATATTTGCTTGGGGCACACCTAGATTCGATATTGGAATGACTCTAACTGCAACTTTATTTACATTTCTTTTAGTTGCAAATACAATCGCTGCTATTTCGGCTGTAAAACAAGTGGCTCCATTATCTAAAGAAAATGAAAAGCAAACACTGAACCGTGGTGTATGGGTCGGAGGTATATCACATATTATCTCGTCGTTGTTCTCTACAATTGGAATTGTACCATTACCTGCATCAGCAGGATTTATCCAACTAACAGGACAAAGAAAAGTGAAGTCGTTCCTTATAGCAAGTCTTATATTAGCAGGAATTTCTTTTATTCCCTCAATTGTAAACTTTATATCCTTGCTACCAGGACCTATTGCTAATGCTGCACTTTTAGCTACATTTGTCCAAGTAATAGGCATTTCATTTCAATCCATTTTACGTGAAGAATTAAATCAACGCCGATTAACTATATTAGGAATTTCATTATTAATCAGTTTGGGAATATTGTTTCTTCCAGAAAGTGCATTTAGCGGAGTTCCTTCTTCCTTACAATATGTTTTAAGTAATGGCTTACTTGTGGGTACCATGCTTGTCATTCTATTAGAACAATTTTGGAAAGAGTAAAAAGCGCCCTACTTATAGGGCGCTTTTTTTATAACTAATGACTAATACTAGCTGTTGGGTATAATGTTGTTCCTCCAATTGAAACTTTTATTTCATTTGTTAATGGAACATTTTGTTCATTAATAATTGTTCTCCACCATTCCCATGCAAGACCAGTACATTCTCTAGCTACGATTTTTATATTTTTTGAATTTGGTGGAAGAGGGATAACTGTAGAGTAATGAGCCGTTTTGTCTTTTCCGCTACCATCCCATGTTTTATGTGTTAGTACTTCTTTCCCATTTTGATCAAATGTGAATTCATCCCAAGATACATCAAATTGAGCAACGTAAGCACCGTAATGATCAAGTGTCATTTTAGCACTTGAATATTCTGTAGTTGTCGTCTCAATATAATCTGTATTGTTATGAACAGCAGCAGTTGCATTATCTTTTAAGAAAGTGCTTGTATATGAAATTGGATATGCTGGATTTTTAAGACTTAATTCAGCATTATCTTTAATGATATTTCGGATTTCATTGAAATCTTTAGTAACAACCTTGTTATGCTCTTTCGCATCTCCGCCTAATACTACAGCAGTAAAGGTACTTTCTTCAAAAATATCTTTATACTGTCCACTCGTTTCGACGCTGTTATTCTTAAGTAAGGCTTTAAAAGCAGCTTGTACATCTTTACTCTTAGATGTTGTTTCTAATTTTACATAAACGGTTCTACCATAAGCTACATTTGAAACCATAACAGGTGGAGCCGAATTACTTACACCTTTACGAGTTAACTCGTCAAAAGTAACACTATTATCAAAAAGATCGGATGGATTGTTAGGTAGTTCAGCACTTACCGTATAAAATATTTGCTTATATGCCGCTACCATCACTTTCTTCTCTCCATTTGCAACCGCATTAAAATCAATGTTTAGACTGTTATCAAGATATTTAGCGTTAACATTAAGAGCACTTGCGATTTGTGATTTACTATAAACCATAGATTCTGTATACTGCATTCTTGCAGGTAACGTATGTGTTGTAGAATACTTTTCATTCCAAGTAGATACTAAATCGTCTACTGCTCCAGCTACATTACCATATGTCGGATTTTGAACAGTGATTGTATTTTCTTTTCTCATGCCAGGTAAGTCTATACTAATATTCAAAGGCTTTCTCTTAGCCACTAATAAACTCGGTTGATTGTCTGCAAAAGCTTTATTTGCAAGTTGTACAGCTCCTGGATACGTGCGATTCACTACAGAATCAATAATTGAAATATCGACCGGTGACGTTGTAAGTGATTTTTTCTCGCGTTCCACTACTACAAATTTACCATTTGAATTGATACTTTCTTTCGGAACAAAACTCTCTACTTTATCACCATTTACGGCTAAAACCTCTTGATTATTATATTTAAGATTTGCTATACCAGTATCAATGCCACTAGCATTTTTGGTTACATCAGTTACATTGCTTGCTTGTGTTTCTGCGAAGGAAATAGATGAATAATTAATAGTGCATAAACTAACTAATAAACATGCAAGGAACTTTCTTCTTTTAGTGTTTTTCTTAATATTCAGAAAAATCACCCCGTTCTTTTTTTAGTAAAATATGATAATGATTGATAAATGATAGCTAATTAATAAACTTACATAAATGCTTTTAAAAGTTCTTGAATTAACGGGATTACGCCACCTACAAATTTTAAAACTGCCATTGCGATTTCCATATTATTTCCTCCTTTTTCTTGCTACGATAATGTGGTTTATCTTTATGCCCTCATTATAGTGACACCTTACACTTTTATCAATACACTCTGATATGCAATATTACATATCAAAAACAAACTGAATTCTTTTAAAAAGTTATACAGAGATATTTTTTCGTTTGGTACATACTTGAACAGGTGAAGCATTCTTTTGCATTTTATGAGTAGTCACATAAAAAAAGCTGCTACCTATAAAATATAGACAGCAACTTCAACTAGAGTGTCTTGCATAATCTACGCAAGACATTTTATAACTAATAAACTGCGATTGGCCCATAAGGACCATTAATAATCTCTATTTTTGTTTCAAAAATATCTGTCAAAAGTGTTGGGTCCATAACCTCTTCTACTGTTCCGAAAGCAGCAATTTGTCCATCTTTCATAGCACAAATTTTATCAGAGTATTTAGCCGCAAAATTTATGTCATGCATGACAGTCAAAATTGTTCGTCCAAATTCATTAGCTGCACGTCTCAAATGCTCCATCATTTGAACAGAACGAGCAACATCAAGGTTGTTCAAAGGTTCGTCCAAAAGTACATATTCCGTCTCTTGGCACAATACCATCGCTACATATGCCCTTTGTCTTTGACCACCAGAAAGCTCATCTAAATATCTATTCTCTAAACTAGTTAAATCTAAGAAATCGATATATTTAGAAATGATAACCTCATCTTCTTTAGTCAATCTTCCCTTTGAATAAGGAAAGCGCCCAAATCCAACTAATTGTCTAACAGTAAGCCTAGTTACAAAATGATTTTCTTGTCGCAATATAGTCAAAATTTTTGCTAAGTCTTTTGATTTGGATTCAGAAACATCCATATTTGCTACCTGAATTTGACCTTCATCCATATCTAAAAGTCTTCCAATCATCAAAAGTGTCGTAGACTTTCCAGCGCCATTTGGTCCAATTAAAGAAGTAAAGCCTGCTTTTGGTATTTCAATATCCAAAGGTCCTATCTTCACCTTATCAGTATAGAACTTTTTAACATTATCAATTTTTATCATAAAGCCCTCTTCCTTAAAACTATAGTTAAGAATATGATTCCACCAAATAATTCAATAATAACTGAAACTACACCTTGAGCATGGAATACATGATACATTAAAAAGTATGCACTCGTCATTATTAAAAATCCTATAGCAAAAGCCATCGGAAAAATGTATCTATGATCATAAGTTGACGCTGCCTGATAACTCAAAGTTGCTACTAAAAAGCCGTAGAAAGTAAGTGGTCCAATTAGAGCTGTTGAAATGGACATCAAAATAGCTACTAATACAAGCGTATAAATTACACTAGGTTGATATTTAACACCAAAAGAAGTAGCAACATCTTTTCCTAGTGACAAAACATTCAAATTCTTAGAATGAGCCAAAATTAATACTGCTACAATTATGATCATAGGAATTACAATAGGAAAATATGCAGGATCTGCATGATTAACAGAACCAAATAATCTTGCTTGTAAAATATCAAATTCTGAAGGCGCAAGTAGTTTTCTCATGAAAGTTGACACTGAATTTAGCCCGGTACCAATAATAATTCCAACTAAAAGCATAAGTTGTAAATTCCCGTATTTACCGGAAAGTAACCATCCATAAAGTATCAAACTCATGAAGACCATAACAACAACTTGGAATAAAAATGATCCAATTCCATTAAAATTTATTAATGCACTAGCACCAAAGAAGAATATTGTACTCGTTTGAATTGCTGAATAAAGTGATTCGAAACCTAAAAGCGATGGAGTAATAATTTTATTATTCGTAATAGATTGGAAAGCAACTGTCGACAAGCTATGGCAAACTGCAGCGATAATCATTGCAACAATAGCTACTATCCTTCTCTTAACGACTGGGATAAAAGAAGGTGAATCTATCGGAACTGGATTGTTATAAACTAAAAGTCCATATGAAGAAAGGAGACCTAAAGCAATCAATGTAATCAGTAAAATCCAATAACGTCTTGCTTCCTTCTTAGACCGAAAAGCGCTAGCTGATCTACTTTCATTATGAAGGCTAGAATCGATTTCGACATTTTCTTTTTTTCTATATTCTAATTTGATCATCGTAGCCTCCTTGGTTTTCTTTGTCTCAATAAAATAGTAATAAACACGACTGCTCCCACTGTTGCAAGTATTAAAGAAACAGGTAATTCAAAAGGCTGTATAATTGTTCGAGAAATGATGTCACAGGCAGTTATTGACCCCATTCCGATCACACAAACCCAAGGTAAATTACTCCTAAGATCATCACCTCTAAACATTGAAACGATATTTGGCACAATTAATCCTAAGAAAGGTAAGTGTCCAATAACAGCTGCAACAATTCCAACTGCAACAGATATAAGAGCAGTCCCAAAAAGAACAATTCTATTGTAATTAACTCCAAGGCTTGTTGCGACATCTTCTCCTAGTCCAGCTAAAGTCAATCTATTAGCATACATAAAAATAAGAAAAGTAATGATAACAATCAGCCATAAATATTCATATCTTCCTACCTGAACGTTCGCAAATGAACCTACGAACCAAGTTTCAATACTTTGCGTCTTTTGAAAAAGGAGTCCCAAAAAAGTAGACACTGCAGAAATAACTGCTCCAAGCATCAATCCAATAATCGGGACAATTAAAGACGAACGAAGCTTAACTCTTCTTAAAAATAGAAAAAAAATCATAGTTCCTATAAAAGAAAAAATGATTGCACCAGTCATTCTTTGAACTAAAGTTGGGGCAGGAAATAGTAAATACACAAAAAGCAGGCCTAAGCCTGACCATTCAATAGTCCCTGTTGTAGTAGGTTCAACAAAGCGATTCTGTGTAATGAGTTGCATTACGAGCCCTGCCATCGCCATTGCAGCTCCAGTAAGCATTAATGCAACTGTTCTTGGAACACGAGTGATGAAAAACATCTCCATTCCGTCCTCTTGTCCACGTATATCATAAACTCCAGTAAACAGTGATATAATCCCTAAAATTAGAACAACTATAATCGCTATTATAAAAGGTTTTGTCCATAATTTATTGTGATTATAAAACTGGGGTTGAGAAATATTCTCAACCCTAGAAATTATATTTTTTGACACTGCTTCGTACTCCTTTACACTACTTAGCTAAAGTTTTTGAAATATTTCCAAATAACTCTATATAAGTTTGAATTGATTCATTTGTGTAAGTATCTTCTGGTGCATAAATAACCTGGTTTTTAGAAACAGCAGTTGTGTTTTGAAGAGCAGGTGATTTAGAAATAACATCCTTAGCTGGAGCTGAAGTGGCTGCATCAGATGTTGCAGCATCACGATCTAATACGAAAATCCAATCA
Source organism: Bacillus sp. AFS012607 (assembly GCF_002558005.1). Taxonomy (NCBI): domain Bacteria; kingdom Bacillati; phylum Bacillota; class Bacilli; order Caryophanales; family Bacillaceae; genus Bacillus; species Bacillus sp. AFS012607. The sequence goes on from NZ_NTVM01000024.1 coordinate 111,173, forward strand.
GGATTTGTTTGTGCAATAGCTTCAACAGAAACGTCGTCACCTTTATGACCTGCAGTAGAATTTGAAACTTCTAATGCTGGAGTCCAACCGAAAATTTCATACATTGGTCCCCAAACACGACCAGAGTGCGGCGCAGCAAAACCGATATTCCCACCAGTAACGATAACACTCATAACTTTATCTTTTCCGTTATAAGCAGATTTTGCGTTTTCAATAGATTTATCAAAATCAGCTACTAATTTTTTAGCTTCTTTATCTTTATCAAAGATTTTCCCTAAAGTAACTGTAGAATCTTTAAGTCCTTTTACTAAGTTTTCGCCAGGCTTAGTAGCCTTCTCAGATACATCAACATTAAGATCAATAACAGCTGCATTTGGTACTAATTTTTTGATTTCTTCGTAATGACCAGCAAATCTTTGACCAACGATTACAAGTTCAGGATTTGCAGCTGCAATAATTTCAAGATTTGGTTCACGGTGATTTCCAATGTTTTGAACTGAATCATCCTTTTTATATGCTGAATCTGCAGGCATGATATCCTTTGGAGCAGCCGCTAATTTAATTCCCCAATCAGATAAAGTTTCAAAAGTTCTGTTATCCAAAGCAACTACATTCTTTGGGTTTACAGGGACTTTAACAGTTCCATGAGCATCAGTGATTTCAACCGTTTTTGTCTTATCACTACCATTATCTTTATTAGCTTTTGACTCTTTAGTATCATTACTTGGATTTGAGCAAGCTACTAACATTAAAGTAAAAATTGCTAGAATACTCACTAATTTTAAAAGCATAGATTTTTTCATATGTATACTCCTTATAGTGTAATTTATTTCGAAAATGATGACATCCATAGATTGAATTAGAAATTAATTTTTATTCAATTGAATCGCTATTGATAATCATTTTCATTTGAACATCCTGTTAATTAGTATAGTCATTAATTCTGTGAAAATCTTGTGAATGGTGTGAATTCATAAAATCAGGCACCAAAAGTAATATGTGAAGTCAGGCGTGTTGATTAATCATGATTTCCTCTACAAAACACGCTCATTAATAGCTAATATTTTTATAATCCATTTTTTTACGTCTTTTAATACTTCTAAGAAACTATTTGATTATTAGATTCAATAGAAAAAAGAGTAAAACNNGTTTTACTCTTTTTTCTATTACCTTATTTTATCATTCAATCATTGAATAACCTCTACCATGTATCGTTTGAATATATCTGTCTTTCTTCTCGCACTTTAACTTTTTTCTTACATACCCAATATATAAATCTACTACATTTGGATTTACTACTACGTTATATCCCCAAACTTGATTCAAAAGCATTTCACGGCTTAATATTGTGTTTTTATTCTTGATTAAAAATACAAGTAAGTCGTACTCGCGCTTAGTAAGCGAGAGGTTTTCGCCACCTTTTTTCACAATATTACTAGATGCATCAACAAAGAGATCTTTAAACTGAAAAAAATTCGTCTCATTTTGCTGGTTACAATCACTTCTCCTTAAAATAGCTTGAACCCTTGCTACTAATTCTTCTTTCACAAATGGTTTTCTTATATAATCATCTGCACCTGCTTGTAGCCCTGCCACGCAATCCTCGCTAGAAATATTGTCGGTCACAATAATTATCGGTGTCGTTTTAACAAGTCGTATTTGTCTGCAAATTTCCGGTCCCGATATACTTAATGAATCCCAATCCAATACGATAATATCCCAATCTTGTTCATATATTATATTTAAACCTTCGTTTTCATTGTGAAGTTTTAAAATGAAATAGCCTTCTTGCGTTAGACCGCTTACGATTTTCTTCGCTAAAGACCTTTCATTCTTAATTACTAACACCTGCCTCACCGATGGTTCACCTCTACTTCAATATAACTTATTTAGATAAAAAATTATCCCGAAAAAACAATTTAAGATTTATAAATTTAAGATTCCTAAATAATCCATTAAAACAGCTTATTAGGAGAACTCTATATAATCTTACAATAGGTATGGTTAAAAACACAAAACATATGAAGATTGTAATAAATTAAAATTTTAATACAAACTCACCAGTTGGGCGTTTACTAGCAGCTATAGTACCTCCCTACTTATCATCAATAACCATTTTTTTATTCTCTGTTTCAAGGATACCGTCCCATCAACTTCAGCATTCTATAAAACCACAAACAAAAAAACCATAACCTCGCCAACCTGGCAAAGTTATGGTTCATATCATACAAAATAAAAAAACCACCAAATATGTATTGGTGGAGACGGTGGGAGTCGAACCCACGTCCAAAAATATCGGCACTTAAGCTTCTACGAGTGTAGTCGATATATTAGCATTTCGCGAACTCTTCGGCCTATCGACAGGCTTCCAAGTTGCTAGTCTGATTGTTCTCTTCCTTCGCCCTCAGACGGCGAACTCCGGCGTAGTCCACTTAGTTTGAGTCCCTTACCCTACCACATGGACGATGGAGGGAGGAACCTTTAGTGCAATTAAGCAGCTAAAGAAAGATTGTTTTGTTTGCCAATTATAGGCTTTGACGTTTTAACGAGGCCGATCCCCTCGACTCGCAACCTAAGCTCGAACTATCCCTGTCGAATCCGTAACGTCCCCATGATAAAAATGGAGCATACGAAGAAAATATCGTGATAGCTACTAAGAGCTGTTTTTCAATGTGCAACAACCTTACATAAGTTATTATATCATACGCGCGCCGTTTTACAAATGTAAATATCTGTATTACATCTTTTGGCGATCACGGAACACGCGTGCAATTTCACGTTTCGCTTCTTTCTCTTTTAAATCGTGACGTTTATCATATTGTTTCTTACCTTTTGCTAAACCAAGTGCCATTTTTGCAAATCCATTTTTCAAATAGATTCTAAGTGGAACTAATGCGTAACCTGTTTCTTTTGCAGCGCCCGCTAGCTTATCAATTTCTTTTTTATGAAGAAGTAATTTTCTCGTACGAAGTGGATCATGGTTGAAACGATTCCCTTGTTCGTATGTATTAATGTGCATATTATGAACCCATACTTCACCGTTATGTATACGTGCAAACGCATCTTTCAAGTTCACGCGACCAGCGCGAATCGACTTAATTTCCGTTCCTTGAAGGACAAGCCCTGCCTCGTATGTTTCTTCGATGAAATAATCATGAAATGCTTTTTTATTTTGTGCAATAACCTTACCTGTACCCTTTGGCATATAACGTCCCTCCTCTATTTTTACTATTGTAACAAATGTTAATAAAAAGCGAAAGTGGCTCGTTCAGAATGTGAGACGGATGGAGCTTCTGACCTTGAGGCGCTCTTTGCCTCTCGGGAAGAAGTGAAGCCGCCGAACATTCTAGCCACTGTAGCTAGATTCCAACAAAAAGAAAAACGGCCTCGCTTTTCATCAAAGCGAAGCCATCCTTTTCTTACTTACGCTTTTTCTTTTTCTTCTTGAATCCTGGTACGTTTTCGAAGAATCCTTTTTTCTTCTTGCCATTACCATCTTTTTTCCCTGGCTGACTAGCAGACGTGGATGCTGTTGCTGATGCGGATCCTCTTCCTGTGCTTTTACCTTTGCCACCACGGTCAAACTTTCTACCTGTGCCACGTTCACCGCCGCGCTCATTACTGCGCTCGCTACGTCCACCGCGTTTCTTTCTGCCTGTTCTTGGCTGCTCGATAACGACTGGACGATCTTTGAACTTACGACGAGGCGTACCTTTCATGCCAACGATTTCAAAGTCGATTGCACGCTCGTCTTTGTTTACGTTAATAACGCGAATTGTAATTTCATCACCGATGCGGAATACGTTTCCTGTACGTTCTCCGATCATAGCGAAATGTTGCTCGTCATAACGGTAGTAATCATCCGTTAAATAACTAACGTGTACAAGACCTTCAATTGTATTTGGAAGCTCTACGAATAAACCGAAGTTTGTTACAGAGCTAATCATACCGTCATACTCTTCACCGATCTTATCAACCATATACTCTGCTTTTTTCATCTCATCTGTTTCACGCTCTGCTTCAACAGCACGGCGTTCCATATTAGAAGAGTGCTCTGCAATCTCAGGTAATTTTTCACGCCATTTTGCTTGCGTTTCATTGTCGACTTTACCATTAATAATGTATTCACGAATTAATCTATGAACGATTGTATCTGGGTAACGACGAATTGGTGATGTGAAATGTGTGTAGAACTCAGTTGATAAACCGAAATGCCCTAAACTATCCGCATCGTAACGAGCTTGCTTCATAGAACGAAGCATAACCGTTGAAATAACTACTTCTTCAGGCTGTCCTTGAACCATTTCAAGAATTTGTTGCAGCGCACGAGGGTGTACTTCATTCGCACGTCCTTTTACCGCATATCCGAAGTTCGTTACAAACTCGAAGAAACGCTCAAGCTTATCTTCTTTCGGATCTTCATGGACACGGTACATAAACGGTACGTTCATCCAGTGGAAGTGCTCTGCTACTGTTTCATTCGCAACAAGCATAAATTCTTCAATTAACTTCTCTGATACAGAACGATCGCGCATAACAACATCAGTCGGTTTTCCTTCTTCATCTACTAATACTTTCGCTTCTTTAAAGTCAAAGTCAATTGCACCACGGCGCATACGTTTTTCACGTAGAATTTGTGCCAATTGACCCATCTCTTTAAACATCGGTACTAATGGCTCATAACGCTTAATTAACTCTTCGTCCTCATCTTCTAAAATGCTTCTTACGTCAGCATACGTCATACGTTCTGTCGTTTTAATCACACTTTGGAAAATCTCGTGTTTAACAACATCACCTAAGTTGTTGATTTCCATTTCACAAGATAATGTCAGACGGTCTACTTTCGGATTTAATGAGCAAATACCGTTAGATAGACGATGTGGAATCATCGGAATTACACGGTCAACAAGATACACACTCGTCGCTCTTTCCGCTGCTTCTACATCAATTGGAGAACCTTCTTGAACGTAATGACTTACATCCGCAATGTGAACGCCAAGCTTGTAGTTACCGTTCTCAAGCTTCGTTACTGTAACAGCATCATCTAAGTCTTTCGCGTCTGCACCATCAATCGTTACGATCATTTGATCACGTAAATCACGACGATCCTTTAAATCTTCTTCTGAAATCGTTTCTGGTACACTGTTTGCATGCTCCATCACTTCTTCAGGGAATGCTAAAGGTAAATGATGTTTATGAATGACAGATAAAATATCTACTCCTGGATCATTTTTATGACCTAGAATTTGAATAACTTCACCTTCTGCGCTTAAACGATTTTCTGGATAGCTCGTAATTTTCACAACTACTTTATGACCTTCTACAGCACCCATTGATGCACTTTTCAAGATAAAGATATCACTCGTCCAGCGCTTATTGTCAGGTATAACAAATCCAAAGTTTTTCGATTCTGTATATGTACCAACAAGTTCTTTCGTTCCACGCTCTAAAATGCGTACAATTGAACCTTCTTGACGTGAACCGCTCGATTGAGAACTAAGGCGTGCTAATACTGTATCGCCATGAAGTGCACCGTTTAATTCTGTAGGAGGGATGAAAAGGTCATCGTCTCCAGTTTTCTTCTCTTCTGGCACAACGAAAGCAAAGCCACGTGCATGTCCAATTAACTTACCTCGTACTAAATTCATCTTTTCAGGAAGACCGTATCGATTACTACGTGTACGAATAACAAGTCCCTTCTCTTCCATCATTACAAGTGCTTTTACAAAATCTTTAAAGCCCTCAGAACCTTCAATTCCAAATGCCTCTTCTAACTCTTGTATCGTTAGCGGTTTATACGCTTCTTCTCTCATAAATAATAACAACTTATCAATATGTTCTTGTGTGATTTCTTCCAAGCAAAAATACCTCCTTTAAAACCTTATATTATTTAGTGTATCCGAAAGATAGGGGATGTATAAAGTGAAACTTCAATACTCCTCTTATGATTTTTACAGTTTTCACAAAAAATTCCTTATGAAAAAAAGAGGCAACTAGATCTTACCAATCTAGTTGCTCCAAGAAGTTATATACATCCTCATGTAGCTCGTCACGTTGTTTATCAAGTGTAATGACATGCGTAGAGTCTTCATACCATTTAATGTCTTTTAACGTAGATTCTACACCGTTATAAATAATGTTAGCACTATCTGTATTAATCATTTCGTCATGACGTGCTTGTACAACAAATGTTGGTGCATAAATCATATCCACATTGTTACGTACGTCAGCAATTAATTGTTGTAATGCTTTTAATGTATTCATCGGTGTCTTTTGGAATTCCAGCATTTCTTGTTCGATTTGCTCTGGTGACTTTTGCTCACGCTTTTTATATTCGCGGGCATATGCCAATATACCTTGGTACATCGTTTCTTCGCTCTTAATATACATCGGTGCACACATTGGTACTACACCTAAAACCGGTACTGTATAACCTAATTTTAAAGAAAATACGCCGCCAAGTGACAATCCAACAACAGCAATTTTCTCAAAACCTTTATCTTTTAAAAGCTGATATGCCTCCGTTACATCTTGCCACCAATCTGTAGGGCCTGTATGAACAAGCTCTTCTGGTGGTACACCGTGCCCTTTATAAATTGGCGCATGACAAGTGTAGCCTTTCTTCTCTAAGAAACGCCCTAACATACGTACATCAGCTGAGTTCCCTGTGAATCCATGTAGTAATAAAACAGCGCGGTCTCCACCCTCAAATGTAAATGGTTTCGGAGATGCTAATTTCATCATGTACTTCTCCTCTTTCTCTTCTGTAATCTAGTCGTATTCTTTCTATATCTAGTGTACCATATTTATATTTCTATAATCTAATTAGAAACATCTTTCAAATGGCAAAACAAAAAAGAAGAACCATTAGTACATCTTACTAACGCTTCTTCTTTCAATTCTATAAGTTTAAGTACGTAACAGCAATTGTTAATACAAAGAACAATACAGCTAAAACAATTGTGATACGGTTTAATACTGCTTCAATTCCACGTGCTTTTTGCTTACCAAATAATTGCTCTGCACCGCCTGAAATTGCACCTGAAAGGCCTGAGCTATTACTAGACTGCATAAGTACCATAACAATCATTAAAATCGATACAGTAATAAGTAAAACGGATAATAACGTATGCACTTGGCGTACCTCCTACAAAGATTCAGTTATTGTAACTGTAGCATAAATCCTATAGAAAAGCGAGAGCTATAGAGTCGCTCCCGCTTTTCTTCCATTACATAAACATCATTGCAAATAACGGTCCAAGTAAACATGTCAAAATTGCTGTTAATGTCATTGTTACCGATCCAATAACACCTTCATGTTCGTTATTTTTCATCGCTCTCATAACGCCCATAATATGAGAAGCACATCCAAATCCGATACCTTTACCAACTGAGTTTGTAACACGGCTCCATTTTAATAAGAGAGGTCCTGTAATCGTTCCAGTAATACCTGCGATAACAACGAAAGCTGCTGTTAAGGAAGGTACACCACCAACTTGTTCAGAAACGCTCATCGCAACTGGCATTGTCACCGATTTTGGTAAAGACGATAAGATTAAGCTTTTATCTGTTCCCATAAGTGAAGCAATGGCAAAATCACTAGCGATTGCAACTGTTGTACCTACTAATACCCCGCCGGCAATCGGTACAACATACTTTTGCAGAACATGACGTTGTTTATAAAGAGGAATTGCAAATGCTACAACACCGGGTCCAAGTAGCTTTGCAATCCAGCCACCACCACTTTCCATATAATGTTGATATGGTATATCAAGCACGATAAATAGGAAAGCCATTAATCCTGTTGCTACAAGCATTGGAATGGTGAATGGTGTTGGAAATAATTTATAGATTTTTTTAGATAATTGATATAATAGCACCGTAAAAAGAACCCAACCGATTCCGATTAATATTTGGCTCATCGCGACTTTCTTTCCTTCCTATTCGCAAGATATTGTCCTGTATGTCCTGCGACAATAATAATTAAAAATGTACTCGCTACAACTGTAATGAAAAGAGAAATTCCTTTACTCATAAAAAAAGCACCGTAATTCATTAAGCCAAGCGTTGGCGGAATTAATAAAAACGGCATAATAGCAACGAGTGTTTCTGCTCCTAAATCGAACCATTTCACTGGAAGAACTTTTAGGCTAAGTAAAACAAGTAAGAGGAACATCCCAATCAAACTTCCTGGAATTGGAATATTTAGCATTTCTTGCACCCAAGTTCCAACCATATAAAACACGTAAAGAGCAGCAATTTGGACAAGAATCTTTGTAAATTTCATGTTCATCATCCCTCATGTTTATACGATCTTCTGTTAATATCTTTATCATAGTATAAATTGTAAAAAGCTGCAATTTATCAACTTGACAGCAAAAACAGCCTGTGTTATACGCTTACAACCTTGATATGACTGCATTTCCAAACGAAAATTACGTCAAAAACCTTGACCTAATATAAAAAGTTTTTATTTTCTGAATTTATAAGACTATTATTTCAATAAAATAATCTTTTTATCCTTAAGCTTACATATATATAAAGTGAAACTTTAATCCATGAGGATTCCCACATCCATACTGATTGTTAGCCCTCATCAAGCGGGTTTGTAAGGGATAAACAAGATAGGTGGTGAACATATGCCAAAAAAAGTTCTCATTTTTTGTGATCCTGGGATTGATGATACGATGGCTCTCCTCTTAGCTTTCTTTATTGATGAAATAGAAATTATCGGTATTGTTGCTGATTACGGCAATGTCCCGAAAAAAATGGCCGTACAAAATGCTCATTTTTTTAATAACGAAACAAAGAATAGAAATATCAAGATATTCGGTGGTTCAGAACGTCCTCTTACTGGTGCCCCACCTGCGTTTTTTACGGATGTACATGGGAAACAGGGGCTCGGGCCAATTATTCCAAAGGTAAATGTGACTAACGGAGAAATGGAGAATTTTTTTGAAGTTATTCCTCTTATTGAGCAGTATAAAGATGAATTAATCATTGTAAGTTTAGGAAGACTTACCTCCCTAGCAATTTTATTCATCGTATGTAAACAGTTAATGAAGCAAGTTAAATCTTACTACGTAATGGGCGGTGCCTTTTTACACCCTGGTAATGTTACCCCTATTTCCGAAGCAAACTTTTATGGCGATCCTACTGCTGCTAATATAGTCCTCCAATCTACAGCTAACATGTACATATACCCATTAAACGTCACCCAATATTCCGTCATTACACCCGAGATGGCGGAGTATATTGAAACAAAAGGAAAAGCCCCACTTGTCAAACCTTTATTCGATCATTATTACTACGAATATTATAAAGACGCCCTACCACATTTAAAGGGTAGCCCCTTCCATGACACAATGCCAATACTCGCTTTACTTGATAACTCTATGTTTACCTATCACAAATCACCTATCGTTGTCATGACAGAATCTTATGCGCAGGGGGCAAGCATTGGAGAATTTCGCTCTTTAGGAGAATCTAAGCCATTTATTGATTGGCCGAGTCATCAAATCGCAATTGATTTTGATTATAACCGCTTCTTCAAACATTTCATGTCACTTATGACGGGCGAACAATTTTAGCATAAAAAAACAGACCGTGATTTCTCACGGTCTGTCGTTATTTTCTACAATTATCGTTTGATGTTATAGAAAGATTTGATACCATCGTAAACAGCGATTTCGCCTAGTTCGTCTTCGATGCGTAATAATTGGTTGTACTTAGCAATACGGTCAGTACGGCTCATAGAACCAGTTTTGATTTGGCCAGCGTTAGTTGCAACTGCGATGTCAGCAATTGTAGCATCTTCAGTTTCACCAGAACGGTGAGATACAACTGCTGTGTAACCAGCACGTTTAGCCATTTCGATAGCTTCGAAAGTCTCAGTTAAAGTACCGATTTGGTTAACTTTAATTAAGATTGAGTTAGAGATACCTTTTTCGATACCTTCAGCAAGTTTTTGAGTGTTAGTTACGAATAAATCGTCACCAACTAATTGTACTTTATCACCGATACGCTCAGTTAATAATTTGTGACCATCCCAGTCGTTTTCGTCTAAACCATCTTCGATAGAGATGATTGGGAAGTCTTTGCAAAGCTCTTCGTAGAAATCAACCATTTCTGCAGAAGTTAAGCCAGTACGGCCTTCGCCTGCAAGGTCATATTTACCAGTTTCTTTGTTGTAGAACTCAGAAGAAGCAACGTCCATTCCTAAGAATACGTTCTCGCCAGCTTTGTAACCAGCTTTTTCGATAGCTTCGATGATTACTTCTAAAGCTTCACGGTTAGAACCAAGGTTTGGAGCGAATCCACCTTCGTCACCTACTGCAGTGTTAAGACCTTTGTCATGTAATACAGCTTTAAGTGCATGGAATACTTCAGCACCCATACGGATTGATTCTTTGAATGTTGGAGCACCAACTGGTAAGATCATGAACTCTTGGAAGTCAACGTTGTTATCAGCGTGAGAACCACCGTTGATGATGTTCATCATTGGAGTTGGTAATTGTTTTGCATTGAATCCACCAAGGTAACGGTATAATGGAAGACCTACGAAGTCAGCTGCTGCGTGAGCTACTGCCATAGATACACCAAGGATAGCGTTAGCGCCTAGTTTACCTTTGTTTGGAGTGCCGTCTAATTCGATCATAGCACGGTCGATACCAGCTTGGTCAGTTACATCGAAACCAGCGATTTCTGGAGCGATAATTTCGTTAACGTTGTTTACTGCGTTAACAACACCTTTACCAAGGTAACGAGATTTGTCACCGTCACGTAATTCTACTGCTTCGTGCTCACCAGTAGATGCACCACTTGGTACGATAGCGCGTCCGAAAGCACCGCTTTCTGTGTAAACTTCTACTTCTACAGTTGGGTTACCACGAGAGTCAAGGACTTCGCGAGCATAAACATCAATAATTGTTGACATAATAAATTCTCTCCTTTTTATATAAGCAAATTATTTAATAATTGTTTTACCTGTCATTTCTTTCGGTTGTTCCACATTTAAAAGTGTAAGCATTGTTGGAGCGATATCTCCTAAAATACCACCTTCACGAAGCTCTACATCATTTTTTGTAACGATGAAAGGAACCGGGTTAGTTGTATGAGCTGTCATCGGCTCGCCATCAGCAGTTAACTCCTGATCGGCATTACCATGGTCAGCAGTAATAAGTGCTACACCATCTTTTGCAAGAATCGCTTCTACAACTTTTCCTAAACATTCGTCAGTTGCTTCTACTGCTTTAATTGTTGGTTCCATCATCCCAGAATGGCCAACCATATCACAGTTTGCAAAGTTAAGAATGATAACATCATGTTTATCATTTTCGATTTCATTTACTAAAGCGTCCGTTACTTCGTAAATGCTCATTTCAGGTTTCAAGTCATACGTTGCAACCTTCGGTGAGTTAATTAAGATACGCTCTTCTCCTGGGAATTCAGCCTCACGACCACCGCTAAAGAAGAATGTAACGTGCGGATACTTTTCGGTTTCCGCGATGCGAAGTTGCTTTAATCCCGCTTGCGCAACAACTTCACCTAAAGTGTTATCAAGGTTCATTGGCTTGAATGCCACGTAACCATTCACAGTTTCACTGAAGTGTGTCATACATACGAATTCTGGAATGTGAGGTACTTTTTCACCACGATCGAACTCACGGAAGTCTTCGTTTGTAAATACACGAGCAATTTGAATTGCACGGTCTGGACGGAAGTTATAGAAGATAACTGCATCATCATCATTGATTGTTGCAACTGGCGTGTTATCTTCGTTAACAATTACAGACGGCAATACGAATTCATCATAGATACCGTTCGCATAAGAGTCTTCTACACACTCTTCTGCTGATTTATAAGTAGGGCCTTCACCATTCACCATAGCACTGTAACATTTTTCTACGCGATCCCAACGCTTGTCACGGTCCATGGAGTAATAACGACCAGAGATAGTCGCGAATTGTCCTACTCCTGTTTCTTTAATTACTTCATTTGCTGCATCGATATAACCTTTTGCTGTTTGTGGTCCAACATCGCGGCCGTCTAAGAACGCATGGATATAAACTTTCTCCACACCTTCTTTTGCTGCTAAGCGAAGAAGAGCAAACATATGGTTCATGTGACTGTGCACACCACCATCAGAAAGTAAACCGAATAAATGAAGAGCAGTACCTTTTTCTTTTACGCTTTTAATTGCATTTTGGAATGTTTCGTTCCGATCGAACTCACCTTCACGAATTGCAACGTTTACGCGTGTTAAGCTTTGATATACTATGCGGCCAGCACCAATATTTAAGTGACCAACCTCAGAGTTACCCATTTGACCTTCTGGAAGACCTACTTCCTCACCACAAGCTGTAAGCGTTGTATGAGGGAATTTATTCCAGTAACCATCAAAATTAGGTTTCTTAGCTTGTGCTACAGCATTCCCGTGAGTTTCTTCACGAAGTCCGAAACCGTCAAGGATGATTAAAGCTGTTGGCTTTCTCATTTTACCGCCCCCAGAAGACCTAAGAACGAAGCAGGCTCTAAGCTAGCACCGCCAACTAAAGCGCCGTCGATGTCAGATTGTGCCATATACTCTTTAATGTTTTCTGGTTTTACGCTACCGCCGTATTGAATACGAACAGCTTCTGCAGCTTCTGGAGAAACAGCTTCTGCAACAACTTTACGGATGTGCGCACATACTTCATTTGCATCTGCAGAAGAAGAAGATTTACCTGTACCGATAGCCCAGATAGGCTCATAAGCGATAACAGTTGCTTTAACTTGCTCTTCTGTTAAACCTGCAAGTGCTTTTGTCACTTGACCTGCTACTAGATCAAATGTTTTTCCGCTTTCGCGCTCTTCTAAAGTCTCACCACAACATACGATTGGTGTTAAACCATGTTCAAATGCTGCTAGAGTCTTTTTGTTTACTGATTCGTCTGTTTCAGCAAACATTTCACGACGCTCAGAGTGGCCAAGTACTACGTAGCCTACTTTTAAGTCGCTAAGTGCTACTGGGCTAATTTCGCCAGTGAATGCACCATTTTTTTCGAAGTGCATGTTTTGTGCACCTACTTGTAAATCAGTTCCTTCAGTTGCTGCTACAAGGCGCTCTAAGAATAGAGCTGGAGAGCAAACTACTGCATCAACAGCTGAAGCTGCTGGGATTTGACCTTTAACTTCCTCTACGAAGCTAACTGCTTCAGATAGAGTTTTATTCATTTTCCAGTTACCTGCGATAATTGGTTTACGCATGCTTTGCACCGTCCTTTTTCTTTGGCTGCTACTTATTTGTCGTTAAGACAAACTACACCTGGAAGCTCTTTACCTTCCATGAATTCTAATGACGCACCGCCGCCAGTAGAAATGTGGCTCATTTTATCAGCCATACCGAATTTTTCAACAGCTGCTGCAGAGTCACCACCGCCGATAACAGAGTATGTATCTTCTGCATCTGCTAATGCTTGTCCTACTGCTTTTGTACCTTCTGCGAATGGAGTCATTTCGAATACACCCATTGGTCCATTCCATACAACAAGCTTAGAGTTTTTAATTACATCTGCATAAATTTCACGTGTTTTAGGACCGATGTCTACGCCTTCCCAGTTAGAAGGGATAGAGTCGATACCAACGATTTGAGTTGTTGCAGTTTCAGAGAATTCCTCAGTGATTACAACATCAACTGGCATGTAGAAGTTTACGCCTTTTTCTTTTGCAAGTTGCATAAATTCTTTAGCTAGTTCAATCTTGTCGTCTTCACATAGAGATAGACCAATTTCATGACCTAAAGCTTTAACGAACGTGTAAGCAAGTCCGCCACCGATGATTAAGTTATCTACTTTGTCTAATAGATGACGAATTACACCGATTTTATCTTTTACTTTCGCACCACCAATAATAGCTGTAAATGGACGTTCTGGGTTAGAAAGTGCTTTACCTAATACATCTAACTCTTTTTCCATTAATAGACCAGATACTGCTGGTAGGTAGTCTGCGATACCTGCTGTAGAAGCGTGAGCACGGTGAGCTGCACCGAATGCATCGTTTACGAAGATGTCAGCAAGTGCTGCAAATTCTTTCGCAAGTTCTGCATCGTTCTTTTCTTCGCCCGCATAGAAACGTACGTTTTCAAGAACTAATACGTCGCCTTCGTTCATTGCTGCAACCATTTCTTGTGCAACTGGTCCGAATGCTTCGTCTGCTTTTTTAACATCTTTACCAAGAAGCTCGCCTAAACGTGCTGCTACTGGAGTAAGACGTAATTCTTCTACCGCTTGACCTTTTGGACGGCCTAAGTGGCTTGCTAAAATAACTTTCGCACCTTGCTCTACTAAATATTGAATTGTAGGAAGAGCTGCACGGATACGAGTTTCATCTGTAATTTTGCCTTCTTTCATAGGTACGTTGAAATCAACGCGGCAAAATACACGCTTACCTTTTAAATCTACGTCACGAATTGATTTTTTGTTCATTGGATTTCCCTCCGACTACTAGTTAGGATTGACAAAACCCATTCAAAAGCTTAACACATTTGCTTTTAAAACGAAAGAAGAGAGAGAGGGAACAAACCCTCTCCCTCGTTTTGTCATTGATTGCTTATATAATTAAGAATTAAAGACCTTTAGAAGTCATGTAAGCTGCTAAGTCTACTACGCGGTTAGAGTAACCAGTTTCGTTATCGTACCAAGAAAGTACTTTAACCATGTTACCTTCCATTACCATTGTAGATAATGCATCGATTGTAGAAGAAGCTGTACATCCGTTATAGTCGATAGATACTAATGGCTCTTCGCTGTATCCAAGGATACCTTTTAATTCGCCTTCAGCTGCTGCTTTGAATGCTGCGTTTACATCTTCAACTGTTACTTCTTTGTCAAGTTCAACAACTAAGTCAACAAGAGAAACGTTAGCAGTTGGAACACGTACAGCGCCACCGTTTAATTTACCTTTAAGTTCTGGTAATACTAATGCTACAGCTTTAGCTGCACCAGTAGATGTTGGGATCATGTTTTCAGCTGCTGCACGAGCACGACGTAAATCTTTGTGTGGTAAGTCTAAGATTTGTTGGTCGTTAGTGTAAGAGTGAATTGTTGTCATCATTCCGCGTTTTACGCCGAATTTTTCGTTTAATACTTTAGCGAATGGAGCTAGACAGTTTGTAGTACAAGAAGCGTTAGATACTACGTTGTGGTTAGCCGCATCGTATTGTTCGTGGTTAACACCCATAACTACAGTGATATCTTCGTCAGAAGCTGGAGCTGAGATGATAACTTTCTTAACTGATCCACCTAAGTGTTTTTCAGCGTCTGATTTTTTAGTGAAACGGCCAGTAGATTCTACTACTACTTCTACTCCGTAGTCGCTCCATGGTAATTGAGCTGGGTCACGCTCAGCGATAACTTTAATTTCTTTACCGTTAACAACGATGCTGTTTTCGTTAGCAGATACTTCTGCATTTAAAGTTCCGTGAACTGTGTCATATTTTAAAAGGTGAGCTAATGTTTTAGCATCTGTTAAGTCGTTGATTGCTACTACTTCTACCTCAGAGTTGTTAAGAGCTGCGCGGAATACGTTACGTCCGATACGTCCAAATCCATTAATACCAATTTTAGTCATTTGAATTTCCTCCTTGGGGGATTATATTAAAGGGTAAAACCCTTTGTTAACTGTTTTGCTGCACCTTCATCTGTAATTAGAATTGAAGTGTGCCCTTGTTTAATTACAGCCTGTATTGCTTTTGCCTTTGAAGAACCTCCAGCGACTGCAACAACGTGAGATACATTTTGTAAATCCTCTAATTGCATACCAACTGTTCTTACTTTATGAACAACATTTCCTTCTTCATTAAAGTAGTAACCGAAAGCTTCACCAACTGCTTCGCTTGCTTGAATCTTTAACCAATCTGCTTCCGAAGTACTTCTGCGACGTGCCATTGTTAACGCATCACCTATTCCATGAATGACGATATTGGAAGATCGAATCAACTCAAGAACTTCTTTCACGGAAGGCTCTGTCACAATAGACGCATATGCTTCGCTACTAACATGGTCTGGAACATACAATAAGCGATAATTACTCATCGTATTTTGCGCCATCTTGGCACAAATGGTATTGGCTTCTAATTCAACACCTTCTCCGATTCCACCACGTGCTGGGACAAATAGCATATGTAAATCTTTACAATCAAGTTGCATCATGTCCGCAGCAGCAGCTAGCGTAGTTCCTCCAGCCACAGCAACGATATTATTCGCTGTCAGACGGTCTTTTATACAAGTCACACAAGCACGGCCCATCTCCAGTTTGACCCAAGGTGATTCATCACTATCACCAGGGACAACGAAAACTTCATCCAAGTCTAATGTTTCCTTAAGTTGCTTTTCTAAAACCTTTAACCCGGAAATTTCTTTCATAAAGTCTTCCAAAGCAAGAACTAAAGCTGTTCCTTCTTCTGTCAAAGTCATTCCAGAAGAAGCGACGTGAACTAAGTTTTGTTCTTTCAAAACTTGAACTTCACTTCGCAATACTCGTTCTGTCATACCGAGGCTTGCTGATAAGTTTCTTCTTCCAATCGGCTGCATGAGCCTAATGTATTGAAGAATTTGCATTCTCGTTTGCATAACAGGTAGCAGATCAGGTAATAATTTTTTTGTGTTCTGAATCCATGAGCGCATATCTTTTCTCCTCACTACATTGGTTCATTTTTCCTCGGTGGTCACTTTACGTCCCGTAGTGACATTTTGTGTCCCACATAGGTTAAAAAAATAATCCCTGCTACGTGTATTATTGTAACAGGAGATAGAAACTTATTCAACTCTTAACTGCATTCTTTATATAGTTTATTATGACACCTTTGTGAATGTTACCATATTCTACTTGTTTTCCGTCTATTTCTACAACCGGAATCATTAAATGATATTTTTCTAAAAGGTCATTATCTTCATATATATCTATTTCCTCGATTTGAAAAGAATATTCACATTGTACTTCCTGCAAAACTTGTTTCGCCTGCACGCAAAGACCACAATTCTTTTTTGTATACAGCACAACTTTCATCTTCTTCACCTATCCGATTGTTTTTCGCAATGACGAAGCTGGGATATGCATTTGTTCTCTATACTTCGCCACCGTTCTTCGAGAAATAACAATTTCATGCTCTTCTTCTAATAATTTTGAAATCTTTTGATCTGAGAGTGGCTTTTTCTTATTCTCTGCTTCCACAAGCGTTTGAATAAACTGTTTCACTCGCTTCGTTGAAACTGCCTCATCCTCTGTCGTCGAAACTGCATTACTAAAGAACGATTTCATCTCAAATAAACCGTGTGGCGTTTGCACATACTTATTTCTTGTTGCACGACTAATCGTAGACTCATGCACACTTAGCTCTTCCGCCACCTCTTTTAAAGCGAGCGGCTTCAAATACGCTGGACCTTCCCAAAAGAAATCACGTTGTTTTTCCATAATAATCGTCATCACTTGCAGAAGTGTTTGTTTTCTCTGTTTCAAACTGCGCATAATCCATTGCACATGCTGATACTTTTCTGAAACGTAAGATGCTACTTCACTTTCACTATTATTAAGAAGCGCACTGTACTCAGAGTGAATTTCAATTCTCGGCATATTTCTCTCATTCATCTGTAAAACGAGGCGATCGCCTTCTTTTTTCACTGCCATGTCAGGCACAATATACAGTGGTTTATCCGAAGAATACGCAAGGCCCGGTTTCGGCTGCAATGATGTAATACAGTTCACCGCCGATTGTAATTCTTCATTACTACACTTCAGCACATGAACGAGCTTTCGCCAATCCTTCTTCACGAAATAAGCAAAGTGCTCCTCTACAATATCTTCCGCTAATCCATCCCTTCTTTGTAAGCGCTTCAATTGTAAGGTTAAACATTCCTGAATATTACGCGCCCCTACCCCTGCTGGCTCCAGTGATTGGACAAGCTCTACAGAGCGGTCAACTACATGAATATGCGCAGAAAGGAGCTCTGCTAACTCTTCATTCGTTTCTTGTAAATACCCGTTTCCATCCATGTTCATAATAATGAAAGAAGCCACTTTCCGCTCTTCTTCATCTATTTTATAATACTGTATTTGATTTAATAAGTGTTGCTGAATCGTTGTAGAATCCACACTGTAGATTTCCATCTGATTCTCGACTTGTTTGCTGGTACTTTTACTGTTGTTAGAGCTCTTTTTCTTCTCCCTCTCAAAACCACCTAACTCAATAAGGGGATTCTCTAACGATTGCTCATACAAAAACTCCGATAATTCTTGTACATTATACTGAAGCATTGTAATCGCTTGCCTTAACTCTTGTGTCATTGCCAAACGTAAGCATTGTTCTTGTAAAAGACTTGCCTTCAAACTAATCTCCCCCTTGTTTCTATTGTACAATAAGTTTGGTAAAAGGAGAATCCTCACGCAGACGCCCATTCCAAAATATTATTAATTTATATGTATTAATGATATTTACAACTTACAACCGAAATTTGAATAATATTGAAAGAAAATAATAGTGCGACAAAATTATTACCACATACTAATAGTAACCCTTAATTTTATATATAACAACATTAAATTTATCTCTGTTCAATTCCAAAATAAAAAGAGCAGTTTAGGTATAGTGACACTTCACTATGCCTAACTACTCTTTTACGATTCTCAATTAAGAAAGAAACCTCTTATTTAAAGCTAAGGAACTTTGATTCCTAATTACATAGGAATCATAGAGATAATCGTTCGATTCACTAGACGCTCCTTGAATTCCTCTCATCTCTTCCACAGACAACTCAACTATTTTTTTCACGCTTCTCTCGTTATTACTATCCATCATTTTTTGTTTTCTTTTCGAAAAAAATCCCATAATTTATTCCCCCCTGCAATTAATTATTTTTTAACAATTGAATGAATTTAAGGCTCTTACCACTTCTTAATACACCTTTCGGATAGACCTTCGCTGCAAACATAGCAATTAAGCTAATGCTAGCTAGTAATACAACCATAGATGTAATAATTTCTAAACTCCCAACGGATCCATTAATAATCCTAACTACCATACTAATTGGAGCTGTAAACGGAACATATGATGTCACCCTTGATACTAGCCCTTCAGGGTTATCAAGTACTACTAATAACTCCACCACTAAGCTTCCCATCAATATAAGAGTAATCGGCATCGTTGTTCCGGATAATTCTTCTGGCCTGCTTACCATAGAACCAAACACTGCGAAAAGTGCCGCATAAACGAAGTAACCGAGAACAAAATATAACAAGAAATATGCAGCATGCTCACCTGTAATCATATTTACATCAATATTCACTCCAAAAAACGAATCCGATACCTTAAAAATTCCAGATTTAATATATAGCGCCATACTAAGGAAGAAAATAAATAACTGTGTCAAACTAGCAAGACCGACTCCTAATATCTTCCCAAAGACCATGTGAACAGGCGACACCTTCGTTACCATCACTTCCATAACACGCGACGCCTTCTCTGACGCTACCGCTGTAGCAATCGCATTTCCATACGAAGTAATTGCTAAGTACATAATCGCTACTAATAAATACACCAGTAAGAATGAGCTTGTTTCTTCGTTATTTAAGTTTTGCTTTTTCGCTTGCACGTTCATCGTCAGTGATTTCACAGCCTCTTCTGATAACTGTTGTTTAACTACCGCACTTTGAAAATACTGATTTTGTACAAATACCTGCGCACTTTGAATCAACTTAGGGTTATCCACCTTCATAAAGTAATCTAATACTGGTTCAGCACCCGCACCCTCTTTTAATATAAAGAGCGCTTCGACTTTCTTATCTAACAAATCTTGCTTATATTGATTTAATTTTGTTTTATCACCTAAAGACCAATCCCATTCTGGAAGAGCTTTACTAAGATTAGATTGATCCAAAGTAACATTAGGTGCTTCGGAAATAAATACAACTTTTGCTTTTTCTTTCTCTCCAGAAAACTTTTGTACTAAAGTTGGAAAGGAGAATAAGAATATCCCTCCCCCTATTAATAACAATGTCATCCCAATAAATATTTTCGTCCTCACACGATCCCAATACGTTTGCCCTAAAACAATCCAGAAATTCCTCATTACTTATGCACCCGCCTTTTCAACAAAGATTTGATGTAAAGAAGGTTCTTTAATAGAAACATCTCGGATATATTGTTTAGTTTTAATGTCTTCAAGCAGCGAAAATGCATCCTCTCCATCATTAACTTTAATCATGAACGTACGATTAACTTTTTCAAAATTGAAATTTTTATTCTTAAGAATAGGTTCAATATCCCCTTCCGTTTGCAACGTCATATATTTGTATTGATAACTTTTCTTAATATCTGACAAGGCACCCGATAATACAAGTTGACCATTTTTCATAATACAAATTTCCTCACAGAACGTTTCTACACTGTCCATTTGATGACTACAGAAGATAATCGTTTTTCTTTGCGCGATTAACTCGAGCACAACATTTTTTAACATCTCTGCATTTACAGGATCCAAGCCACTAAATGGTTCATCTAGTATGATGAATTCCGGATTATGCAATATCGCTGAAATCAATTGAATTTTTTGTTGATTTCCCTTTGACAATTCCTCTGTTTTCTTCTTTAAATGTGGTGTCATTTCTAATTTTTCTAGCCACTGTAACGCATGCCTTTTTGCAAGATTAGCTGGCATTCCTTCTAACTTGCCGAAATACACCAATTGCTCCACTACATTCATTTTCGGGTATAATCCACGCTCTTCTGGTAAATAGCCAATAGATAGGTCTTTCTTTGAAAAAGGGCGATTATTCCATAGAATTTGGCCGCTATCCGGTTTGATTAAATCTAAGATCATACGAATCGTTGTCGTCTTACCAGCACCATTTCGGCCCAGCATCCCTAAAATTCCACCTTCTTCTACACGTATATTTAAATCATTAACGGCTTTATATTCACCAAATGTTTTATTTAATCCTTGAATTTCAAACGCCATATATAACATCCCCTTTACTGTTTAATAAAGTAAATAACTGCCATTCCTAAAGCAATTCCGCCAATCATAAGTAAAAACTTTTTAAAATTCATCTTTATCTCTCCCATTTTTTGAAATTTGTATTTCGAAAATCAAGTGCACCCTTCGCATTTACAATACCTTTTCCAAAATATTTTTTTCCGTCATCTAATGCCGGTTTGGCCCCCTGATATAATCTTGTTTTAACAAATCCATTACTAGGCTTCAGCCTAAATTTTTCTTTATATTCCGCAATTACAAGTGCGGCTGTAGCAGAAACTTTAGGAACTGCTAGACTCGTTCCAATCATCAGCTCATACCCTCTATCAAACCCTAACCATTCACTTAGCTGGGATTGCGGAAGGTTTGTAGGATATGTGGTTAATACCATAGCTGTTTCATCTCCCACTTTTTCACTTTCCCACAAAGATCCATAATCTCCTGATGGAGCTGCAATATCAACATTGGTTCCATAATTAGAGTAATAAGCTAATCGATCATCTTTATTTGTTCCCGCAACAGTTACTACCCCCGGTAAACCTCCTGGCATATGAAGTTGTAAGTCGTTTTCATATCCTCTTTGCTTAGCTAATTGAAAAGGATTTGAAATATCGAATCCTTCTGTTCCAGAGGAAGCCACTAGCAAACTCCCTTTACTATTCGCATACTCTATTGCTCTTTTATAAGCTAAGTACACAGCTCCTTCTTCTGGATCTTTAATGGACTTGTATGTTCCTAAACTTAAATTAATAACATCCATACCATCATTTGCAGCCTCTACAATAGCTTTAATAATCCAGCTTGAATCCGCAGAACTACCTTGAAATACTTTGTATGGTACAATCCCAATTTTGGGCGCTACCCCCTTTATTTTCCCATCAGCAGCTATTAACCCAGCAATCATTGTTCCATGACCAATATTATCTTCAATTGATTCTACATTCGGAACTAAAATTTTCCCCTGACTAACTATATTTCCCTTTAGCGCAGGATGATTTACATCAATCCCACTATCAATAACACCAATCTTTACACTATGATTTCCTTGTTCAATTTTATAGCTCTCTCCATTTTCTGTTACCTTATCGACATCCCATTTCCATTTGCTATAATCGACCTCTTCTTGTTCTAATTGTGAAGGTGCGTATTTTGTTATATTCGAAGGTTTCTTTACTATAGCGGGCGGCTTTAATTCCACTACATCCTCTCTACCTGCTTTTTCAATTATCCCTTTATAATTTTTTAATAAATGCTGCTTCGCTTCTTGTACTCTTTCTAAATTATCACCTTCGATATTTAGCATCTTAATTTCTTTTATTACTTCTAGCTTTAAATCGGGATATTTATCTCTAATTTCCTTTATCATCTCATCCGTATTTTCACCTTGCCTCAATGTAAACACATACGAATTTTCTTTAATTTGATTATGTTTCATTTCTTCAGCGCTTATCGTACTAATTCCAACTATAGGAAGGTTTAATAATAATCCTACTGTAATTCCAGCACCTATTTTCGCTATAGTGTTTCGATATTTAGGCCAATCTTTCACTTTTAATCCCTCCTTTTACTTCCTGAGCTTTTGACAATTGATAATAATACCCTTGCTTCTCAAGTAGTTCTGTATGTGATCCTATCTCTACAATTGCTCCCTTATCCATAACAATAATCTTATCTGCATTCTTAACCGTACTTAACCTATGTGCAATGACAATCCTTGTACATAACATATCAGTTAAATTCTCATCAATAACTCTTTCAGACAATGTATCAAGTGCACTTGTCGCCTCATCTAATATTAGAATAGATGGGTTTGTTACCAATGCTCTAGCTAATATTAATCTTTGCCTTTGCCCACCAGAGAAGTTAACTCCAAATTCAGATACCATCGTTTGAAAATTTAATGGTAGCATCATAATATCTTCTAATATATTCGCTTGCTTCGATGCCTCAATTACTCCATTCGGAGGCACCCCTTTCCTTTGCGCAATGATATTTTCTCCTACCGTTTTGTTAAACAATCTCGCTTCTTGGAAAACAACGCCTATTGATTTCCTTAAAAATTTCAAATTTAACTTTTCGCTTTCAATCCCATCAAATCGGATTTTCCCATTCGTTGGTGTATATAGTCCGAGAAGCATTTTTACAATTGTACTTTTTCCAGACCCAGACGCCCCAACAATTGCGACCTTCTCACCAGCTTTGATTTTAAACGAAACATTCTGAATTGCATCTTCACTGAAATAATTGTGACGATAAGAAACATTGTCAAACTCAATATCACCATTCAGTTTCTTAATTCCTGAAAATTGATTGACCTCTCTCTCCGATCTCGCATGCATTACATCGTAAATCCGCTGAATATAGGAGCTAATATAAATCAATTCACCATAGCCACTCCCAATGGAAATAATCGGAGTTATAAACGAAATCGCTAACGCATTAAAGCCGAGTACACTTCCTAATGTCATATTTCCAGCTAGCACCTGTTGTCCACTGAACCAAAGCAGAAACAACGGTAAGATAAATTGAATAGAACCGGCTAATGTATTCATCAATGCCGTCCATATAGATCTCTTCTCTGCATGAATAAGCTGAGAACCAAAGCGTTCTTGCCATTCTTTATACACTTGCTTTTCCAATCCCATAACCTTCACGTCACTAATCCCATTAATACTCTCAGACAAAATCCTTTGAACTTGAGCTTGAGCCGAAACCTCTTTATCAGCTAACTTCTTAGAAACAGTCGTGCTCATGACAAGTAGGGCGAATATAACACTCCCAACTGCTAACACAACGAATCCTAATAAGGTCGAATAACGAAACATGAAGAATAAGTAAGTGAAAAGCAGAATTCCATCTATAAGAAAGGAAATTACCTTAGTAGATAATATTTGTCTAATATATACATTGGAATTTGCTCTAAATAACAGTTCTCCCATAGAGCGATTCTCAAAAAAGTTATAAGAAAGACTTAATAGTTTTTCTATAAAACTTTGCATTAAAGACATATCAATTGCCGTTTGCAACTTCGCTATTAGGAAACCTCTTAACGAAGCAAATACTTGATAACTTATTAGCAATACTAAAATGCTGTAACCTATCATATTCATATAGCTCGGATCTCTCGGAATAATTACATGGTCAGTCATCCAACTTGTGACAAATGGAATCACCAGCGCAAAAGCCTGAATTATCAAAGAGGCTAATACAATTAAAGCTATTAATTTCTTTTTCCCTAACACAAACGATAAAAAGAATTGCAAATGAGAGACACCTTTTTGTTTTTGAAATGACTCATCTGGTTCTAGTGTTAATACAAATCCAGAATACTTTTCCTCCATTTCTTTTTTAGAGATTTTATTTCTTCCGTAAGCAGGGTCTATAACTATAGCCCCCTTTTTTGTCACTTTCTCTAGGACTACATAATGTTTATGTTCCCAATGGATAACTGCTGGTAATTTAACTTCACTTAAAGCTTCATATTCAGCTTTATATCCTTTTACTTGAAAACCATTTTTCCTAGCAATATGCATAAGCTGGTATAAAGATGTACCACCTTTCGGAACACCAAACTCTTCTCTTAATTCAGCTAACGAAACATGCTTTTCATAAAAACTAAAGACCATCGCCAATGAGGCTAATCCACATTCGCTATGTTCCATCTGTTCTATAAAGGGCACCTTTGCCATTTTATTCCCCCCTATCTCTTTAACTATTAATCATAGCAACACCCTCATGGTTACCATGATTAAAATTAAATTCAAATGTAATTAATCCTAAAAAATATGCAGCTATTCCAATTTGGACCCTTGAATGTATTTCTAACTTTCTTTTAATTGAGGCTACTAATTCCCCCACTCTCCTTCTACTAATAAATAACTCCCTTGCTATTTCAACATCCTTCAAACCTCGTGCAATCAACACAGCTACTTCTTTTTCTCGACCACTTAAAACTTTCTTCATCATTCTCCTCCTTTATTCTCAATCCATATTAGATTATTTTTTCTCGTTTATTAAACTGTGTTGTCTTAATCTGTACTCATATCATATCCTTCTTTTAAACGTTATTGTCCGCAATGCACGTTGTAGTTACCGCAAACAAATTAGCGGGATTCTCCGCAACATCTTCATAAAAAAAACATATCGCATTTGCGATATGCTTAATTGTGAAGATGTCCCTCTTATGTTACAATTGGAATATTCCGAATTTTTACAAAAGGGGAGCTGCGAGTGATTTATTCATTACAAAATGAATTAATTTTGCGTGCAAAAAAACTGGTTTATGGACATTTTTTCGAATCTACATTACGTCAATGTTCTTCAGAATATATTGAATACAAATTCAATGATTCTACTCGTTTTGCTAACATCACTCTCGTACATTATGAAATATTTCAAGATAACCAAAATGAAGAGGAAAAACAATTACTGCTAACAATTATAGAATTACTTATGCTCGCTCTAGATATTATGGATGATATTCAAGACGAAGATTTCTTAGAAGGACCTTGGACAAAACATCCAATTGCCACAAATCTCAATATAATTATGGGATTTTTACTTATTTGTTTGCAAGAAGTTGACAAGGCTTCCCTTTCAATTCAAATGAAAAACTGGCTCAAAAATGAAATACACTCTTCTATTTTAAACTCTATTAATGGACAACAACTAGATCTTAAAAATGAAATCCATTCCGAGAAAGATTATATTGATATGGTAACTCACAAATCTGGATATCTAATTAAACTTGCATGCTTATTAGGAACAGGGAATATCAACCCTATCCAGCGTTCTTTAATTGAAAACTACGCACTATGTATAGGCGTTATTAATCAAATAAAAAACGACATGCGTGATATTATGCAATGGGATAAGAAAAATGATTTTCTTAATTTAAAGAAAACTTTACCAATACTATATTATTTAAATAGTAAAAATGATAACTTTATACTTATAAAAAAGTTCTTTAATCAAGAGATACAATATGATGAATTAAATAATCAAACATTAGATTCTTTAAAACACATATTACTGTACGGTGGATCAATGGAGTACTGCTCCGTTATGCAGAACCTATATGTATACAAATCAAAAGGATACATCGAACAACTTTCACTCAGTCAAGCAAATAAGGATAGGTTAATTGATACTCTAATTTAGTTTACTTCCATGTCTCAGCAGCTTTACTAAGTAAAGACGATTTATTTAAAGTACCTAAAATAATTTCTAATTCTTGTTTTGATATACCATCAATGGCTATTGTTCCTTGACTACACACATTTTTAAATTGAATATCTTCTAATATACGTTCAACTAATTCTCTAATCATATATCGTTCACCCCACCAATTTTTATAGTTTTATATTATTACATATTCTTTTGCTATTATCCGCAATCCTATTGCGGGATTCCGAAATTATATATGATAGTGAGGTAATTCTAGCAATGATTAAACAACGTCCAATTTATTTCGTAATTTCATTAATAATTTTTTACTTAATCATACAAAGTTACATCCTCTACAAGTTTTATCAGCCTTACAGTGGCATTATCGCTTCTAAAGAAAAACATAATACATATACAATCAGTCAAATTGATACGTCGGGTTGGGCTGCAAAAACAGCCTTAAAAGCAGGTGATGAAATTTACAAAGTGGATGGGGCGAATCCTTATTTAGGGGTTTTCAAGCGATACCAAAATCAATTTTTAAATGCAACTGAAATTCAAACTATACAGAATGATAGGATTTCTACTTATAGCACAACAGCTACTTCAGACAACGAAGAGCTAATTATTACATTATATCTACCAATGATTTTTTCTCTGACCATTTTAAGCTTATGCTTTATTGTCTATAGAAATAAAGCTATAAGGCGAGAAGAGCGTTATTTTATGCTTTTTTTATTAGCAACCTCTATTAGCCTTTCCGCCTCTTCTATATCTAGTAAATCTGATTTTGGCGGACTCTTAATTATAAGTATCTCTTTTCAAAGTGTATCTTTATTTCTTACTTTATTTTTATATCAGCTGTTTAAGCGGAAGGAAATTATTATTATACATAAAAATGTGATTAGATTTCACATTTTTCTATACATGACCGTTATTACTACCGGCTTATTATCCGTTACCTTTCTTCCAAATTTGCAACAAGTCTCTGCTTACACAGATTTAGCTTATTTATGTTTTAGTATTCTTTTAAGTGTATATTTCCTTTTAAAAGGATACATAAAATATAGAAATACTTTACACAGGCCTTTTTTTAAATTTATGTTAGTTATCCAATGTATTTCTTTCGGGCCATTTATAATGCTATATGCTCTTCCAAGGATATTATTTAATGCAGCCATTATTAGGGCTGATATTGCAGCATTATTCCTATTTTGCATTCCAATTGGCTACTTTTATTTAATATTAACAAAGCAAATCTTTGATATTGATTTTATGTTTGATCGTGTTCGGTACTACTCTTTGCTTTCATTACTTCCAACTATCATTATTACATTAATTATAAGCTGGGGTATTAATCCTGATGAGCGATTCTTTATTAGACTCATGCAAAATTTCATTATCATTTTCCCTTTAAACATACTGTTTCTTGTAATAAAAGAACGATTAGATTTCACATTTCGCAATCAATTATTCAGAAGCAAAACCAATTTACATGTAAGTATTGATCAATTCGCACAACAACTTTCTTCCATTATGAAAGTAAAAGATTTAGAGAAAAAATTTATGAATGAAATTATCTCCCTACTAAAACCGTGTTTTATACAATTTATTGAGTTTGATACAAAACAAAATACATATAATTGTTATAAAAGTTACGGAGAAACAGAAAAATTTAATCTTTCGAAAAAGAAACAATGGGGAATGGAATCTGGGTATATAAATGATTTATTAGAAGATGACGGATGCATCGGTATTTATTTATATTCTACCCAAAACACAAAGCATTACATTTGGGTTGGAAATAAAACCAACAATATTAAATTTAATATCAATGAAAAAACTTGGTTTATTGCTATCGTAAAATATGTACGTCTAGTTTATGAAAACCTAAATTCAGTTAATCAAATCATTCAATCTTTAGAAAAAGAAAGCATAGCAAATAAAACACACTCAGCAACTCTTTCGCGCCTACTATTTCAAATCTCAGAAACTGAAAGGCGTCGGCTTGCTGCGGATCTTCATGACGCTGCCCTGCAAGACCAAATTGTCTGGTATCGTAAACTAGAAACCGTATTAAAAGAACATACTGTACCAGGTGAATTGCAGGGACAATTAGAAAAAATAAAATTCGGTATGTTTGATGTTATTCAACAAATTCGTGACACTTGTAATGAATTAAAACCGGCTCTTCTATCTGAAATTGGTCTTATAGGTGCACTTAAAGAGCTATTAGCACAAATGCAACTACGTACTAATTTCCGAATTCAATTTGAATATGACTCAATACAGGAGAATCATTACGAATTTGATAAAATTTTATCTATTTATCGTATTATCCAAGAATTATTAAACAATGCTGATAAGCACTCTAATGCAACCTTAATTAATATATTTTTATGGGAAGAAAATAATTGTATTTATCTAGATTATCGTGATAACGGCATCGGTTTTAATACCCAAGCCCCTTATTCTTCAAATAAACATATGGGTTTATCTGGAATCAAAGGGCGCGTTCAAGGAATAGGAGGCGAAATTCAGCTTATTTCAGAAATAGGAAATGGACTACAAGTAAATATTACTATACCGAGGTGAATAAAATGATACACGTTTTGATTGTAGACGATCACCAAATAGTGGGTGAAGGTACGAAAAATATGATCGAATTAGAAGAAGATATTCAAGCAACATACATTTTAAACGAACAGGAAGCAATTTCTCAAAGTTCAAAAACACCTTTTGATATATATCTTTTAGACATGAACATGCCTAATTATAGTGGACTTGATGTGGCTCAAAAACTTTTACACATACAACCAGATGCAAAAATTATTCTCTACACAGGCTTCGAATATTTATCACAATTTAATTTATTAATAGATTCTGGTATTAGCGGTATTGTTAGCAAATCAGCATCACAGCAAGAGTTATTAATGGCTATTCGGGCCGTCTTAAATGGGTATACTTTAATTCCAATTTCTTTATTGCGACAACTTCGAGTTGAAGATATGACTGTTGATAACTTAGATACGAAAAGAGCATCAAGCCATGTTACAATTACACAAAAAGAATTAGAAATTCTTGAATCCATTGCGAAAGGAAAAAGTAATAAACAAATTGCAGATGAATTATATATGAGTTCTAGGGCTGTTGAATATAATTTAACGAAACTGTTTAAAAAGTTCAAGGTGAGTTCTCGTTCTGAAGCATTAGCTGAAGCTGTTCGAAAAGGTATAATAAATGTAAATGTATAATAAAGACATTCTACCAAAAGGTAGAATGTCTTTTCATTTATCCTTTTACATTTTCTAATGTCATAACGGATGGAATTTCATTCGGCTGTAATAGTCTTAACAACTGCATACCAACTCCTGCTATCCCTACAAACATACCAAATGATTGAATATCATCTGGTGCATCACATTGATAACTACCAGTTTCTCTATAATTATTAATAACTTGTATGCCAATTTGTAACGCCTGTTCATACAATTCTTTATTACCATACAACTGTGAAACAGCCAATAGTAATTCCGTGTCCCCCATATTCCCATGACATAATGTATCATTATTTTTAAATCCATACTTTCGTACATTATCTACAGCCACTCGAATTTCTTCGTCCATTTCTACATCTTCTTCATAGCTTCTTACTAAAACTCTACTCAATCCTATTCCAGTGGAACCGTGGCACCATTGATGTAAGCACTTCTTCTCACTCTCTCTTGTGTCTTTCCACGCACTTTCTTCTTTTTCAAACAATGATCGATCATAAGCAAATGCTTTTTTAGCTAAATCAATATATTCTTGATTCCTATTCATAATCCCTGAACGCCATAAGCTCCAAGCGATACCACTCGTCCCATGAGAAAAACCGCCTAAATAACTGTTAGTATGTTTATTCTTCCACGCTACTCCACTTTCTAATATTGATACATTTTCCACCAAATGCTTACTGTACATATCAGCAAGATCTAAATAATCTTGATCCTTTGTCATTTCAAATAAATTAAGAGCCACTTGAATAACTCCTGCTGAGCCACTTAACAAATCAAACTCTTCTTCTTCTTTGAGCCTTTCTTTTAATTCTACTTTTATTTCTTCTAAAAAATCCTGATATTCTTTTCTAGGACTTATAGATTGAAAATGTGCTAATGGATATAACAATGAATATTTACCCAAGAAGGTCGATAGAAGCCCCTTCGCTTTCGATAAAGGGTTCATCGCTGACTTCAACGCCTTATGAGCAACCTCTAAATATTTTTCGTTTCCTGTAACCTTATTTAGATACAATAAGAATAGTGCTACGCCACCTAAACCGTCATATAAATTTTGCTTCATCGGGGCAACATACCACTTGTCGTGAATAACATTTGCTTGTAACCATGATGCTGTTGTTTTATCATCTGATAATACTACATTCTCTACTAAAGACTCTCCGATATTTATAGCTTCCTGCAAGATTGTCTCCTGATGATTTTCTAATAATTCACTTCTGTAATCCTCTTTTCTTCTCACTTTAATATCAATATCTCTATTTCCCTGTATTGCCAACTTCAGCCACCCTCGTTGCTTTTCCAATTCCTTATCATCAAAATGATAAATTCTATTATATACTTGCTCATAACCGCTCTCCTTAAAAAAGTCTTCCATCCTTTCACCTGTACTACTATATAGATCTCGTGAATCTGTAAAAGTCGTAAATATAGGAACATCCGCACGTAATAAGTCTTGAATCTCATGAATGACTAGCCCCTTATTTTCATATGGGTAATACCATACTCTTTCAAATAATTGTTCCAATAAAATTGAATCTCTCATATAGTCTGGATGTGTAGACTCTTGTAAGAAATTACAATATTGTTGAGTCGCCCTAGCAACAATGCGAATTTTATTTTCTCTAAATGTAATTAAAGGTCCTCTTTCTGATAAAATCTCTTCCTTATACTCAATAAAAAATTTACACATTTCCTGAAAACCATCAATAATAAAGGTTAAATAATCCTCTACATAAATTTCTTCTACTCCAAGTTTCGGTAGATTTTTAGCACTTTGACTTTTGGCTTCTTTCATAGTAAATTCCATTTCATCCTTACTATTTTGACTTAAGGCCAGCACCTTAAACGGCAAATCTTGCTCTTTTCCATTTAAAGCACTTAAATCTATACCTTTTCCATCGATGTTTTGAAACATAGCTTGCGGTAACAATCCAGACCCTATCACTGAGTCGCTTTGTTCATATTTCAATTTTACTTCCGCACTATCCGGAAAATTCAGTTTTGGATATTGATGAAAAATCGTCTCCGAATCAATAATGTATGGATACTCTCCATGAGCAATTATATTTTCAAAATGCAAATCAGCACCTTTTAACATATGCATTAAACCAATCAACTTACCAAAACGTAAATAGTAGCGCTCCACCTCTTCTTTAGAAGAGCACGGTTTATACAATATTTTTTCTTCCCATCCATATTCACCAAAGTCTAAAACTTTATATGATGGAAGTTGTATACTTCCACTTACCTCATTCATCCATTCTAAAAATGCATGGTACGATTTCGTAATTTCCATAGACTTTGGCTTATATAAAATTTCTTTACCTGAAGAGAATACAAGCTGGACAACTGTTTTCCCTTCTTGATGTGTATCTCCTAATCCAACCTTAATTTCGCTTAATGATACATCCTGCAATTGAAATTCTTTTTGTAACTGTAGCCAATTTTCATTCAAACGAAATAGTAACATTTGAACATTTTGTATAAAATACTCTGTTCTCAAAATTAACCTTCGTGTTAATGTTGCGTATTCCTCATAGAACGCAATTAAATTCTCCTTATTTCTAGCTTTCTCTCTGACAAAGGAAAGAAATCGCTCTTCTGGAGTCTCTCCTACTAGTTCTTCCCTTAGTTTTGCAATATTAAATTCTAAGACTAGTGATCGCACCGCATTATTTAATAACTCTTCTACTAAAGATCGCACTAGCATTTCTTTAATCTCTTCATGCTCATAACGTATCCTATTTAATCTATATTTCAACGAACTATCTATCATTTCGGCTGCATAAAGTGCAAACGGCCTAACAAATTCTATAAACCCTAAATCTTCCTCTGCACTTAATGGCTTACTTTCACACAACTCTATTCCTATTTCTAACACGCGCAAATTCACATGTTCATTTAATTCATCTATATATAAATGCTCTTTTGATTCAGGGATTTTCTCAATTAAACTCGCAAAATCTTCTTTTGTCATTTCATTCATTTTTAATTTAAAATCAAAATCAGCTTTATTACTTCTGAACATTTTATCTATCCATTTATTTAATTGGGCTAAATTTAAATCCTCCGATAATAATAAATCTCTTCTACTCTTTAGCGTTTTATAACGCTCTTTCAAATTAAGACTCTTCGCAAATGCCTTTTCATTTATATATGAGTGAATTAACATAATAATTTAATCCCCTTCCTTATTTTAAAATCCATATTCCAATAAATTGGTCCCCTTCAGGGGAAACAGATTCCAACATTCGATTTTTCGCATTCGAATATTGGAATCTGTTTCATTCAAAAGGAGATGAATACCCCTTTCGAATGAAACCTATCTACTTACAAATTTTAATTGATGCCGTTATTCCTATAATTACTCCCACACAAAGTGGTGTTGTTTCTGGTTGTACATCCGATGCCCCTTGGATTTCCGCTAGTTCTTCTTCGCTTAATTCATTTAACGCTTTACCCGATGGATGTTTCGGTAAATCTTTTAACTTTTCTCTTACTTGTGGATCTTTCCAAGCCTCTACTAACTCTTCTTTTGTGAACTTGTATCCTTTTGTCATTTCATTCATCCTCTCATTTTGTTTTTTATTTTTATTTACAAATCTTAATTGACGTTGTTAATCCTATAATTACTCCCACACAAAGTGGTGTTGTTTCTGGTTGTACATACGATGCCCCTTGAATTTCCGCTAATTCTTCCTCACTTAATTCATTTAGCGCTTTTC